>NZ_JADGHZ010000097.1 GCF_019683595.1 Sphaerobacter sp. | reverse complement strand
CCCTAAGGATGGCTCGCTGCGTAATTCTGCGCCGTCGTCATTCGGCCGTCTCTCCTGCCGCTCTCTAGAACCACTTGCCCCTAACCATTCCTAACATTGCCTATCGGGTCCGCGGGCGATCTAAGAGCGCCCGCGGCTGTTTGTGCGCGGCGTGTTGCCGCGTGCTGCAACGCTCGTGGCGGATTGGGCTGTTTCTGCGACATGTATTGCACGAGGGCGGGGTCTGTGCTAGATTGAGGGCAGGCTGAAACCTGGCTGCATATCCGTGAGCGCCACGTGCGTGGCGGAGGAACGATGGTACCTTCGGAGCTACAGCGGCGGATCGCCGAGCGCTACGACCAACTCAGTCCGAAACAGCGGCAGGTGGCGCGATTCATCGCCGACAATGAGGCGTTCACGGCTTTCGCGTCCGCCGCCGAGCTGGGTAAGGCGGTGGATGTCGATGCAGCCACGGTGGTCCGCCTGGCGCAGTCCCTCGGGTTCAGCGGCTACGCGGAGTTGCAGGAGGTGATCCGCGGCCGCATCCCGGAGCGCCTGACCTTCGTCCAGCGCATCGAGCAGCAGCGGCAGCAGCCGATGGACCGGCAGCAACTGCCGGTCAAGGTCTTCACCAACGACATTGAGAACCTGAACCAGACGCTGAACCAGACCCAGCCGGAGGCGGTCGACGCGGCGGTGGAGGCGATCTGCCGCGCGGACCACGTGATCGTCGTCGGCATGGGCTTTTCGGCGGCGGTGGCCGTCTTCCTGGGGCACGGGTTGAACAGCCTTGGCATCCGCACCACCGTGCTGACCGAGGGCGGCTCCAGCTTGACCATCACTCTCGCCAACCTGCGACCCACCGACCTGATGATCGGCGTCAGCGTCTGGCGCTACCTGCGGGACACCGTCGCGGCCCTGGCCGGCGCGGCCGAACGCGGGGTGCCGACGATAGCCCTGACCGACAGCAGCGTGTCGCCCCCGGCGCGCATCGCCGACCACGTCCTGGTCGCCGCCACGCGCGGGGTGGGTCACAGCCTGTCGCCGGTTGGCCTCATAGCGGTCGTCAACCTCTTGCTGGCTGAGATCGCGGTCCGGGAGCCGGAGCGCGCCCTGGCCGTGCTGCGCGAGGTCGATCGCCTCTACCGAGAGCAAGGGATGGTGGACGGAGCGGAGCAGAACGGGTGAGCCGGGCACGGCCGCCGGAGGAGAGGAGATGGTGGATGGCCGATAACGAGAACCCCGATGTGACCGGAAACGTGGATCGCCTGTACCGGACGGACATGAGCCGCCGGGCCCTGCTTCGTCTCGCCGCGGGTTCCGCGGCCGGGCTCTCGTTGTCCGCGCTGCTGGCGGCCTGCGGCGGTGGGGACTCGACGCCTACGCCTTCGAGCGGCGGTGGGCAGCAGGGGTCGGCTGAGTCGACGCCGACCCAGGCGAGCGGCGGCACCCCGGCGGCCGAGGAGACGCCCGAGCCGGCCGGCGAGGGTGGCGGGGTCATCACCGTCGCGATCACCGCGCCGCTCCAGTCGCTCGACCCGGCGAACCACCGGGACCGGGTGACGGAGACGGTCCTCCGCGCCATGTTCGACGGCCTGGTGACGCGCCGGCAGGACGGCGAGATCGTTCCGGAGATCGCCGAGTCCTGGGAGCAGATCGATGACACCACGTGGGAGTTCAAGATCCGCTCCGGCGTGACGTTCCACAACGGCGACCCGCTCACGGCGGAGGACGTGCGCTTCTCCCTGGAGCGCGTGGCGATGGACGGCATGATGGACGGCGAAACCTCGCCGCGTCAGAGCCTACTCCCGCCGATTGCCGAGATTACGGCGCCGGACGACCAGACCGTGCGCATCGTGTTGCAGAGCCCGGTGCCTGAGGCGATCCTGCTGGCGGGTCTGGTCCACAACCAGATCGTGCCGAAGGCGTACGTCGAGGAGGTCGGCGGTGCGGGGTTGGCGGCCAAGCCGATCGGCGCCGGGCCGTTCAAGTTCGTCGAAGGCGATGTCAGCGACCGGATCGTGCTGGAGCGCTACGACGACTACTACGGCGGCTCGCCGGACATGCCGCCGGTCGGCCCGGCCAAGGCGGACGGCGTGGTCTTCCGGGTGATTCCGGAGTTGTCGTCGCGCCTTGCCTCGCTCAAGGCCGGCGATGTCCACATCGTCCAGAACCTGAATGTGGACAGTGCCCGGTCGCTCCGCACCGACCCGAACATCGTGGTGAAGTCGTACGACGGCACGCGGACCACCTGGCTTGCCATGAATGTGACGCGGCCGCCGTTCGACAACAAGCTGGTGCGTCAGGCGATGAATTACGGGCTGGATGTCCAGTCGATCATCGACCAGGTGCTCGGCGGCGAGGCCGTGCGCATGACCGGCGCCGTGCCGCCCTTCAGCCAGTTCTACGATACCTCGCTGCAGCCCTACCCCTACGACCCGGACAAGGCCAAGCAGTTGCTCGAAGAGGCTGGGGTCGGGACGAGCTTCCAGTTCGTGCTCGACGCCCAGGAGCCGGACCGGGCGGTGGCCGAGATCATCGTGCAGCAGTACCGCCAGCTCGGGCTGGACGCCAGCGTCCGCATCTGGGAGTGGCCGGTGCTGCAGGAGGCGACGCTCAAGGGTGAGCGGCAGATGCTGCTCGGCTCGTGGGGTAACTCCTTCCGGCACCCGGTTGACCTGATCAACCCGACGCTGATGACCGGCGGCCGCGGCAACTACTCGCAGTACAGCAATCCGGAGCTGGACGAGTTGCTCGAGCAGGGTGCCGTGGCCAGCAAGGACGAGGCGGCCGAGATCTACAAGCGGGTGCAGCAGATTCTGTATGAGGATGCGCCCTGGGTCTTCCTCTGGGTGCCCAACGAGGTCGAGGCCGGGTCCGCGGCGCTGCAGAACTGGGAGCCCGGTCCGGACGGCCGCGAACTGCTCGCCGATACGTGGCTGGCGAGCTAGGGCACGCCTTTGGCCGGCATGCCCGGCCGCGTCGATCCTCCGGTAAGGGCGGGGGACAGGCCCCGCTCCTACCGGGGTAGAGTTTCAGAAGGATGGGAGTGCGGGCGCCCCGCCCGTCCATCCTGTGGTGGGAGGGCGCGCGACGGGCGAGGCGCCGTGCGACGCCCGCACGCCTGGGAACACGGCGATGACACCGTAGCGGAGAGGACGGAACGCGTTGCGCGCGGCGCGAATCGTGGAGCGACTCATCGCGACCGGCGTGTTGATGCTGGCCATCGCCGTGTTCGTGTTCTTCTTTATGCGCTACCTGCCGGGGGATCCGGTCGACCTCATCATGGGCCAGGAGGGCAACGTCTCCCAGGAGCAGATCGACCTGCTCAAGGCCCAGTACCGGCTCGATCAGCCGCTCCATGTCCAGCTCGGTTCATATCTCTCCGGCGTCCTGCAGGGGGATCTCGGCACGTCGATCGTGCAGCGCAAGCCGGTCACCGGCCTGATCATGGACCGCTTCCCGGCGACGATCGAGCTGGCCCTCGGCGCGCTCCTCTTCGCGCTGGCGGTGGCGCTCCCGATCGGGACCCTCTCCGCCTACTGGCGCAACTCGCCGGTCGACCGCCTGAGCATGGCCGGGGCCTTCGTCGGCATCTCGATGCCCGGGTTCTGGCTCGGGATCGTGCTCATCATGCTCTTCGCCGTGCGTCTGAAGTGGCTCCCGGTCGGCGGCCGGGCGACGATCGGTCTGGAGCCGGACCACGTCACCGGCCTCTACGTGCTCGACAGCATCCTGACGCGCAACGGGCAAGCCCTCGTCGATAGCCTCAAGCACCTGGTCCTCCCCTCGGTCACACTCGGCGCGGTCATGGCCGCGCTCCTGGCGCGGGTCGTCCGCTCCAGCATGCTGGAGGCGCTCAGCCAGGACTACGTGCGCCTCGCGCGGGCCAAGGGGCTGCATGAGCTGGTGGTCGTCGGGAAGCACGCACTGCGTAACGCCTTGATCCCGACCGTGACCATCCTCGGCCTGGAGGTCGGCACGCTGCTCGGCGGCAACATGATCGTCGAGACCGTGTTCTCCTGGCCGGGCATCGGCCGGCTGGTGGTGGACGCCATCTTCGCCCGGGACTACCCGCTGGTGCAGGGGGTCGTCATCATCTATGCCTGCACCTTCGCGCTCGCCAACCTGGCCGTCGATATCGCCTACACCTACCTGAACCCGAAGATCGCGCTCTAGTCCGGGGAGGGAGTGGACCGATCAGCAAGGTGCAGCCGACGATCACCGAGACGACGTACGCGAAGCCGCCGGGGCGATTCGCAGCCCTGCGTGGCAGGACTCGGGTTCGCCTGCGTCTCGCCGGGCGTGGCCTGGCCGGCGTTGCCGTTGAGCTGTTCCACCACCCGACGGCGCTGCTCGGTGGCGTGATCGTCCTGATCTACATCCTGGCCGCGATCTTCGCGCCCGCCATCGCGCCGCACGGCATCGACGAGAGCCAGCTCTCCCAGCGGCTGGCACCACCGGCCGGGTTCGGCGGCGATGGGTACATCCTGGGCGGCGATCCGGTCGGGCGCGACCTTCTCAGCCGGATCATCTACGGCGCGCGGGTTTCGATCGCGATCGGCGTGCTCACCACCTTCTTCTCGGCGGTGGTTGGGGTGCTACTCGGCGCGGTTGCGGCGTACTACCGCGGCCCGCTGGACGCGGTCGTCAGCCGGATCGCCGACTTCCTGCTCGCCTTCCCAATGCTCATCTTCGCCATCGGCGTGATGACGATCCTCGGCCCCGGCTTCTGGATCATCATCCTCGCGCTGACCTTCAAGTCCTGGGTCGAGTTCTTCCGCCTGGTGCGCGGGGAGATGCTGGCGGAGAAGACGAAGGAGTACGTCGAGGCCGCCCGCGCCCTCGGCCAGCCCGGCTGGGCGATCCTCCTGCGCGAGACGCTGCCGAACGTGATGAACCCGGTCATTGTCGTCGGCACGCTGCGCATGGGCACGTTCATCATCGCCGAGGCGTCCCTCTCCTTCCTCGGGCTCGGCATCCAGCCGCCGACCCCGGCCTGGGGCTCGATGGTGGCCGAGGGGCGCGACTACATGCTCGATGCCTGGTGGGTCGCCACCTTCCCGGGCCTGGCCATCTTGATCCTGGTCCTGAGCATCAACCTTCTGGGCGAGGGGCTGCGCGATATCCTCGACCCACGGCTGAAGGCCCAGTAGGGCCACGGGGAGGCAGGCAGATTCCTGATGCAGACGACCCGGCAGGCGGAGAACCGCGGCACACCGCTCCTGGAAATCGACGACCTCGCGGTCCAGTTCGCGACCCGGCGCGGCACGGTGCGCGCGGTGGACGGCGTGAATCTCCGTCTCTACGAGGGCGAGATCCTCGGCATCGTCGGAGAGTCCGGCAGCGGCAAGAGCATGACCCTGCTGTCGATCCTCCGGCTCATCCCGCGCCAGGGGCGCATTGCCCGGGGCACGATCCGCTACCGTGGTCAGAACCTGCTCGATCTCCCGATGGGCGCCATGCGCGCGCTGCGCGGCAGCGACATCGCCATGGTCTTCCAGGACCCGATGACGACGCTGAACCCGGTGTTCCCCGTCGGGGAGCAGATCCGCGAGGCGCTGCGCATCCACGGTCGGCTCGATCCCGACCGCAAGCGCCGCTGGCCGCACGACCTGTTCGACCGCGGGCGACTGCGCGCAGAGCGTGAGGCGGTCGTGCGGGTCATGCAGGAGGTCGGCATCCCGGCGCCGGAGCTGCGTTACCGCGACTATCCCCATCAGTTCAGCGGCGGGATGCAGCAGCGCGCCCTGATCGCCATCGCGCTCTCGTGCCGACCGCGCATCCTGCTGGCCGACGAGCCGACCACCGCGCTCGACGTCACCATCCAGGCGCAGATCCTCGACCTGATGCGCCAGATCAACCGCGACCACGGCACGAGCATCATTCTGGTCACCCACGACCTCGCCGTGGCGGCTGAGTTCTGCGACCGGATTGCGGTCATGTATGCCGGCCGCATCGTCGAGAGCGGTGCCACCGAGGAGGTCCTGTTCCGGCCGCGGCATCCCTACACCGAGGGGCTGCTGCGCTCGATTCCCCGGCTCGAAGGCGAGCGTGCCCCGCTGGAGCCGATCCCGGGTGAGGTGCCGGACCTCGCCGCGCTGCCGGACAACGCCTGCCCGTTCGCGCCGCGCTGCCACCGGGCGATCCCGGCCTGCACCGCACAGGCGCCGCCCTGGGTCGAAGTCGGCTCCGGCCACCACGCGCGCTGCCTGCTCCTCGATGCCGGCCGGCGGGAGGGAGAAGCATGACGGCGATGCACGACCGCCCGCTGGTCGAGGCGCGCGGCGTAACCAAGCACTTCGTGTTCCGCCCCGGCATCGTCGCTCGCCTCATTGCTCGTGAGAAGGAGACGGTCCTCCAGGCCGTCGCCGGAGTCGATCTGGCGGTGCATCGGGGAGAGACGCTCGGCCTGGTCGGCGAGAGCGGCTGCGGCAAGACGACGCTGGGTCGGCTCCTCCTGCGCCTGCACGAGCCGACCAGCGGCGAGATCTACTTCGACGGCGAGCGCATCGACGACGCCCGCGGCGAGCGGCTGGCCCGTTTCCGCCAGGAGGCGCAGATCGTCTTCCAGAACCCGTACGCCTCGCTCAACCCGCGCAAGACGGTGCGCCAGATTCTGGCCGTGCCGCTCGCGCGCCGGGGTGTGCGCGACTACTACGCCCAGGAAGCCGAGAGCGTGGCGCTGCTGCGGCGGGTGGGGTTGAACGAGCGCCACCTCGACGCCTACCCGCACCAGTTCAGCGGCGGCCAGCGGCAGCGCATCGGCATTGCCCGCAGCCTCGCCGTCCGCCCGCGCTTCATCGTCGCCGACGAGCCGGTGTCCTCGCTCGACGTGTCGATTCAGGCCCAGATCCTGAACCTCTTGGAGGAGCTGCAGGAGGAGTACGGGCTCTCGTACCTCTTCGTGGCTCACAACCTGGCGGTCGTCCGTCACGTCAGCGACCGCGTGGCGGTGATGTATCTCGGCAAGATCGTCGAGCAGGCGCCCACCGATGAGCTTTACGCGAATCCGCAGCACCCCTACACCCGCGCACTCCTCTCGGCCATCCCGCGCCTGGAGCGCCGGCCGCGCGAGCGGATCGTCCTCCGCGGCGACTTGCCGGACCCGACCAACCCGCCGTCCGGCTGCCGCTTCCATACCCGGTGTCCCTACAAGATCGGGCGTATCTGCGAGACCGAGGTGCCGCGCTGGGTGGAGCGGAACGGCCACGGCGTCGCCTGCCACCTCTTCGCGTCCGATGCGTCCATGGGAGGGAACCGATGAGCGAGCCTGCCGCGGCGAGCGCCGCCATCCGTGTCGTCGACGTCGCCGGGAGCCACCGGGAGATCGGCCGCCAGCACGGGCAGGCTGTCCAGTCGCTCGCGCCGATGATCCGCGCCGCCGCCGAGCGCCATCAGGCTGAAGTGCCGCTCCCGGCGGAAGCGCGCCGCGCGCGCCTGGCCGACCTGCGCGCCGCGCTGGAGCGCCACTCTCCGGCCACGCTGGAGCAGATCGCCGGGATGGCCGAGGGCATGGATCTCGACCCCGATCTCCTCTTCGCCGCGGCGACGGCCTCCTACCTGCACGATCTCGCACGCGCCGGGCACCCCGGCCCGGAGGAGGGCTGCACGACCTGGGCGGCCAGTGGCACCGTAACCCAGGACGGCACCCCGCTCCTGGTCAAGAACCGCGACTACCGGCTCGACCACCTGCCGCTACAGATTGTGCTGCGCGTCCGGCCTGAGCGGGGCATCCCCTGGTGCGCGGTGACGAGCGCCGGCGCGCCCGGCGTGTACAGCTCCGGCATGAACGCGGCCGGGCTGGCGATCGCTGATACGCACGTCCCCTCGCGCGACCTGGGGCCTGGGCTGCCGCGCTACAGCCTGATGCTCCACGTGCTGGAGGAACACGAGACGGTCGACTCGGCGCTGGCGTACCTCGCCTCGGTCCCGATGCAGGGCACGGGCAACCTCGTGCTGGCCGATGCCCACGGCACGCTCGCCACCGTCGAGTGCGGCTACCACACGCGCGCCATCGTGCGCCGGGCAGGGGCTGCCGTGGTGGCCACCAACCACTTCGTCTCCCCTGCGCTGGCGGACGCCTATATCGAGGCCTGGCCCGACGCCGCCGACCACTCCCGCCGCCGCTACGCGGCCGTCCAGACCGCGCTGGCCGAGGCCGCCGGGCAGGTCGACCCCGCCTTTGCGCGGGCTCTCATGGCGCGGCACGACGGCCCGGTCGGCTCGATCTGCGTCCACCGCACCCCGGAGCGCGCCTCGGAGACGATCTCCTGCACCATCTTCCGGCCGGCGGACCGCGTCCTGGAGATCGCCCACGGCCTGCCGTGCACGAGTGCGTACCAGACGATCCCGGTCGTCGCGGAGTAGTGCGGGCGCGGCATTGTCCGATACGACAAGCGGGAGGGAGCGCGCTCCCTCCCGCTTGTCGGTTGTTGGGGGTTGCCGTTGTGGTGGCCACGCTGTGGCCGTGAATCAATCGGCGTCGTCCACCGCGATCTCAATGCCGAAGAGCGGCGGGTACATCTGCGAGCCGAAGGTATCGGGCTCGCCGGGGCTGCCGGCCGGACGTCGCCGCCGGATGGTGAACTTGATCGCCTGCGCTGGGTCGAAGGCCACGAAGCTGACCACGTCTTCGACCGGGATGCGGTAGAGTTCGGCGATGCGCTGCGGGGTGAGCGCCTCGCTCCGCTTGGCCGCCTCGTAGTAGCGCGGCTCCCGGAAGATGATGTCGAAGGTCACGTGGTCGACCCCGGCGTTCTTGCTCCGGATGGTCGTCGCCATGTCCCGCAGCTTCATCGTGGTGCCGGTCTCTCCTGCCATCGGATTTCCTACCCTCCCACCGTCAGCAGTCGCGTGCGGAAGAGTTCACGCGGGTCGTCGACCGGCAGCACGTGGGCGACCGTCCACTGGTAGCCGGGCCGGGCCGCCAGCACCTCGTCGGAGAAGAAGGACGCCCCGCCCGCGGTGCCTTTCACTACCGGCAGCCGGGCGTAGAACATGTTGCGCGAGCCCAGCGCCGCGATCTCGTCGGCCATCACCCGGGTCGGGGCCACGGCTTCCACGACGACACCCACCTCGTGCCCGACGACTTCCGGCGTCGGTTCCAGGTAGCCCATCACGCCGTTGCGACCGAAGACATGATAGAAGAGCTCATAGCCGCCGGGCTGGCCGGGCGGGCCGAAGCGCTCCTCGACCTTTCGGCGCGCGAAGGCGATGACCTCGTCGAGATAGGAGAGGGTGATCGGGTCGCGGATGCCCATGATCGCCAGCGCCCGTTCGCCGACCTTGCCCGCCCCCTCCAGCTTGATCGTCGGACGCGGGGCGTCGATGAACCGCGGGCCGGTGACGCGCGTCCGCCGCTCGTCGATCGCCTCATAGCGGATGCCGCGCAGGTCGAGCGACCCGGCCGAGACCGTCTCGGTGAACGGGTCGATCCGCTCGTACATGGCGTGCCCGGCGACCGACGCGGGGGTGCAGCGCTGGCCCGGGTGCATCGGCTCCAGTATCAGTTCCTCATCGGTGATCGTGCCGATGACGGTCTCCTTGCCCATGTAGGGCTCGGCGCAGAAGGAAGCGCACTCCAGCAGTTTGCCCAGGCAGTAAGCGAGCGCCTTCGGGTAGCCCGCGCGCAGGGCCGGCGCCGCGAAGATCGCGCTGTCCGACGCCCGGCCGGTGATGATGATCTCCGCCCCGGCATCCAGCGCGTCGATGATCGGCTCGGCGCCCATCACGCCCACGATCCGGTCGGTGCGGTCCAGCGTCGCCTCGTCGAGAGGTGGCCGGCCGTTCAGCCCGGCGATCTCGACCCCGTCGCGGATCAGCCCGCGCAGCAACTCGCGGTCGATCTCGGAGTAGATCGCGGCGACGCGCACCGGGCCGAGCCGCTCCCGCTCGACCACCTCCCGTACCATCGCCACGTAGTCGTCCACACCCCGGTCGGTACCGGTGTCGGAGGCCGAGCCGATGATGGCCGGGATCCCCAGCTCGCGGGCGCCGCGGACGATCAGCTCGATGTCGTGCATTTGCCACTCGCGCGGGCTGTGGGGCTGGTCCGAGCCGAGCGGGTAGGGGCCGATGTCGCAGCTCCCGGAGTCGGCCACGATGGCGTCCGGCTCGTGCCTGAGGCCGATCTCGAAGCTGCCGCGCTCGATCGGCGTGAAGCCGAGATGCCCGGTGGGCGACATGAGGCGCATCTGCCGTTGGGTACTCATCGGTCCCGTAGCCCCCTCTTCCTTCCGCGCTTCCCCGCGCGGGACTCGGCGTGTCCGCGCGGGCAGGGCCGCGCACCCCGCCGTGTATCCGGTCTGATGCTGCAACGATCATAGCGAAGAAGGTGGTGTGGTGCAAGCGTGATTGCAGATCGGTGCGTGGGGTGGGGGGACGATTCCTGCGAGGTGGTTGGTGCCCGGGGGTAATGGCGTTTGACGAATTCTATGGATGTACGCGCTCGGCCCGTGCCCGGGCTCAAGCCGCCGGGCTCACAGCGAAAGCCGGCTAAAGCCGGCTGGGAACGGTGGCGAGGGAATGCCGGATTATTTTGTCAAAGTCCATAACCCCCGGGCTGACAAGGAAAGCCGGCTGATGGAGTTTGACGAATTAATCCTGCATACCAGCCGCGCCGTCTCCCGCCCGCCTCCGCCGGCTCGGGCGGCTGCCGACCGTCGCCGGGATGGGTGGCGGGCAGGTCGCCGCGTCGTGGCATGTGCCCGGGGCTCAAGCCGCCGGGCTGACAAGGAAAAGCCCACTGAAGGGGCTCGGGATTGGGCGTCCCGCGGGCTGCCGGATCGGGTCAGCCGGGGCATGGCCATCGCAGCTCCTTCAGTGGGCTTACCCCTATGCAGCCCGGCGGCTTGAGCCCCGGGCACGCGCCGACCGGCGGACACCTCTCTATCTGAGTGTGAGCGCTCTGTCCCCAGCCGGCTTCAGCCGGCTTTCCTTGTCAGCCCGGCGGCTTGAGCCCCGGGCACGGGCCACGGCGCGCGGATCCTTCCACCGCTCAACCCGGGCACATGTCACCGCGCGAAAACCCTTCCACCGCTGAACCGTGCACGCGCCACGGCGCGAAAACCCTCCCAACACCCGTTTCGGCCATGTCACGGCCCAGGCGTCCGCGCGGCCCGGGCAGGACGGGTCGATTCCAAATCCGCCCCTACGAGGGACGGGCGTGGTCCTCCCCCCGCTCGCTGGCGGCGGAGTAGATGCGGTGGAAGTAGCGGCTGGGGTGGGTGGCGAGGAGGCGGGTGCCGGTGAAGCCGGCACGAGCGGCGAGGGTTTCCCAGGTGCCGTAGCTGAGGGGATAGGGAACCCAGCGGTTGCCGTGGTCGGTGTCGTACTCGACCAGGAGCAGGCGCCCGCCGGGCCGGAGGTAGCCGTGGATCAGGTGAAGTACCGGCTCCTTGTCCTGCACGAAGTGGAGCGAGTTGGCCATGACGATGCCGTCGAGCGGCGGCAGCGGGAGCGGGCGGGTGAAGTCGGCGACCAGGAGGTGCAGGGTCGTGTCCGGGAAGCGGGCCTGCATCGCGCGCTCCTGGCGGCGGAGCGCTTCGGCGTCGCGGTCGACGGAGTAGATCGTCGCGCCGGGGCCGAGCAGGTCGGCCAGCGCCAGGGTGAAGGCGCCGGTGCCGGAGCCAAGGTCGGCCCAGACGCCTGGCCCCGCGGGTACGCCGCCGTGGAGCAGGTTGACGTGGTCGGTGTGGTCCATGGTCGGCTGCCGTCCTTCCTGCGGTCCGCGCGGTGCAGCGGGTACCTCGTCGCGGCGTACTGGTCTTGGAAACAACCGGGCGGCGGGGACGTGTTCCCCGCCGCCCGTCGTGTGCTCGTGGCGCCTCCGCGTCCGGCTAGACCTCGACGCCGAGGTAGCTGCGGAGGAAGTACACGAGGAAGGCGATGCTGGCGATGTACATCGCCGGGTGCACCTCGCGGAACTTCCCCTTGAAGATCTTGATCAGCGTCCAGGTGATGAAGCCGGCGCCGATGCCGTTGGTGATGTTGTAGGTCAGCGGCATCATCACCATCGTGGCGACGACCGGCAGGCCCTCTTCGAGGTTCGCGAAGTCGATGGCCCGGGCCACGATCGTCCGGCCCTCATGCGTGCGCGTCTCGCGCTCGCTCAGCACCGACATCATCATCCAGCCGACGATGATCAGTGCCGGCGCCGTCGCCTGGCTCGGAACCACCTCGACCAGCGGCGCCAGCGGCATGGCCAGCAGGAAGAGGATGCCGGTGACGACCGCCACCAACCCCGTGCGCCCGCCGACGCCGACCCCGGCCGCCGACTCGATGTAGGTCGTGGCGGAGGAGGTCCCCGCCGCGCCGCCCGCGACCGCCGCGAGCGAGTCGACGACCAGCGCCCGCTGCGCCTGGGGCAACTCACCCTTCTCGTTCAGGTAGCCCGCCTGGCTGCCAACCCCGATCAGGGTGCCCATGGTGTCGAAGAAGTCGGAGAGCATGAGGGCGAACACCACCAGGATGGCGGTGAGCACGCCCAGTTCGGCGATGAAGCCGAAGGAGAACTGACCGATCGTGCCGAAGTCGGGCGACGCAATCCACTGGCTCGGCATTTCGGCCACGCCGGGCGCGAACGCGTCGGTCCCGGTGACCGCCTTGGCGATGATCGCCACCACGGTGCTGCCGAGGATGCCCCACAGGATCGCACCCCTGACGTTGCGCGCCATGAGCGCAATGGTGAGGGCCAGACCGAAGGCCGTGACGAAGACCGGCACCCCGCGCAGGTCACCCAGCGCCACCAGTGTCGCCGGGTCGGCGACGACGATCCCGCCGTTGACCAGCCCAATGAACAGGATGAAGAGCCCGATACCGACCGAGATGGCCTTCTTCAACTCGGTCGGGATGGCGTTGAACACGGCCTGCCGGATGCCGAGCAGCACCAGCGCCGTGATGACGAGGCCCTCGGCCACGATCACGCCCATCGCTTGGGGCATGGTCAGCCCCATCGAGCCGACGAGTTGGAAGGCAACAATGGCGTTGAGCCCCATCCCCGGCGCGATGGCGTAGGCGCGGTTCGTCGCCAGGCCCATGATGATCGTCATCACGCCCGCCACCAGCGCCGTCGCGGTCGCGGTGGCACGGATCGGGAACTGATCGGGAAGATCGGGATTGCCCAGGATGATCGGGTTGACGAAAAGGATATAGGCCATGACCATGAACGTGGTCAGGCCCGCCATGACCTCCGTCGGGACGGTCGTCCCGAACTCCTTAAGATGAAAGAATCGGTCGAGGAACCCCTCGGTTCCCGATTCCTGCCGTGTCGCGACCGTCTGCTGACTCACCTACGCACTACCTCCCGCGAGAAACCACCGCCACCGGTTCATTCTACACGACCAGTGTAGGGTCTGTTGACCGGATGCGCAATGGATCGTGAGCGCCAAGTCCCGCGAACGTATGCACCTCT
>NZ_JADGHZ010000096.1 GCF_019683595.1 Sphaerobacter sp. | reverse complement strand
CCGCCCGGCGCCCCGCGCGGCCCGGCTCCGCTCAGGATGACAAAGACGAGACGACGGTGACCGGTACATGTACCACGGTAATTCGTCAAACTCCATAAGCCCCGGGCTGACAAGGAAAAGCCGGCTGAAGCCGGCTGGGGAACGCTGGGCGTAGCCGGAAGCTGTATTGGATACGCCTGCATGTCGTCATCACAGCCCCTTCAGTGGGCTTACCCCTATTCAGCCCGGCGGCTTTAGCCCCGGGCACGCGCCAGGGCGTGGGACCCTCGCGACACCCATTCAGCGTCCCGACGGCGGTACGAATCCAACCCCGCGCGGCTGCGGCCACGCGATACCACAGCGGCGGCTCAGGCCGCCGCACTCCATGTAGCCGGCTTCCGCCGGCTTTCGTTGTGAGCCCGGGGCTTGAGCCCGGGCACGCGCCACGCACCGAGACCCTCACACCTCCCGCCCGGGGAACGCGCCGACCCGCGGACACCCACCTAATCCGTCAAACTCCATCAGTCGGCTTCGCCTTGTCATAACGAGGAGTAACCCAGGTACGTGCCGCCGTGAACCCGATGCATGGGCCAGGCGCCATGGTTGAGGAGGGCGGAGGCAGCGTCCACGCCTGGCGGCGGTGCGTGCCTAGCGCCCTACCATGTCCTTGATGGTCACGAAGCGATAGCCGTCGGCGCGGAGGCGGGCGATGATATCGGGCAGCGCGGCGGCGTCCTGGGATTGCGAGCCGACGTGCATCAGGATGATCCCGCCCGGCTCGGTCATCGAGACGCAGCGATCCGCGATCTCCTGCGCCGTCAGTCCTTTCCAGCCCAGACTGTCGACGCTCCAGAGGACGTTGACCGTGTAGCCTGCCTCGGCGATGTCGACCATGACCGAGTCGTCGTAGTCCCCGTACGGTGGGCGGAAGTAGGGCCGCATATCGTAGTCGACGATCTGGCGGATCACGTCTTCGGTGTGCTGAAGGGTGGCGATTCGCTCCTCGCGGCTCAGCGGCGGCTGGTTCGTCGAGAAGCCGGTGAACGAGGGGTGATCGTAGGTGTGATTGATCATCTGATGGCCCTCGGCCACGATGCGGCGGACCGCGTCGGGGTATTGCTCGGCCCAGACGCCGGTCATGCCGAAGGTCGCGTGGATCCCCTCGTGGGCGAGCGTGTCGAGGATCTGGTCGACGTACCCGGCATCAGCCCCGGCGTCGAAGGTGAGTGCGACGATCTTCTCGGACGTATCCGCACGGGTGATGGTCACCGGCTCGGCTGCTTGTGGCGGTGTCGGTGTCGGGGATGGGCTCGGCGGCGGCGTTGGGGTGGGTTCAGGCGTCGCGGTGGGCGACGGCGTCGGCTCGGGCGCGGCGGTGGGCTGCGCCGTGCTGGTCGGCTCGACGGTCGCCGTCGCGGCAGGGGTCGCGGTGGGCGTGGGTTCAGCCCCACCCGGACCGCTGCAGGCGGCGAGGGCGATGCCGAGGAGGGCAAGGAACAGGATGAGAGCGGTGGCGCGCAGGCGTCGTGACATTGCGGTCCCTTCCCATGGGCGGCGACGCGGTCGGGCCAGGTGGATTCCACCGGCCGCTACGACTTCGACGCATGGGCTAGCAAGATCGTTGCGCGGGCGCCGTATCAAGGTGCGCGGGCATCGTTACTGACTCCAGCGCCTGCTCTTGTCATCCGAAACCGGTATGATGCCGTCGCCCATTTGCGGAATGGGGTCGGCGGTGTGCATGGAAACGCCCGGCCACGCGGCCGGGCGGTGTGGTGTGCCGGCGAATGCGTCGGATCACCAGATGCCGAGCTCGTCCTTGGCTTCCTCGGACATCATGTCCGGGGTCCAGGGCGGGCTCCAGACGAGGTTGACGTTGACCTCGCCCAGGTTCGGCAGCCCGTCGAGCGCGCGGCTGAGTTCCTGCATGATGATTGGGCCGAGCGGGCAGCCCATCGACGTGAGGGTCATGGTTACCAGCACGTCGGTCTTGTCGTCGCGCTCGGTGAGGTCGATGTCGTAGATCAGGCCGAGATCGACGATGTTGATGCCGATCTCGGGGTCGTACACGGTCTTCAGGTGCTCGCGTACGTCGTCGGCGGTGAAGTGTGGCATGAACTGCTCCTCTGTTCCTCAGGGCGCCCGGTGGCCGCCCGTGGGTGACCTGTGGCTCAGTGCTCCGGCCAGTCGGTGATCCCGTAGGCGGCGGACTTGAGCACCTTGAGGCCCAGCAGCGCGCACTTGACGCGGGCCGGGCTGATCGGCACCCCGAGCTCGTCCAGGATGTCTTGGGCGCTGAGTTCGCGGATCTCGTCGAGGTCCGCGCCCTCCACCATCTCCGTCAACATCGACGCGGATGCCTGGCTGATGGCGCACCCGCGCCCGGTGAACTTGATCTCAGCGATCTTGCCGTCTTCGATGCGCATGTCGATGCGCACGCGGTCGCCGCAGAGAGGGTTGCTGTCCTCGTACGAGATGTCGGCGTTCTCGATGGTGCCGTAGTTCCGCGGGTTGCGGTAGTGGTCGAGAATGTTCTCGCGGTAGAGATCTGCCACGGCTCACGCTCCTGGACCAAAGATGCGCCGTACGGTCTGCAGCGCGTCGGCCAGGCGGTCGACGTCTTCCTCACTATTGTAAACGTAGAAGCTGGCGCGCGCGGTGGCGACCACCCCGAGCCGGTCCATGAGCGGTTGGGCGCAGTGGTGCCCGGCGCGGATGGCGACCCCTTCGCTGTCGAGGATGCTGGCAATGTCGTGGGGGTGGATGTCGTCCAGGGTGAAGCTGACCACCCCGGCGCGATCCTCGCCGGTGGGGCCGTAGAGGGTGACGCCCGGCACCTGCGCCAGTCGCTCCAGGGCGTAGGCGACGATCTCCCGCTCGTGGGCGCGGACCGCGTCCATGCCGAGCGCGGTCAGGTAGTCGATGGCGGCGCCCAGTCCCACCGCGTCGCCGACGCTGGGCGTGCCCGCTTCGAACTTGGCGGGCAGGTCGGCCCAGGTGGAGCCGCAGGTGGTGACCTCGCGGATCATGTCGCCGCCGCCGAGGAAGGGCGGCATGGCCTCCAGGATCTCCCGGCGGCCCCAGAGGACGCCGATGCCCATCGGGCCGAGCATCTTGTGGCCGGAGAAGGCCAGGAAGTCGACGTCCAGTGCCTGGACATCGACCGGCATGTGCGGCACGCTCTGCGCGCCGTCCACCAGCACCAGCGCCCCGGCGGCGTGCGCCCGGGCGGCGATCTCCGCGACCGGGTTGATTGTCCCCAATGCGTTCGCCACGTGGGTCACGCCCACGAGCTTGACCCGCTCGGTGCGCAGGTAGTGGTCGAGCTGGTCGAGGCGCAGCCGGCCGTCGTGATCGATGTCGACGTAACGGATCGTCGCGCCGCGCTCGGCGGTGACGATCTGCCAGGGGACGATGTTGCTGTGGTGTTCCAGGAGCGTCAGGACCACCGTGTCGCCCGGCTCAAGGTTCGCGCGGCCCCAGGAGTAGGCGACCAGGTTGAGCGCCTCGGTGGCGTTGCGGACGAAGACGCAACTCCGCGGGTCGGGGGCGTTGATGAAGCGGGCGACCTTCTCGCGGGCCTCGTCGTAGAGGGCGGTGGCGTGCTCGCTGAGCCAGTAGACGCCGCGGTGGATGTTGGCGTTGGACGCGCGGTAGTACGCGTCCAACGCCTCGATGACGACCAGAGGCTTCTGCGAGCTCGCCGCGCTGTCGAGGTAGGTCAGCGGCTTCCCGTGGACGGTCTGCTGCAGGATCGGGAAGTCCTGCTTGACCTGCCGAGCATCGAAGGTGCCTGGCGGGGTCGTCGTGTGAGTGCTCATAGCCCGATCTTCCGGGCGATTGCCGCCCGAACGGTCTCCTGGACCTCAGGTACCGGCACCCGCTCGATCACCTCGTCGAAGAAGCCGTCCACGATGAGCTTGACCGCCTCGGTGCGCCCGATGCCGCGGCTCATGAGGTAGAAGATGTACTCCTCCTCGACCTGCCCGACGGTCGCGCCGTGCGTGCAGCGCACGTCATTGGCGCCGATCTCCAGGTTGGGGATCGTGTCGGCTCGCGCGGTGCGGCTCAGGATGAGGTTCCGGTTGGCCTGGTACGCGTCGGTACGCTGTGCTCCCTCGAAGACCTTGATGATACCCGAGTACACGGTGCGCGCCCGGTCCTTGATGGCGCCCTTGAAGAGCAGGTCGCTCGTGGCGTAGGGCGAGATGTGCCACTGGCGCGTCTGGAAGTCGAGGTGCTGCGTCTCGTCGGCGAAGTAGAGACCCAGCATCTCGGCCAGCGCACCGGCGCCGACCAGATGCCCGGCGATGAACGACTTGCTCAGCTTGGAGCCGAGGCCGACGTTGAGGCTGTTCACCACCGCGTCCTGGGCGATCAGCGAGCGCTGGGTGACGAAGCTCCAGACGTTGCGACCCCAGTCCTGCAACTGGATGTAGCGGACCTGCGCCTCCTCGCGGGCGATGATCTCCACCACGCCGGCGGCGATGGTCGGCTCGTCGCTCGTCTCGGAGTTCCAGGCGTCGATCACCACGACGCTGGAACCCGGCTCGGCCACGACCAGGGTGTGGGGGAAGACGCCCACACCGGCATGCGCGTAGACCTGGGCCCAGAGCGGCACCTCGACCTGGACGCCGGCCGGGACGTAGACGAACGTGCCGCCGCTCCAGAAGGCGCCGTGCAGCGCGGCGAACTTGTTGTCGTTGACCGGCACGGCCTCGGTCATGAAGTACTGCTTAACCAGGTCCGGGTGCTTCTCGATCGCGGTTGCCAGGTCGCAGAAGATGACGCCCTGCTCCGCCAGGTCGGCGCTGAGCTCGCTGAAGACGCTGCTGGAGTCGACCTGGACCGTCAGCCCGGCCCGCCGCTCCTCGTCGCCGAGGACGGCCGCGACCTCCGGCTGCAACGCCGCCACCGAGTCGACCCGCCCGTTGGGGGTCGCGTAGGGGGCGACGTCGCCGATCGGCAGGCGGCGGATGTCGGTCCGCCGCCACTCCTCGTCGGTGCGGGTGGGCATCGGGATGGCCTCGTAGGCCTCCCAGGCGGCCAGGCGCTTCTCGCGCACCCAGTCCGGCTCACCACGCAGCGAGGAGAGCTCCTCGACCGCGCGGCGCGTGAATCCTCTCGTTGCGTCCTTGACTGCTGCTTCCATGCTCTCCCTCACGTCCGGAGGCAGGCCGCGGCGCCCGCCCCCGGGCCAGAATGCCGCGTCGTCGATCTCGAGCGGCGCCGCCTACCCGACGGAGCCCTCCATCTCGAGCTGGATCAGCCGGTTCAGCTCGACCGCGTACTCCAGCGGGAGTTCCTTAGCGATCGGCTCGATGAACCCGCTGACGATCATGCTCATGGCATCGGCCTCGCTTAAGCCGCGGCTCTGGAGGTAGAAGAGCTGCTCCTCGGCAACCTTGCTCACGGTGGCCTCATGGCCGATCGAGACGCGCTCCTCCTCGATCTCCATGTAGGGGTAGGTGTCGGTCCGGCTGGTCTCATCGAGCAGCAAGGCGTCGCAGACCACGTTGGACTTGACGTCGTGCGCGCCCTTGTGGACCTTGACCAGGCCCCGGTAGGAGGCCCGCCCGCTCTCCTTCGAGATCGACTTGGAGATGATCTGCGAGGAGGTGTACGGCGCGACGTGCACCATCTTGGCGCCGGTGTCCTGGTGCTGGCCGTCGGCCGCGAAGGCGACCGAGAGGACCTCACCGCGGGCGCCCGGCTCCATCAGCCACACGGCCGGGTACTTCATGGTGACCTTCGAGCCGAGGTTGCCGTCGACCCACTCCATGGTCGCGTTCTTGTAGGCCGCGGCGCGCTTGGTCACCAGGTTGTAGACGTTCTTCGACCAGTTCTGGATGGTCGTGTAGCGGCAGCGACCGCCTTCCTTGACGATGATCTCGACGACGGCGCTGTGCAGCGAGGCGGTGCTGTAGGTCGGCGCGGTGCAGCCCTCCACGTAGTGGACGTAGGCGCCCTCGTCGACGATGATCAGCGTCCGCTCGAACTGGCCCATGTTCTCCGAGTTGATGCGGAAGTAGGCCTGGAGCGGCACCTCGACCTTGACGCCCTTCGGCACGTAGACGAAGGAGCCGCCCGACCAAACCGCGGAGTTGAGCGCGGCGAACTTGTTGTCGTTCGGCGGGATGATCGTGCCGAAGTACTGCCTGACCAGGTCCGGGTGCTCACGCACCGCCGAGTCCATATCGAGGAAGATGACGCCCATCTTCTCGAGGTCCTCGCGCAGCGAGTGGTAGACGACCTCGGACTCGTACTGCGCGCCGACGCCAGCGAGGAACTTCCGCTCGGCCTCGGGGATGCCCAGGCGGTCGAAGGTCTGCTTGATGTACTCGGGAACCTCGTCCCAGCTCCGGCCCTGGCGCTCGCTGGCGCGGACGTAGTAGTAGATGTCGTCGAAGTCGAGGCCGCTCAGGTCAGCGCCCCACGTGGGTACCGGGCGCTTCTCGAAGTACTCCAGCGCCTTGAGCCGGAAGTCCCGCATCCACTCCGGCTCGCCCTTCATCTCCGAGATCTGGATCACGACCTCGCGGTCCAGACCCTTGCGGGAGCGGAAGACCGGCTCGGCATCGTCGCGGAACCCGTACTTGTACTCGAATTCGAGCTCTGGCTTGGCAACCATGAACGTCGTCCCTTCTGGTGGGTCGAGCGACGGCTAGCTGCCGACCGCCCCGGACTCCTCCTTGAGCCAGTCGTATCCGCGCTGCTCGAGCTCCTCCGCCAGCTCCGGCCCGCCGGACTCGACGATGCGGCCGTCGAGCATGACGTGGACGAAGTGCGGCTTGATGTAGTTGAGGAGCCGCTGGTAGTGCGTGATCAGCAGCATCGCCATGTTCGGGGTAAAGATCGAGTTCACGCCCTCCGACACCGTGCGCAGGGCGTCGATGTCGAGGCCGGAGTCGGTCTCGTCCAGGATGGCGAACTCCGGCTCGAGCATCGCCATCTGGAGGATCTCAGCCCGCTTCTTCTCCCCGCCGGAGAAGCCCTCATTCAGGTAGCGGCTGGCGAAGGATTCGTCGATGCGCAGCAGCTCCATCTTCTCGCGGAGCAGGCGGCGGAACTCACGCGGCGTGAGCGGCTTGCCCTCGCCGTTGCCCCGTGCCTGGCGCACGGAGTTCACGGCCAGGCGGAGGAAGTTGGCCATCGTCACACCGGGGATCGCGGTCGGGTACTGGAAGGCGAGGAACATGCCGAGCTGGGCGCGCTCGTCCGGACCCATCTCCAGGACGTTTTCGCCCTTGAACAGGACGCGGCCCTCGTACACCTCGTAGTTGGGGTGCCCGGCGACCGCATAGGCCAGGGTGCTCTTCCCCGATCCGTTCGGACCCATGAGGGCGTGGATCTCGCCCCGGTTGATCGTCAGGTTGACGCCACGCAGGATCTCCTGCCCTTCGATCCCGGCGTGGAGATTCTCAATTACGAACAGCGGGCTTGCGTCGCTCATTGGCTCGCCTCATACCTCCTACTGTCTCGCCCCGGCCCGTGCCGGATGCTCCCCCATTATTCTACCAATTGGTTTCGAAACGCGATACCATCGGCGCACACAGAACCGGCGGCAGGCGGTGCGGGCGTTAGTCGCCGTCCCGACCGTCTTTGCCGTTCTGGCGCGCACGTTGGCAATCGGGACAAATTCCGGTGAAGACGGTTTGGTGGCCGTGGATTTCGTAGCCGGTTTGGTCCGCCGCCACCTGGCGCGCGAGGATAGCGCTCGGGACGTCGACATCCACCAGCGCCCCACAGGAGGTGCAGTGGACGTGATCGTGGCGGTCGGTGCGGCGGTCGAAGCGGCTGGCCTGGTCGCCGAAGGGGAACTCCTGGATCAGGCCACGCTCGGCCAGCAGGTGCAGCGTCCGGTACACCGTCCCGTACGCGATGGTCGGGTATTTGCGGCGTACACGCTCGAAGATCTCGCCTGCCGTGAGGTGCTCGTCGGCAGCCTGCACCTCGGCCAAGATCGCTGCCCGCTGGGTTGTCATCCGGATTCCCGGGTCGCCCCGCACCTGAGACTGACTCCTAGCTAGGAATGATTCCTACTACCACCGTGGTATACCTTACTCTGGTAGTCGGGATTCGTCAACACTCTTGGTGCGGCGGTTGCGGCGACAGTCCCGGTGGGAATAGGACCGGGGGCCGACGTGGTTGTCGGAGTCAAGAACCGGCGCTCCCGGGCCGAGGTAACGTGCGCGCCGGCCGTGCCGCGTGTTAGCGTAAGGAGGCCAAGATGTCTCAATCGTCGGTGCCCCCCGCCGTCTCGGAGGAGATCGCAGCGCGGGGCTATGCCAATCCCGACGTGCTGGTGACGACCGAATGGGTCGCGCAGCACCTCAACGACCCGTCGATCCGGATCGTCGAGTCGGACGAGGACGTCTTGCTCTACGACATCGGGCACATCCCAGGGGCGGTGAAGATCGACTGGCATCAGGACCTGCAGGATCCGGTGGTGCGCGATTTCATCGGCCCCGAGGCGTTTGCCGCGCTGATGTCGCGGTTGGGGATCGGCGACGACACGACCGTGGTCTTTTACGGCGACAAGAACAACTGGTGGGCCGCCTACGCCTACTGGTTCTTCAAGTACATGGGACACGATCACCTGAAGATCATGGACGGTGGCCGCAAGAAGTGGGAGGCCGAGGGGCGCCCGCTCACCCGTGAGGTGCCGAGCTACCCGCCCGCGAAGTGGACGACGCGGTCGATCCGAGAAGAACTGCGCGCCTTCCGCGACGACGTGCTGAAGCACATCGGCTACGAGGGCCGCCGGAAGGTCGGGCAGAGCCTGCCGCTGGTCGACGTCCGCTCCCCGGCGGAGTACAGCGGCGAGTTGCTCCACATGGCGGATTACCCGCAGGAGGGGGCGCAGCGCGGCGGGCACATCCCCGGGGCGAAGAACATCCCCTGGGCCCGCGCGGTGAACGAGGACGGCACGTTCAAGACTGGGGACGAGCTGCGCGAGCTGTACGGCAACGAGGGGATCACGCCCGACAAGGACATCGTGGTCTACTGCCGGATCGGCGAGCGCTCGGCGCATAGCTGGTTCGTCCTCCACGAGCTGCTGGGTTACCCGAAGGTGCGCAACTACGACGGCTCCTGGACCGAGTGGGGCAACGTCGTGGGCGTGCCGATCGAGAAGTAGCGTCTGGCCTGATAGGATTAGAGGATCACGGCAGGGCGCCGACCGGCGCCCTGCCCACTGAGATCGAGAGCGACGAGCGGCCGGGCCGACAGAGAGGACACCGATGGACCGTCAGGAACAGATCGAGCTGCTGTTGGATCACTACGAGCACCCGCGGCACCGTCACGCCGACGAAGGGGCCGACGTCGTGATGCCGGGTGGTAACCCGGGCTGTGGCGACGTGATCACGGTCTACCTGACGGTGGATGAGGACGGCAAGTCGATCAAGGACGTGTCGTTCGTCGGCGAGGGCTGCACCATCAGCCAGGCGGCCGCCTCCATCCTGATGGAGATGATCCACGACGAGAAGTGGGATCTCGACACGATCGTCAACACGGACTACCACGCCATGATGGACATCCTGGGCGCGGAGGCGGTGCAGTCGCGGCCCAAGTGCGCCACGCTGGCCCTCGGGACGCTCAAGGCGGCGGTCCAGAAGTACCTGCGGGATCGGATGCTAGCCGATGCGCGGCTCGATGCCATCGAGGCCGAAAATGAGGAAATGGGCATCGTCACCGGCGAGGCGGCCCTGGAGCAGGCCGACGACCAGGCAGCCAGGTCACATTAGGAGCGCTCGATTCCGCGCCGAGTCTCGACGGACAAATCGGCCGTCACCTTCAGCCCCTCTCCCGATGTCGGGAGAGGGGTGCTTACGTTACGAGAGGGGGTCGGGACGCTCGTGGTCCTGATTACACGGTCCGATCGGACCGTACGCTCCCAAGTGCCGCATCGGGCTGTCGGCGGGCGATTGTCTGCGCTCTGCGTCTCGCTATAATCACTGCACTTGTCGCGCCGATGCATTGCGGCTACGGACGGGACCTTGTCGGCGGATCGCTTGAGGAGGGTCTTGCCCGCCCGCGTGCGCTGGGGAGGAATGCGTGAGAATGCGGTCCGACATCATCAAGCGAGGGTTCGAGCGAGCGCCGCACCGGAGCCTGCTGCGCGCCACCGGTGCGATCCGGTCCGAGGAGGACTTCGGTAAGCCGTTCATCGCCATCGTGAACTCCTACGTCGATATCGTCCCGGGCCACGTGCATCTCCAGCGCTTCGGGCAGGTGGTGAAGGAGGCGGTGCGCGAGGCGGGGGGCGTGCCGTTCGAGTTCAACACCATCGGCGTCGATGACGGCATCGCCATGGGCCACATCGGGATGAAGTTCTCGTTGCCGAGCCGGGAGATTATCGCCGACTCGGTGGAGGCGATGATCCGAGCCCATCAGTTCGACGCCATGATCTGCATCCCCAACTGCGACAAGATCGTGCCCGGGATGCTCATGGCCGCGATGCGACTCGATATCCCGACGGTGTTCATCAGCGGCGGGCCGATGGCCGCCGGGACGATGCCGGACGGGCGCAAGGTCGACCTGATCTCGGTTTTCGAAGGGGTCGGTGCCTATCAGGCGGGGAAGATTGACGACACGGAGCTGCGTCTGCTGGAGCAGTACGGGTGCCCGAGCTGCGGGTCGTGCTCCGGGATGTTTACCGCCAACTCGATGAACTGCCTCCTGGAGGCGTTGGGCCTGGCGCTGCCTGGCAATGGGACGATCCTGGCGAACACGCCGGAGCGTGACGAACTGGCGCGGGCAGCGGCGCGGCAGGTGATGGCGGTGCTGGAAGCGGACCTGACGCCGCGGAAGATCGTCACCCTGGAGGCGCTCGACAACGCCTTCGCGCTCGACATGGCGATGGGTGGCTCGACGAACACCGTCCTGCACGGGCTGGCGCTGGCGCACGAGGCGGGGCTCGACTACCCGCTGCAGCGAATCAATGAGGTCTCGGCGCGGGTGCCGCACATCTGCAAGGTCAGCCCCGCGTCGCACTGGCACATCGAGGATGTGCACCGGGCCGGCGGGATCAGCGCGATCCTGAAGGAGATCTCACGCAAGCCCGGCGTGCTCGATCTCGACCAGATGACGGTTACCCTGAAGACGCTGGGCGAGAACATCAAGGATGCTGAGATTCGGGACCCGGAGGTGATCCGGCCGCTGGAGAACGCATACAGCGAGCGCGGTGGCCTGTCGATCCTGTTTGGCAACCTCGCGCCGGACGGAGCCGTGGTGAAGACGGCCGGCGTCGATCCGGAGATGCTGACCCATCGTGGCCCGGCGCGCGTGTTCGAGTCGATGGAGGACGCCTGCAGCGCGATCCTTTCGGGCAAGATCGTCCCCGGTGACGTGGTGGTCATCCGCTACGAGGGGCCGAAGGGCGGGCCCGGCATGCAGGAGATGCTCGCGCCGACGGCCAACCTGATGGGGATGGGCCTGGGCAAGGACGTGGCGCTGATCACCGACGGGCGCTTCTCCGGCGGGACTCGGGGTGCCTGCATCGGGCATGTCTCACCCGAGGCGGCGGCCGGGGGGCCGATCGGCCTGCTGCGCGACGGCGACATCATCAGCATCGACATCCCGAACAATCGCCTGGACGTTGAGCTGGACGAGTTGGATCTTGCCGTGCGCCGGAAGGCCCACCGGCCGCTGCGCAAGCCGATCGACAGCCGCTTCCTGCGGCGATACGCGCACCTCGTCACCTCCGCCAACACCGGCGCGGTGCTCCGCGACCCCTACGCGGACGCGGAAGAGCCGGCACCGGTTGCCGCGCCGGCAGACTAGCTACTCGTCTATGGTGTCCGCGGTGGGGCGAACTTCGATCACCCACCGCGTGCAGGTAAACCCCGCGCCGGGAACAACCCCCGGCGCGGATTTCGCGTTATCAACGACCACCAACGCCTTGGGCGTGTCAGGCATGGAGCGTCAGGGGCAGCGCTCCGCCGCGAACGGACGTGAACCTACCGGTCAGGACAAATTGGGGGAATGATCGCGGGCGCTTGGATGTACACTTAGACCGGACAAGTGGCTTCGCTGCCACGCTGCGATCTCCGGACTAAGGACACTGAGGACCTTTACGCGATGCGACGCTTTCTGACGGTTCATGGTCATTTCTATCAGCCCCCGCGCGAAGATCCCGCGACCGGGCAGGTGCCGCGCGAGCCGGGTGCGGAGCCGTTCCACGATTTCAACGAGAAGATCCTGGCTGAGTGCTACCGGCCGAATGCAGAGCACGGCAACTTTGACCGGATGAGCTTCGATCTAGGGCCGACGCTCGGTCTCTGGATGGCCCGCCACCATCCGGCGGTGCTGGAGCGGATCGTCGAGGCCGACCGCAACGCGGTGCGGCGCACCGGCCACGGCAATGCGGTCATGCAGAGTTTCCACCACACGATCCTGCCGTTGGCGACGGAGCGCGACCGGCGCACTGAGATCGCCTGGGGCCTTCGCTGGTTCGAGCACACCTTCGGCCGACGGCCGAAGGGTATCTGGCTGCCCGAGACGGCGGTCGATCTGGCGACGCTGGAGGCGTGTGCCGACGCCGGGCTCGAGTTCACCATCCTGAGCCCGGAGCAGGCCGCGGGGCCGGTGGATACGCGCTTCGCCTACCGTGTGCCGCTGCCGAGCGGCCGCACCTTCACGGTGGTCTTCTACGAGGGGCCGCTGTCGGGCACCGTGTCGTTCGACCCGATCTCGACCGACTCGGCGCCGGCGTTCGTCGACCGCTTCGTCCTGCCGCGCTTCGTCGACGTGCCGGCTGGAAGCGGTGATCCTCTGGTGCTCATCGCCAGTGACGGCGAGGTCTACGGCCACCACCACCGGTTCAAGGACTTGTTCCTCCAGGACTTGCTCTTCCGGCGAGCTGGTGAGGCCGGGATCGAGCCGGTGTCGCTCGAGCACTACCTCGCGCTCAACCCGCCGCAGCGGGAGACCGGCATTCGGGAGCGAAGCTCCTGGGGCTGCCCACACGAGCTGCTGCGCTGGCGGGGCGACTGCGCCTGCACGCCGGGCGGTGGGCACTGGAAGGCCGGGCTGCGTGCGGCGTTCGACGCGCTGGCTGAGCGGATCGACGCGCTGACCGAGCAGCGGGCGGCCGGGGTCGTCGCGGACATCTGGGCGCTGCGCGACAGCTACGTCGATGTCGTCATCGGCGCGGTGGACCTTCCGGCGTGGCTGCGGTCGCATGGGGTGCCGGAGGCAGGGCCTGACGCCGAGGCGATCGCGACGCTGATGCGGGCGCAGCAGAGCCGCCTCGCCATGTACGCGAGTTGCGCCTTCTACTGGGAGGATCTCACCCGCCTCGAAGCGGCCTACGGCGTGCGCACGGCCCTTCACGCAGCGGGCCTTATCGACGCGCTCTGCGGCACCGACGTGAGGGGCGAGTTCACCCAGCGGCTGGCTGGGGTGGTCGGCTGGAAGACCGCCCGCTCCGCGGCCGAGCTGTACGCCGCGGCGGGGGATTAGGGGCAGGCGTCCCCCTCACCCCCTGACCCCCCTC
>NZ_JADGHZ010000095.1 GCF_019683595.1 Sphaerobacter sp. | reverse complement strand
GGCCGCCGGTAGTGTCGACCGGGACCGGGCGGGGCGGCTAGGAGGCGCTGCGCGCGCTCCACGGCTTCGGCGAGCGTCAGCGTCCGGCCCTGGGTCCAGGCTGCCTCATAGGCGGCCTCGTCCAGGATGCCGCGCACGACTCGGACGCTGCGCTCGTACTCGGCGCGGTCGGCGGGTTCCCACTGGACGCCGATGGAGGCGCGCAAGGCGTCCGCGGCGCCGAGGAGTTGCGCGGCCTGGATGGCCGCGCTCCAGCCTCCGGTGATCGCCCCTGCGATGCCGCTCAGGCAGATCGCAGTGCCGTGGGTGTTGCGCAGTTCCCAGGAGAGGGACAGGCTCTCCGCGAACAGCTCCAGCGCCCGGGGCCGGTCGCCCAGGCGTGCGACGACCGGGGCCAGGTTGTGTAGCACCATCGCGATGCGCTCTTGTTCGGCGAGGGATCGCCAGATCACCAGGCTCTCTTCGTAGCGGGCCGCGGCCGCGGCGTCGTCCCCGCGCAGGCGCGCGATCTCCCCCAGCCGGTTGAGCGTGCGCGCGACGGTGCGCCGGGCGCCCACCTGCCACCCGAGTGCCAGCGCGTCCTCGAAGTAGGTCGTGGCTTGCTCCACGTCGCCGGTGATGAAGTGGAGGCTGCCGAGGTCGAGCAGAGTCTGCGCGCGGAGGGTATCGTCGCCCACCTCGTGGTAGAGCACGAGGTTGACCTCGTGGAGGGCGCGTGCCCGGTCGATCTCGCCCTGTCGTACCAGGAGCGCGGCCAGCGCGTCGCGCGCCCGGGCCGTGACCAGCGGCGGGGCATCGCCGGGCATGGCCAGAATCTCGTCCAGCCATCGCTGCCCGGTGCCGAGATGGTCGTGGATGAGCCAGAAGTTCTCGAGGGCGGCGCCGAAGCGGAGGGCGGCCTCCTTTTCGCCGTGATCGATGAGCCAGCGGAGCGCCGTGCGCAGGTTGCCCACCTCCTGCTCAAGTCGCTCGATCCAGCGCGCCTGGCTGGCGTGGTAGAGGTGGGCCGCCGCCGTTTCGACGAATGACAGGAAGTAGCTCGCGTGCCGTTCGCTGAAACGGTCCCAGTCGCCGCCGGCCTTCAGGTGGCCGAGTGCGTATTCGCGGATCATGCTGAGCATGCCGAACCGGGGCGTGCCGTCCGGAGTCGTTGTGCGCTGGATCAAGCTCTTCTCGAGGAGCGATGTGAGGCCGCCGAGCACGGCCTGCCGTGCCTCCGGGCTGTCATCCGCGGAGCAGACGACCTCGGCGGCGTCCAGGGTCCAGCCGTCGACGAAGACGGCGAGTTGCTGAAAGAGGCGTCGTTCATCCGGAGCGAGGAGCCCGTCGCTCCAGGCGATGGCGTCGGAGAGCGTTTGGTGCCGGGCCGGGACATCACGCGCCCCATCGCGAAGTTCCGACAGGCCGCGCCCCAGGCGCTCGGCCAGCATGGCTGGCGAGAACATCTTGAGTCGTGCCGCTGCCAGCTCGATTGCGAGCGGGATCCCCTCCAGGCGACGGCAGATCGCGGCGATGCTCGGGGCGTTGGCGGCCGTGAGGGTGAACGTCGGATCCACAGCCTGTGCTCGGTCTACCAGCAGCGCCACCGAGGAGTAACCCGCAAGTGCGGCAGGCGATGCGGAGACGTCCGGCGGTAGGGCCAGCGGCGGGACCGGCCACTCATGCTCGCCGCGGACGCGGAGGACGGCGCGGCTGGTCACGAGCGCGACGAGGTGCGGGCAGCGCGTCAAGAGCTCCGCGATGTCCGCCGCGGCGCCGACGACCTGCTCGACGTTGTCGAGCAGCACCAGCGCCTCCGTGCCCCAGAGCGCGGCGACGAGCCGGTCGAGGAGGGGCTGCCCGTGCGCGGTCGGCACCCCGAGCGTCCGCGCCAGGACCGAGAGGACCCAGGCGGGGTTGCGTACCGCGGCGAGCGGCACGTGGTAGACCGTGCCGCCGGTCTGCTTCTGCCACTCGCTCGCCACAGCCAGCCCGAGCCGGGTCTTGCCGATCCCCGGCGGGCCGGTCAGCGTCACCAGCCGCGCGCCCTCGCGGGTCAGCAACCGGCGGAGGGCGTCCAACTCCGCCTCCCGTCCGATGAGCGGCGTTAGCGGCTGCGGGAGCCCGTGCATGCCGGGGCGCAGCGATGGTGAGATGGGAACCGGCGGGTTCTCGGGCACGTTCGCCAAGCCGGGGCTCCACTGCGTATGGGTCGCGGTTGGTTGCGTCTCGTACTGCTTAGCCTAGCACTGACCAGGCGCCGCTTCCAGGGGTAGCGGGGTCTGGCGACGTGGTGCCCCTGGGCGATGCGCGGCGCGCTAGCCCTGCCGCACGCGCTGGATCTGGGCGAGGATGGTCGGGTCGGTGATCTGATCGTCCCGCGCCAGGAGCAGGATCTTGCTGAGTACGATGCTCACCTGCCTGTCCCCTTCGTCGGCGAAGGGGAGGAACAGGCCGTCGGCATTGGTCCCCCAGCTCGCCGGGACGATGCAGAGGTGGTTGCCCGGCTCGATGTGGATCGCGCCGCTGCCGAGGTGGACCCGGTAGTCGGCTCGCCGGCCCTGGATCCGTGCGAAGTGGCCGTCGACCGTGACGTTCGGCAGCCCGAGTTCCGCCAGAAGGGTCTGCACCAGCTCGCCCCGGCGCTGGTATCCCTCCGGCGATAGGCGCACCGCGCCGTCCCGCTGGGCGACCGAGACGACGAGGTCGGCGTCCCGCATCACCTCGGAGAAGACGCGCGGGGGCACGTCCGCGAGCGGCACCGGGTCGCGTCCCGCACCGCGGCTCGGTTCGAACCAGATGTCGCCGCTCGTGACGGCCGGGTGCTCCGCGAGGAAGTGTCCCGCGTCGGGGAACGCGAACACCGCGATGAGGCCCGCAGACGGCAGCCGCTTGCGGGGGAGGGCGACCTCGTCCTGTCCCAGTTCCCAGCCGCGGGCCTGAAGGAGCCGGGAGGCGACCGCCGCGTCGAGGGGCTGCCCGGCGAAGCGGCGTGACCGCGGCGACGTCTCCCGCTCGGCGGGGGTGAGCAGGTACAGCTCGCGGAAGACCTGGGCGAAGGGTTGGACGATCCGGCGGCGCACGATCGCGCGCTGCCATTCGCCCAGGCTTCCGACTTGGTAGAGATCGTAGGGGTGGGCAATGCGGAGCGGCGGGCGGATTGGGAGCCGCTCGCCGTCGAGCGCGACGAGCGCTGCCCCGTCGTCGGCCAGCATCCCGAGCGTGCCCGCCGCGTCGAGGAGGACCAGGCTTGCCAGCATCGCTCGCCCGAGCGGGAGCCGCTGGATCCCGCCGATGTCCTCGGCGGTGAGCGTTGCGCCGTCGCCCATCATCTGCTCCAGGGTCGCGCGCAGCCGCGCAGCCTGGTCACGCATCTGCTTGACGGTGTCGGCCAGTTCGGCATAGGCCGGGCTCTTCCGCACCGCCTGCGGGACACTCTTGAGTGCCCGTCCCTCGCGGCGGACCCGGATCTCGGGGCGGAATCCGTCGAGGGCAATCTCCACCTCGTAGCCCTCGATGGACCGGGTCTCGCCCGGCTGCGCCACCGCGCTTCCGAGTCGTGCCTCCATGGCCCATTCCAGGCGGACCACGTCGGGGTACCCGGCGTTCTGTGCCAGGTTGGCCAGCGCCACGTGCGCGGCCGCCTGCTCACTGGCCTGGCGCTGCGGCCCGAACGAGCGCGCTTCGCGGGCGAACGCGCGCAGGAAGAGGTAGCGCTCCGCGACCTCCTCCGCTCCGCGCTCCAGCGGGAGCAGGCCGAATGCCTTGACGGCGATCTGGTTGCGCTTGGCGAGGCCCTGTTCGACCCACGCGCGCTCCCACCCGGCGAGGGCCTCGATCAGCCGGACCGCATTCCGCGCGCCGACCTGGGCCGACCCGAACAGCGCGAGCACCTGCCGCGCCGTCTCGTCTCCGGCCTGCGCCAGTGCGGCCCGCACCGACGGGACATCGAGCACCCCGTCGGTCGGGTCGGGCGAGCTCCGCACGTCGGCCTGCTCGAACGGTCCGGCGCTCTCCAACCCGGCAGTCGCGAGGACTTGCTCGACCAGCGGCAGGGCATGCGACCAGCCCAGCGCGTCGAGGATCGGTGCCCGGGCGCGCCACGCGATGGGGAGCAGTGCCTTCAACGTCTGCGGGCGTATCTGCCGGAGGTCGGCGACGAGCTGGTCGTGCTCCTCCGCGCTGGCCGGCTCGACCGCAGCCGCCGCCAAGTGGACGATTCCCGACTCTAGACCATCGTGGAAGTGGTAGTCCTTCCAGACGAGCCGGCCGAGGCGCAGGCGGTCGTGCAGTCGGGCGGCCTGGACCAAGTAGTGGTTGCCCCGTAAGCCCCGCATCTGTTTGAGCAGGTAGCAGTTGTCCTGGGAGAGGTCCTGGGCGAGATCCCAGGCCAGGCGTGCGCTGTAGTCCCGCACCGTGAGCAGAAACGGAGACGGCTCGGCCTGGGGCGCCGGCCGGCGCGGGTGGGCGCGCTCGCTGAGGTTGCCGATCGCGAAGGGCATGCTGTGGGCCGCCCGTGCGAAGACCTCGTAGCGCAGGCGGCCGTGCTCGAACAGGCGCTTCATCAACGCCGGCACATGCTGGTTCAGGGGGCTGAGATGGACCGCGTAGCCGGTCGGCGCGCCCCGGCCGATTCCGTGGGGCGGCGGGCCGTTGACGGGGGCGTCGAGATCGCCCGCCACGAGCCGCTCGATCACGTCGAGCACCGCCGGAGTCGGTTCCAGCAGCGTCAGGAGCGCCAGGTAGTCCTCCAGCGTCGGAGGGGGCTGCGAAATGAAACGGTTTTCACCACGCTGCACCTGGAGATGCGGCGTCACCGGGGCGTACGGGTCGGCGAAGATGGCGCGGAGGCGGGCTTCCAGCCGTGCATCGATATCAGGCGGCGGGTACCGGACCACACCGGCCCCGAGCACCGTGACGACGACCGGGATCAGGTGGGCCTGCTGGGACAGTCGCTCCTGCCAGGGGAACGGATTGAAGTACGGCTCGGCAGCCAGCACGCCAAGCTCCGCGGGTGACCAGCGCGCCTCAAGCCGCCGCAGGCTTTCCTCCAACGCCGCACGCCACCGGTGACCCTCGTCGCGAAGGATCCACGCGAGCGAACCGGAGAAGGGGAGCCGTCGCGCCTCCGCCGGCCACACCTCCTCCGCCCAGGTCAGGATCTCCTCCGCGATCGCCGGCTCGCGGCGGCCGAACGGCCAGAGTCGGATCACACGGCACCTCCGACCAGCGGCATCAGGCGGAGGAAGGTCACGGTGGTTCCGGGGGCGAAGCGAATTTCCTCGTCAAGGCGCTCGGCACGCCGCCCGTCCACCAGGATCAGGTAGGCGCCTGCCTCGAAGGCGCGCAGCGCTCGTTCGATTTCCGCCGCTGGATCCACCTGCCGCGGATGCAGCGCGCGGCGTGACGGGCGGGGGCGGATCGCGCCTTGCTCTGCCTGCTCGACGATCTCCTCGGCGGTCAGGTACTGCCGGTCGAGCGCGCGGCGTGCCTGCTCGAAGTCCAGGTGCTGCCGCGCGCGCAGCTCGCGGACCTGTTCCTCCACGGTCCGGCGAATCAGCTCCGCGACGGTGATCGTCTCCTCAGGCAGATCGAGCGTCACCGGCGCCAGGACCGGGTCATCCGGACTTCCGCCGATCACCCGGCTTCGGACGTCGACGGTGACTGGGGCCATGCGTCACCTCCTGGCGCTGGCTGATGCTGGAGCGCCTACGCCGGGGATCGTATCGGCCGCCGTGCAGTGGGGACAATCCGTGCGTGGGGGGACGTTCGTCCCAAATCGGCCCGGTGCATCGCGGTGGTAGGTCAGCGGGCGCAGCACTGCATTCGCGCCGTCCGCCGTCCGGCGCGGGGCGGTGCATCGGCTTCTGACCGGAGCGGGGCGGGATGCGGTTAGAATGCCGCTGGGTGTGCGGCAGGGGCCGCACGGGAGCCAACACAAGGGGGGAACCGTGGACAAAGCGGAGATGAAGCGCCGTGTCTGTGCGGAGATCGACCGGCGCGCGGACCTGCTCATCCAGGTCGGGCAGGATATCTACCACGATCCCGAACTGGGGTTCAAAGAGCACCGGACGGCGAAGATCGCGGCCGAGGTGCTGCAGAGCCTCGATCTCTCGGTGCAGACCGGCCTGGCGGTGACCGGGGTCAAGACGGTGGTGGACTGCGGCTCGGCCGGGCCGACTGTGGCCGTGCTCGGTGAGCTCGACTCGCTGCTGGTGCCCGACCACCCGGCGGCCAACCCGGAGACCGGCGCGGCGCACTGCTGCGGGCACAACGCGCAGATCGCGACCATGCTCGGCGCCGCGGTGGGCCTGATCGGTTCCGGGGTGCTGCCCTCGCTCAGCGGTCGGGTCGCGTTCTTCGCCGTGCCCGCCGAGGAGTACGTCGAGATCGAGTACCGCAACGAGCTGCGCCGGCAGGGCGTGATCGAGTTCCTGGGCGGCAAGAGCGAACTGATCGCCCGCGGTGCGTTCGACGACGTGGACATGGCGATGATGGTCCACGGCGCCAGCGCCCAGTCACTGAAGGGCAAGGCGGGCGTCTCCGCGTCGAACAATGGGTTCGTCGGGAAGCAGGCCCGCTTCGTCGGCAAGGCGGCGCACGCCGGTGGCGCGCCCGACAAGGGCATCAACGCCCTCTACGCCGCCCACGTCGCGCTGGCGGCGATCAACGCCCAGCGGGAGACGTTCCGTGATGACGATGCCATCCGCGTCCACCCGATCATCACCCGCGGCGGCGACCTGGTGAACGTGATCCCGAGCGACGTCCGGCTGGAGAGCTACGTGCGCGGCAAGACGATCGAGGGGATCGAAAGCGCATCAAAGAAGGTTGACCGGGCATTGCGCGCCGGCGCGCTGGCGCTCGGCGCCAAGGTGGAGATCACCACCCTGCCCGGCTACCTGCCGCTCATCAACAACCGGGCCATGGCCGACGCCTTCAAGAGCAACTTCCTCGAGTTCTACCCCGAGTCCGAGTGGGAAGAGACGGGCCACCGCAGCGGCTCGACCGACATGGGCGACATCGCCCACATCATGCCGGCCCTGCACCCGTACGTCGGCGGATTCCGGGGCCAAGCCCATGGCGCTGACTGGGGCATCGAGGACCCGGAGCTGGCGTACATCCTGCCCGCCAAGCTCATGGCGATGACCGTCATCGACCTGCTCGCCGACGGCGCCACGCTGGCCAAGGAGATCCTCGACCGCGACAAGCCGCCGATGACCAAGGACGAGTACCTCGCCTTCATGCGCCGCATCGCCCGCGAGGAAGTGTTCGACGGCGCGAGCGAGGAGTAGAGCGTCCGTACAGGAGATTCCTCGTTCTCGTGTCATCTGAAGCGAAGCCGCCTGCCTCACGGCGGGCGGCTGCGTTCCAGGATCGCCCCGCGGCGCGGTGAGTCTGAAGCGAGATCATTCGATACCTCGGCGGGGCCGGCTCTGCTCTGGATACGGAGTATCAGGCGTCGTCCTGAACCGGGTATCTGCCGCCGGTCAGCAGCGCGAAGTCGTGCGCGTCGACAATCGCCGTTCCCTGGACGAACCACGACCAGGGACTTTGCGGGTTGCGATTCTTGAACTTATTGAGCCGCGCGCGGAGATTGGCGTCAATCGCAACCGGATCATCAAAGAAGTAGTTCACATTCTTGACCTTGAATGCCCAGGGGAATCGTTCCGACTCCTTGAATCCTGGTACCCGCTTCCTCTCCGGAGTGGAAGCCACCTCAGCGGTCGCCACGACGCCCTTGCCGGTTTCGTAGAAAGCGAGCATGTCCCCCGGCTTCAGGCGTTTCCTCCCGGGCGTTCGCTCCCCGAAGACGTAGAAACCTCGGCCCAAGAGAGTGCGAATGATCTCCTCCGCGGGCCGGTCCGGTTCGTTCGCAACCGGGGTGAGCAGGTAGAGGCGGTCTTCAGCGGTTTCGGTGGTTCCACTCGACGTCTCTGCCTGCTGCGGAACGGGATCAGCCTGTGCAAGCTCTCCGCTGTCATCCCCGGGAATGACATTGGAATCCTGGGACAGGGCACCGACGATGCGGTTCAGGACGCCGACCACTGTGCTAACACGCACGCCGGTCGGTCGGAGCAACGCGAGAGCTTCATTCCGAGTGAGCAGATCCTCCTGCACCAATTCGGCGAGAGACAGGATGTCATCCGCTGTCGCGATCCGGAGCCGGTGCGCGTGGCCGCCGTAGGCGATCGAGCCTTCGAGCTGCTCAAGCCCCGCGTCGGGCCTTCCGAAGACGTACAGTCCCAGCGCCTTGTCGGCGCTCGCGATCTTCCCGGCGTCGATCAATGCGTTCATGTAGCCGAGAAGTGTCGAGGTCTTGATGGAGTAGGCGTCGGTCGTCTTGACCTCGACGACAATCGCAAAGTCGTCGGCAAGCCAAAGTCCGTCGTGGCCGATCTCACCCGGTGTTCCGGCATAGCGACCGAACTCAACCTCGAAGCCCATCAGCCGACCGGTGTGGTTGATGAGGTCCTGGAGCGCCCGGTTGTACTGTGTGTCAGATCGGGTAAGACAGACGTTCACGTAGTCACGGACGGTCCCGAGCGATGTGACGGATGTGGCGAGGAACTGCCGGAATCGGTCCCGGGCGGTGTCGTTACCGGGCCGGTCACTCAGTTCACCGACCAACATCAGGAGTTGGTCGAGGCTGATGGGAATGATCGACATTGTCTGATTTCCTCTCCTGCTGCAATCAACATACACAGGAGTAGTCGAAAGCACAACGGCGACACCTCTCCGAGCGGTTGGGGAGGTTTGTACGGCATGAGCGTGCCCAGACGGCCCTGCGAACGAATGCATCAAGTCTCTGCTCGGTGAAAATCAGTGACGCGGGCGCCGGGCAGGGCACGCGACGCCATCCTCGCCGTGATGCACGCGTTCGTGGAACTCGCAGAGGGGCAGGCGGTCAAGTCGCGCGGCGGAATGCCCTGATGACCCGCGAGCGGTCGAACCCGCACGGTGATGGTGTCGAGTCGTTCGGAGAGCCGGGGCGATGGAGCGCCCCTCTCCCAGAGTTGGGAGAGAGGGCGGGGGTGAGGGGCATGGCCCGAGGCTAGCGCACGCCCTCCCATAGCTTCCGCTTCGCCGCGAGGGGATCGATCACGCACGCCGACTCGGTGTCGAAGTGCATGGTCACGCGGCGGTCGAGATCGTACCTCGGCCAACCGGGGTCGCCATGGGCCGCGAACGCAACCCAGGCGGCGTGCATGGACTCCGCGAGATGCTGCGGCGGATCGCTTCCCATGAGCGGCTCGGTCGCGTGGCCGAGCGTACCGAACACGAACGGGATCTCAAGCGCGTGGCAGGCGCCGAGGCGCCCATCGAACGCGGGTGAGCGCCAAGCGAACTCGTACGTGAACGTGTCCGCGCTGTTCCGGGCGTGTGCGTCGGCCAGGTGCATGGCGGGGATGCGCCAGTACCAGTCGGTCATGACCGCCGCGAACAGGTCGCCGGGGCTGGCATCGGGGTGTTCCGCGCGGTACACAGCGAGCGCGGCGTCCACCCGGAGGCCGAAGACCGTGATCGTGCCGGCCAGCATCTCAGGCGTGATCTGGTCGATCAGGTCGGGGAGCACGAAGAGCCTCCATTCCTTCGTATTGCTGCCGACCGTGAGGCTGATGCCCGCGCTCGCGCCGGCGGCGATTCGCTCCAACGGTGGGCCCGGGATCGTATCGCCATCGACGACAGGCTGCCATGGAAGCGTGGTGTTCGCGACCTCGCCCCAACGCGCTGGATCGGGGTCCGCCATGAGGTCGTCTCGCAGTGCCTCCTGCGCCGCCAGCAGGCGCTCGGGTGGAATAGCGGCCACTGCTTCCAGGGTTGCTTCGACCCCGAGCTTGTCCGCGATGTACCGGGCCAGCCGCCGCCCGGTCTCCCCAGAGCTGACGTGCTGCGCTCCTCCACTCTGGACGATGGCGCGGTGGAACAGGCCCTGGGCGCGAGGCATGGCGAGGACGGTCCCGATGCTCAGCGCCCCGGCGGACTCGCCGAAGATCGTGACGTTGCCGGGGTCGCCGCCGAAGCCCGCGATGTTCTCCTGAACCCAACGGAGGGCGCCGATCTGGTCGAGCGGACCGCGATTGGCGACGCTGTGTTCGACATACAGGAATCCCTCGGCGCCGGTGCGATAGTTGATGGTCACGCACACGACGCCGTCGCAAGCGAACTGGGTGCCGTCATACCAGGGACACGCGCTCGTTCCGTGGTACTCGAAGAGGCCGCCGGGAATCCAGACCATCACCGGCTGGTTGGCCGACCCGAGATCACCGGACCAGATGTTGAGGGTCAGGCAGTCCTCGCCGGAGCCGACGAACTCGGGGAGGATCATCGCCACCACCGGGGGATAGGCTGATTGCGGCGACTTGGGGCCGAACGCCAGCGCGTCGCGCAGACCGCTCCAGGGCTCGACCGGCTGCGGGGGCTGGAGCCGGTTGGGGCCGAAGGGCGGCGCTGCGCAGGGGACGCCCTTGAAGGAGTACACGCCGTCGGTGAACCTGCCGCGCACAGCGCCTTGGCGGGTCTCGACGATGGGATCCATGAGCGCACCTCCGCGGCTGGGACGAAGCAAAGACGCGGTCACTCGGATCGTCGATTGGATGCCAGGCGCGATTCCCGCCACACCGCCTACTGCGGAAGGTGTTGCATCCCCCGAGGGCTTATCGCGCGCCGCTCACGTGGCGCCGCGGACCCGGCACTTTCAGCGCGCAGAAGGCCGGCTGCGAGAACGGCGTACCAGAGCATGGGAAGATAGGCGACGATGCGCTCCTCCACCCCCAACCACGGCGTCGGGACGTTGGCGGCGAGGGCATTGTTGTGCTGACTCATCAGGAGACCGGCCATGAAGATCACGAGAATGGTCGCGTAGGAGTAGTACCGGAACCGCCTGCCAAGCAGCCGCGAGCCGAAGCCGACGGCCAGGGCGAAGAGGATCGGCATCCCGATGCCGTACCACTGGTGCATCTGATTGCGCAGCGTGTCCTGGCCGGCGGCCATCACCTCTCGTGTCGCCATTGGGAAGGCGATCCCGCCCGCGAGGCCCCACACCGCTTCGGTGATCACCAGCGCGCCGGTGAGGCGGGCTGCGCGGCTTCCACCTGCCGCTCGCCAGATGCCGATGCCGAAGGCGGTCAAGAGCGCGGCATACGGGACGCCGCTGAACACCAGCATGAACGTCCGGGTCGGCGCTCCCTGGGCAGACAATTCACTGATGACCTGATCGGCGTAGCTGTACCCCGGGTAGCGCATGCTGCCGACCACGTCCATGGCGACCCACCACGCTGATCCGGTGATGCCGCAGCCGAGCAGGATTTTCTGCAACGTGGGATGGCGATCCGCAGCGCGGCGCAGTGGGTGGAGTCGGGCAACCATGGATGCCTCCCTCTCGACCGGTGTCGGGATATCCAGGGGCAGCCTACTCCTGCGCCAATCGCAGGGGCATCGCATTGCCTGACTCGTTGTGTCAGGCTCATGACATATGGAGAGATAGCAAGCTCGCTGTTCGTTGATGCCGTTTCTGTGGCCAAGGCCACCGCAGCAGGCACGGGTCGGCGGCGACCCAGGGGGGCGATGTTCGCCTGTCCGGCACTCCGGGTCGTCATGCGTCACACGTTCCCATCACCCCCGGCCCCTCTCGGACGGAGCCCACCAGGGGAGAGGGGAGAATGACGCATGACGTATGACGCATGACGGCTTATTCATCCTCCGACGGTCCTTCGACCCATTTCCCGGTTTGCTCGTCCTTGTGGTACTTGCGCTTGACGGCGCCCCAGGCGATCCGGTGGGCGCGGGCTTCGTCGTGTCCGTACTGCTCGTAGGCCGAGTTGAAGGCCTCCTTGTAGATGGCTTCGGCGTGCGGCGGCAGGGCGTCGCGGACGCTCTCCGGAAGTTCGGATCGGCGCTTGTACGGCATGACGTGCGCTCCTTTCCTCGTACCGATCACCGAGGGTTCCGGCAAACGAGGTGCCAGGAGCTCGCCGTATACTGGGCGACAACGCGATTCGACAAACAACCGCCGGGCCAGATGCGCGGCGGGGACGGAGGGACGAGCGATGTGGTACCGCGATGAGCCGGAGTCCGTCCGTGCGCTCCTCGAGCGCCAGCGCCTGGATCCGTCATTTCCCACCTGGGTCCGGCCGAGCTACGACGGCTACGGCGTGGTGAACCTGCCCTGGACGGTGCTCGACATCCTCGGCGCCCCGGTGGAGGGAACGCCGCTGGCGCCGGAGCTGGTGCCGGCGACGCTGCGCGAGGGGGTGCGGGTCGTCGTCCTGATCGTGGTCGATGCGCTCAGCTACTTCCAGCTCCGCGAGGGGATGCGCACCGGCGACACGCCCGTCCTGGCGAAAATGTGGGAGGAGGGAGCGGCCTTCGCGCTCACGTCGACCTTCCCCTCGACCACCGTGGCGGCGCTCACCGCGCTTCAGACCGGCGTCCCGCCGTCGCAGCACGGGATGGTGGCGTACACCTGCTACCTGCGCGAGTTCGGGATGCTGAGCAACCTCATCCGCTTCAGCCCGATCGGTCGCTTCGATAGCTATGCGGCCACGGGATTCGACCCGGGCACGTTTCTCCCGGTGTCGACGATCTACGAGCGCGCCGCGTCGGCCGGCGTTGCGGCGGAGATGATCAACTACCGCTCGTTCCAGCACAGCCCGCTGACCCGGATCCAGGGCCGGGGCGCGGCGTACCGCGGCTACCGGACACTGGGCGAGTTCGGCACCGTCATCCGGCGAGCGATCGCTGAGCCCGGGCGGCGGCTGATCTTCGCCTACTGGCCGATGATCGACCTGATCGGACACATCGAGGGCCCGGAGGGGGACACATCGATTGCGGACCTGCGCCTGCTCGATGCGCTACTTGGGCGCGAGGTGTTCGATCACGCGCGCGACGACGTCCTCTTCATCTTGACCGCGGACCATGGGCAGGTTCAGCTCGATCCGGATCAGGTATTCAGCCTCAATGAGGCGCCGGACCTGCTCGCGGACCTGCGGGTGCCGCCGGCCGGTGAACGGCGAGTGGGCTATTTCCACCCACGCGCCGGGCGGGAAGAGGCGGTGCGCGAACGCCTGCGTGAACTGGCCGGTGAACGCGGTGCGGTCGTCGAGGGCGCGGACCTGCTGGACCAGGGGATGTACGGTCCGGGGCCGCTGTACCCGGAGGTGCCGTCGCGCGTCGGGGACTTGGTGCTGCTTGCGCGCGGCCCGGCGACGTTCCCCTACACCGCTGTGGGCGATCCGGCCGAGCCGATGCTGGGGGCGCACGGCAGCCTGGAGGCCGAGGAGATGCTCGTGCCCTGCCTGCTGTGGCGGCGCTGAGCGCAGGAAATCGCGTTAAAAGCGACACGGAGCGCTGGGGGACACAGGCGCTCCGCGTCAAGGGAAGGGAAGGGATTGGGTTCCGGGTCGTCGGCGGGGGTGCCGCGTCCCGGTAATTCGTAGTCTACCTGTTTGACATAAACCTGTCAAGGCCACTCCCCGACCTCGCAGGTTTCGGTTCAGTGATGCAAACGGCGTGCCACCCCTGTGACCTCGCGTCAGATGGAGGATCGACAGCCGCGTACCTACGGAGTTGTGCCCGATGGCGGCGAGCGGTTGCGGCGTGCTGAACGATGGACAGGCGATTGTTGCGGTCAAGAAGGGGAGGGGGCGAGGATGGGGACTCCGCCCCCTCCCTGGGGGGTTG
>NZ_JADGHZ010000094.1 GCF_019683595.1 Sphaerobacter sp. | reverse complement strand
GAACTCGAGCTGGCCCAGGGCGGCGATGTCGAGTTGGAGGTGCGGGGCGGGCGGGCGCTCCGGGTAGGTCAGGGCGTACTGGATCGGCAGGCGCATGTCGGGCACGGCGAGGTGGGCGATGACCGAGCCGTCGGCGAAGCTGACCAGCGCGTGGACGATGCTCTGGGGATGGATCACGGTATCGATCCGCTCGTAGGGCAGGTCGAAGAGCCAGTGGGCTTCGATGACCTCCAGGCCCTTGTTCATCAGGGTGGCGGAGTCGACGGTGACTTTGCTCCCCATGCGCCATGTGGGGTGCGCCATCGCCTGTTCGACGGTGACCGTGGCAAGCTCAGCCGCGGGGGTGTCGCGGAAGGGGCCACCGGAGGCGGTCAGGGTGACCCGATCGACTTCGGACTCCTGGTGCCGAACGCTGAGGCACTGCCAGACGGCGCTGTGCTCGCTGTCGACGGGGCGGATTTCGACGCCGCGGCGGCGGGCTTCCTCGATCAGGATCTCCCCGGCACAGACGATGGCTTCCTTGTTCGCCAGCGCGATCGTCTTGCCGCGACGGATGGCTTCCAGTGTCGGGCGGATGGCGCTGTGGCCCGAGGTGGCCACGACGACGATGTCGGCCTCCGGCATGGTCGCGACCGCTTCCAGCCCCTCGGCGCCGGACAGCACCTCCGGTGCCTGGATGGTGCGCGGGTCGCAGCCGTCGGCGACCGAGACGAGGCGGGGGTGGTAGCGGTTCACCTGCTCCTGGAGCAGCTCGGCGTTGTGCCCGGCGGCCAGCGCCACCACTTCGAAGCGGTCAGGGAGGTGGTCAACGACGGCCAGCGTCTGGCGGCCGATAGATCCGGTAGAGCCGAGGATCGCGATGCGTTGCCGCATATCGACAGAACCTCTCTACAGCAGCCGGGCCAGATAGTACGCGACCGGGAGCGCGAAGAGGAGGGCGTCGATGCGATCGAGGAAGCCGCCGTGTCCGGGGATCACGTGCCCCATGTCCTTGATGCCCAGGCTGCGCTTGATGAGCGACTCACCCAGGTCGCCGACCTGACCGACGGCGGCGAGCACGAGGCCCACCGCGCCCGCGGTGTACCAGGCCACCGGCACGCCGAACAGGGCGGCGGCGGCGATGCCGGTCAGTGCGCCGGCCGCGAGGCCGGCCGCGGCGCCGACGCGGGTCTTGCCGGGGCTGACCGTCGGGATGAGCTTCGTCGTCCCGTAGGCGCGCCCGATCAGGTAGGCCGCGGTGTCGGTCAGCCAGGTGACGGAGAGGGCGAGGCCGAACCAGGCGAGCCCGCGGCCGGTGCCGTCTGAGCCGAGCAGGTCGACGAGATGGTTGACCCAGCCGCGGGTGGCGTCACCGGGCAGCGCCCGCAGGGCGACGAAGTGGGCGATCGGGAGCGCCACGTAGAGCGTGCCGGCCAGCGTCAGCGCCCAGTCCTGGAGCCCTGGAATGGGCTGGGGGCGGAAGACGGCAATGGCCAGTGTGCCGAGCACGCCGGCGGTGAGCAGCCCCGCCAGGAACGAGGGGGATGCCTCGAACGTCACCGCGGCGATGAGGAGGGCGGTGAACGTGAGCGCGGCCGTGCGGAGCGGTCGGGTGCCGTTCGCTTCGAGAGCGCGCATCAACTCGACGACGGAGAGCAGGCCGAGGGCCAGCAAGACCGCCGCGAAGATGTACCCGCCGATAAACGCAGGGACGGCGGCGACCAGGACGATGAGGACGGCACTGCGAGAGCGCTGCCGCAACATGGCCGTCTGCCCGGACTAGCCGGCAGCGCGGCCGGGGGTGGCCGGTGCGATGCCACCGAACCGCCGCTCGCGATGGCAGTAGTCGTCGACGGCGCGCTCGAGGTCTTCCGGGCCAAAGTCCGGCCAGAGGACCGGGGTGAAGTGATACTCGGCGTACGCTGCCTGCCAGAGGAAGAAGTTGCTCGTGCGCTGCTCGCCGGACGTGCGGATGATGAGATCCGGTTCCGGGAGGTCGGCGGTGTAGAGGTAGCGATCGACCAGCTCCTCGGTCACGTCCTCCGGGCGGACGCCGTCGGCGATCATACGGCGGATCGCCTGGATGATCTCGGCGCGCCCTCCGTAGTTGAAGGCCAGGGTGAGGACGATACGGTCGTTGTTGCGGGTGAGGGCGATAGCGTCGCGTACCGCTTGCTGCAACTCAGGGTCGAGGCCGTCGAGACTGCCGATATGGCGGAGCTGGGCCCCGTTGCGGTGCAATTCGGCGGTCTCGCGCTCGATCGAGCGGGCCAGGATCTGGAGGATACCCTCGACCTCCTCCTTGGGGCGCCGCCAGTTCTCGGTGGAGAAGGCCCACAGCGTGAGGTACTTGATGCCGAGCTCGGCCGCGTGGGTGGTGACGCGGCGGATGTTCTCGGTCCCGGCCTCGTGCCCGGCGATCCGGGGCAGGCCGCGGCGCGTCGCCCAGCGTCCGTTGCCGTCCATGATGATGGCGACGTGGCGCGGCACGACACGCTCCGGCGACGCGGGCGTCGCCGGGTCTGTCATGGGCGCCACGGCCGCGCCGTTGTCAGACTTCGAGGACCTCGGCCTCTTTGTTCTTGCCAATCTTGTCCGCCTCGTTGATGTAGCGGTTCGTGAGCTCCTGGACCTGTTGCTCGGCGCGGCGCTCATCGTCTTCGCCGATGAGCTTCTCCTGGAGGAGCTCCTTCACCTGCGCCAGGGCGTCGCGCCGGATGTTCCGAATCGCGACCCGGCTCTCCTCCACCTTTTGCCGCACGACCCGGACCAGAGCCTTGCGACGCTCTTCGGTCAGCGGCGGGATGGCGATACGGATGACCTGGCCATCGTTCGTCGGGTTGAGTCCGAGTTCGGAGCTGCGGATGGCCTTCTCGATGGCGGCCATGGCGCTCCGATCCCACGGCTGCACGACGAGGAGCCGCGGCTCGGGCGCACTGATCCCTGCCACCTGATTCAGCGGGGTCGGCGTACCGTAGTAGTCGATCTCCAGGCGCTCGATCAAGCCAGGCGAGGCGCGGCCGGTTCGGATACCGGCCAGTTCGCGCTGGAGGTTGTCGAGGGTCTTCGTCATGCGGTCTTCGGCATCGGCAAGTACATCCTCGATCACGCTGGCCTCCTGCGTTGTGTGACCACGCCCGCCTCGTGGCGGCGCGCATCAGGCGTGCGCGCGGCGCTCAGCAGACGAGGGTTCCGACCTCGTGGCCGAGCGCCGCGCGTTCGATGTTGCCAGGGCGATTCAAGTCGAAGACGATGACCGGCAGGTCGTTCTCCCGGCAGAGGGCGAGAGCTGACTGATCCATGACCCGCAAATGACGCTCGAGTGCCTCCTGGTGGGAGATCACATCGTAGCGGGTGGCGTTCGGGTTGATGTTGGGATCGTCGTCGTACACCCCGTCGACGTTGTTCTTCCCCATGAGGATGACCTCGGCGCCGATCTCGACCGCGCGCAGGGCGGCTGCGGTATCGGTGGTGAAGTAGGGGTTACCCGTGCCGCCGGCGAGGATGACGACACGGCCCTTCTCCATATGCCGGATGGCGCGGCGCCGGATGTACGGCTCGGCGATCTGGTGCATCTCCACCGCGGTCTGCACACGGGTCTGGACGCTCTGGTGTTCGAGCGCGTCCTGGAGCGCCAGCGCGTTGATGACGGTGGCCAACATGCCCATGTAGTCTGCCGTGGCGCGATCCATCCCCCGCGAGCTGGCGGCCAGCCCGCGCCAGATGTTCCCACCGCCGACGACGATCGCGATCTGGACGCCGTCGGCGGCGACGCGTGCGATCTCCGCAGCCAGACGCTGGACCACGGCCGGGTCGATCCCGTACCCGGCGCTGCCCATGAGGGCCTCGCCCGACAGCTTCAACACGATACGCCGGTAGCGGCGTCGCTGACAGGTTCCGGGACCGGATTCGCCTGCTCCCACGGCTCGTGCCCCTACTCTTCGCCGGCCGCCCCGGTGCCGACGCCCAATTCGAACCGCGCGAAGCGGCGCACCACGATGTTCTCGCCCAGCCGGGCGATGTAGTCCTTGACGAGATCCCTGATGGTCCGCTTCGGATCCTTGATGAAGGCCTGCTCCAGCAGGACCGCCTGCTTCAGGAAGAGGTCGCGGTCGCCGTACTCGCGCTCGCCCTCCGCGAGGACATCGGCCGGGACGTCCTCGACGCTGACGTAGCGCGGGTTCATGGCCGCAACCTGCATGGCAATGTCGTGGGCCAGATCCTGGAACTCCTGGGTGCGGGCCACGAAGTCGGTCTCGCAGTTCACCTCGACGAGTGCGCCGATCCGTCCGCCGCCATGGATGTAGGCCTTGACCAGCCCCTGCGAGGCGACGCGGTTGGCCTTCTTCTCAGCACGGTCGAGCCCGCGCTGCCGCAGGATCGCGGCGGCCTTGTCCATGTCGCCCTCGGACTCTTCGAGCGCGCGCTTGGCATCCATGATGCCAGCCCCCGTGCGCTCCCGCAGCTCCTTGACCATCTGAGTGGTGATCTGCACAGGTCCTCCTCGTGGATGTACGTGGCGTCCGGTGTTCGGCGCAAGACATGACTCGGCCGGCGCACGCGCCGGCCGACGGAGACAACTCTACCTCAGCGGCGCGACGAGGGTGCCTCGGTCTCGGCCTCCAACTCCTCCTCGTCCTCCAGCGGCTCTTCCTCGTCGATGGAGTAGTCGGGCAGCTCCTCCTCCGGCTCCTCACCGACGCCCGGCTCGCCGGCCATCGTGCTCTCCAGCTCGGTGCGCCCTTCGATCAGGGCGTCCGCGATCCGAGAGGTGATCAGCCGGACCGACCGGATCGCATCGTCGTTGGCGGGGATGACGTAGTCGATCAGATCCGGATCACAGTTGGTGTCCACCATCGCGATGATGGGGATGCCCAGGCGCCGCGCCTCGGCGACGGCAATGCTCTCCCGCTTCGGGTCGACGACGAAGATCGCGGCGGGGAGCTGCGTCATGTCACGCATACCGCCGAGGGACTGGCGGAGCTTTTCGAGCTCGCGGCGCTTGCGGATTGCCTCCTGCTTGGGCAGAGTGTCGAGTTCACCCGCTGCCGCCTGGCGCTCGAGCTCCTTCAGGTACCGGAGCCGCGAGCGGATGGTGACGAAGTTGGTCAGGGTGCCACCCAGCCAGCGGCGGTTGACGTAGAACATGCCGCTGCGCTCGGCCGCATTCTTGACGGCTTCCTGCGCTTGCTTCTTGGTGCCGACGAAGATCACACGCCCGCCGCGAGCGGCGAGGTCACGCGCGAAGTCCTGGGCTTCTTCGAGCAGACGGACCGTCTGCTGCAAGTCGATGATGTGGATGCCATGGCGCTCGGTGAAGATGTAGGGGCGCATTTTGGGATTCCAGCGCTTGGTCTGGTGACCGAAGTGGACCCCTGCCTCCAGCAGCGCCTTCATGCTGACTCGGGTGGCTTCGGTATCGGCTGCGGTGACCAATGGTCTATCCTTCCTGGTGTTAGGGCGTCCGTACCCTTCATCCCGGCCGAGGACCGCATTCGCGGCACACCACGGTCGGTCCGGGCACGTGTGAATTTGGCGGCTGATACCGCCGACGCTCAGTATAGCACAGGCCGATTTCCGCACTCAATCGGCTGCGCTGCGCGTTGGAGGCGAGCCGCGTCAGTTACTGGGCCGGCTCAATGAAGTCCTCAACGACGTACCCCTCGAGGCCGTCGCCCTCGACGGGCCACCAGGTGTAGCCGTCGGCCGTGACCGACTCACCGGTGATGGTGAGCTCCGTTCCCTCTTCGAGCGTCGCGATCAGTTCGCCGCTGGTGCTGGGGCTATCGCGCAGGTTCACGCCGGCGCCGTCGGTGTTGGCGACGACGACGGTGGCGCCCTTGGCGATCGTCCCGCCGGACTGCGAGGGGGTCACCTCCGTCGTCGGCAGCGGTCGCGGCGTGCTGACGGCGCCGGTGCCGGCGCCGGGCGTGGCGCCCACCACGACCGTTGGGACGGTATTCGCGCCCGCGTTGTTCCCGGCCTCGTCGTCACCGCCGAGGAGCGACTGAAGGAGGAACCAGACGAAGCCGAGCATGAGAATGACCCCGACTACCGGGACGGCGATCCGCAGGTAGTCGGTCCAGTAGCGCTCCTCGCTGTAGTAGGTGAACTGGCGCTCGCTCCCGCTGGAAAAGGGCGAGCGGGAGCGATCGTGGGTGGAGGGGCGCTGAAACTCGTCATCGTCGTCGAAGTCGCCGGGACGTCCGCTGCCGGGGTACTGATGCATCTCGCCTCCTCTACCGGAACGGGCGCCGCTGCTGGGCGGCGGCACGAAGTTCAAGGGCGCGACGTGGGGTTCGAACGTCGGCGTGGGATTGGGGTTGGTCAGGTCCGCGTCGGTATCCGGGGGCGGGGTGACGCCGGCGACGCCTGGCGGTGCGTCGATCGGCTCCCAGTAATTACCCATGCCCCGATCGCAGTCCAGATCGTCTTCACCAACGAGATGGCTCTGCTGGGGCGAGTAGAGCAGTGGGTTCCGGCACCAACCCTTGCGCCAAATCGGCGCTGGCTCGTAGTGCTTGCATGTGCTGCACTTCCGTACGGTCATGGCCCCCCCTTGCGCCGGGTGTCGTCACGGAACCGCCAGGGGCGTGAGGCACAAACAGAGAGCGCGCAGGGAAAGCGATACCCTGGCCGAGGCTGCTCCTGAGTTACCCCCAGCCGGCGGGGCCATTATAGCACGGGCTTTCGCGGTGTCGCAGTGCCGGTGTGGGCCGCGAGGGCGTCACTCTTCCTTCGCGCGCTGGGCACCCGGTGATGTCTCGGCGTCCGAGGACTCCCCGGTTTCACCCGCGAAGCGGCGCAACACGCTCGGTACGCCATCGTCCGCGGCCGACTCGCCCGCCGAACTCGTGGCCACCGAGCCGACCTCCATGTGCAGCTCGCCCTCGAAGATGGCGCCCTCGTTGATGACCAGGGACTCGGTCGTGACCGTGGCGCGGACGCGGCCGGTCGGCATGATTTGCAGTTTGCCGCGGCAGTTGATCTGACCCTGCACGTCCCCGGCGACCGTGACGTGGGCGGCCTCGATGGTGGCGTCGACGTCGGCCCCCTCGGCGATGTAGACCAATCCCTGGCAGCGCAGGGTGCCCCGCATGTGTCCCTCAATGCGGAGGTCGCGCTCGGAGGCGAAGGTGCCCTCGACGGTCGAGTGGCGGTCGATCAGGCTGTAGGCCTCGGGCATCTGGGTGCTCCCCGCCTCGCCAAAGCCGGAGCTTGACCCGCCTGGACGAAACGACATCGGCCTCCTCCTCCCAACAGGGCGGTCCGGCGGGCCTAGCGGCCCGAGCGACGCGACTTGGTGCTCTGACTGGACGTCGAGTACTGGACGGCGCCCCCGCTCTCCATGGTCAGCTTCCCGCTCAGCCGGGCGCCCTCGTGCACGACGAGCTTGGGCGCCTTAACGTCACCGGACACGTGGCCCTGCGGCAGAACCTCGAGCCGGGTGCGCGCCTCGATCGTGCCGCGAACCAGCCCGGCAACGACCACGTTGTCGGCGAAGATCCCTGCGTCCACCTGGGCGCCTTCGGCCACGTAGAGGTCGTGGGTCGCATGCAGCTCGCCATCGGCCCGCCCGTGAACGTGGAGCGACCCTTCGGTGCGCAGCGTGCCGTTCCAGTGCGCGTTACCGGCGATCACGCTGGTGTTGCTGTCCGGCGTTTGCCAGGTGCCTCGCGGGGTCGAGCCCATCGTCGCGGCGGTGGCAATCTGGGTCGTCCCGGTGGTCTCCGCCGGACGGGACGTGCTGAACGAGGTATCCGCCGTCTCCCGTCCCTCGCGGGCGGACGCGCTGAACTGCGAGGTATCCTGAGACTCGCTGTGACGGAACTCGTCGGTCTGCGACTCGGTCTCCGTCTGCAACTGCTGGCGCAGGCTGGAGATCTGCCGCTGGAACGACTCGCTACGGTTCTCTTTCCGGAAGATCATGGTCCTTCCTCCCGGCATCAGCCAGTCGAGCGTCGCGGTCACGAGGCGGGACGTGGGCGCAACCGTCGCCGTCCACAGCCATCCGGGATGGGGTGCGCCGATGCCGGGCTGCGGATCGCGCGTTCGAAACCACCACCCACGGAGATGACTGACCCATCGCGAAACGAAACTCTCCGAATCCGGGTCGTGGCCGAATGTGTGCGCAACACTGCGCCAGATCTCGCTTCTCGGTCGAACTACCATCGGCCCCACTCTCCAACGATTGTACTATGGGCGCTCGAGGGCCGCACAGCGCGGCCACGGTGGACGCCGGACGCCGGTTGTTAGCGACAGTATATAGTGTACGTACACGTTTGTCTAGCAGGCACGGCGCGCATTCTGCGGCGCTCATGCTGTCGGGCCATCTGTCGAGGGCCGACGCATCCCTCGGGAGCACTGCCACGTAGATCAGGTATGCTTGATAGCCGTGCGCCCGGTGGACGGGCAACCGGGCTCGAGTCGTGCGTGAATGGGTAGATAAGGCGCATGGACCACGGGCACTCAGGGGGTGACGACGGGCCGGGAGCCGGAGCTTTCATCGCGATCCTGGTGGGCTTCAAGCTCTGGACACTACTGCTGATCCTGCTGGTCGCCACGTCGTGGGGCACAGTCGGGTTCCTCGCTGCGACCCACGTGCTGTGGATCGTGGTGGGGATGGTCGCGCTCTCGGGACCCGCGGTCCTGTGGTACCGGCTCATCCGCATGCGCCGTCGCCGGCGGGAGTTGCTGCGAGCCGAGTGGGAAGTCGGGGATACCCAGCGAACTCGGCACTAGGACCGCATACGGGTGTCCTCGCGTGACGGTGTCCGCCTGCGCGGCGCCGGCCGCAGCGGGGCGGCGGTCGACGGCATCGGCGGAGCCCGCGTCGGAACCACCCCACCGCTCGGGATGACAGCGGGGCACGGGCGGAAGCTGAGCCGCGACGAGGGCTTCGCCACCCGAGGACGTCTGGAATGCAACAGCCCGGGGTGAATGCCCTCGGGCTGCTCGTCTCTTCATCGGGTGGTACGCCCGGCAGGATTCGAACCTGCGGCCTTTTGCTCCGGAGGCAAACGCTCTATCCACTGAGCTACGGGCGCCTGCCAACGCAGCAGTCAGTATACCACGGCGGGCGCCTGGGCGGCAATCGGCCGCGTGCGGCGCCCGCCGGTCGTCGGGGCGTCGCCCCACTCGTCCGTCCACGGCTCCGTATCGCGAGTCGGGGTGAATCGACCCCGGATCATCCGCCCTCGGGCGCTCCCCTACTCCGGGGAGGCCGGCTCGGTGCCCATCATCCCGCTGGTGTCGTCCCACGCGGGCATCGCGGGGCCATGCGAGGCGAGGATGATCTCTCCATCTTCCCAGACCGGATCCTCGGCGAGGTGCGCGCGCATTCGGCGGTACATCGCATCCTGCTCAGGAGACGCCGCGTTGGCCATATAGCTCTCGCGGTCCTGGAATATCGCGACCAGGAGGTACTCCCCAGGGTGCTTCTCGGACTCGAAGATGTAGTCGGCGACGTACCCTTTGATCCGCCTGCCGCGGTCGCGGTCGTACTCCTTGCTCAGATCGAGGAGTGCCTGCATCTCACCCGGCTTCGGCCGGATACGGGCGACTGTCCCGAACATCGCATGTCTCCCTCGTGCGATCGGAGCGCCCGTGCCACGCCCCGCTCCACTGCTCCCAGGAACCGGCTCGGTGGCCGGTGGGGGCACGTGCCCGCTGGCCGGTAGGTGCTCCGCAGAGCGTCCGTCCAGCGGCCCACCGCAGCGCCACGGCTGCCGCGCGACATGTACCGCGATCCGCCATGCACAGTGTATAACGTGAGACTAACTATCGCGATGATTCTGACAGGACCGTCAGGGCGGTCGGCGTGGGGCGCCTCAATCAGGGATTGCTGGCCGCGGTGGCCGTGCCGGGACGCAGGAGCCCCGCGCGGAGATCCTGCTCGACCAGGTCGGCGACCACGTTGCCGATGCGGACGCTGTAGTTGGTGCCGCGGTCTTCTGGATAGATCTGGGCCGTGTTGGCCAGGTAGAGGCCGGGTAGGGGCGTGCGGTGTTCCGGGATCCGGGCGGAGTAGTTCTTGGTGATGATCGGCTGGGCGGCGTACTCGCGGAAGACCCAGTAGCGCTCGACCCAGTCGGGGCTGAACGCCGGGTTGATCCGTTGCAGGTAGGGGACGTACTCCGCGAAGAGCTGGTCGTCGGGCGTCGTCAGGTACGGGTGGTTGTGCTCGACGTACTTGCTGACGTAGATCAAGTGGCGTCCCTGGTAGTGCTCGGGGCCGATGAAGTTGGTGTGCTCGATGATGCCGGTGAAGGGAACCGACGGATCACCGATATTGAGCCAGTAGATATGTGACAGCGGGCGGGTGGTCTGGAGCAGCATGGTGACCGCGGCCTGATAGACGGCGCCCGTCAGTTTGGCCTTGTAGTCCTCCGGCAGGTCTGGGAAGAGCTTGGCGAGGATCGGCGAGGGGACGGTCGCCACGATCACGTCGCAGGTGACCTCTTCGCCTTCGCTCGTCCGCACGAGCCACTCGTTGTCGCGTCGCTCCAGCCGGTCGGTGCCGACGCCGACCTTGATCGTCGCGCCCTGCTCGGCGATCACCTCCGCGAGCCGGTCGATCAAGGTGTTGAAGCTGCCCCGGATGTAGCCCAGCTTCTCCTTGGCCAGGAGCGAGGGCCGGGACTGGGTGCGGAGGTAGATCTTGTTCCAGAACCAGACCATCGCCACCTGATCGTAGCGAGGGCCGAACTTTGCCCGGAGTTGCGCGCCCCAGACGCGGTCGAACGCGCGCTGGCCGACCGCACGTCGCAGCCACTCGGCGGCGGTCACGTGCTCGAAGCGCCGCCAGTCGCGCAGCTTCTGCAGGTACAGGGTCGTGAAGCCGACGCGCAGCCGGTCGATCAGCGGGATGCAGCCCAGGCGGAGCAGGTCGAATGCTCCGGAGAGCGGGTAGATCTTGCCGTCGGCAAAGAAGCCAACCGGAGACGGCAGCCAAATAAGGTCGTCGCCGATGCCGATCTCGTTCATGAGCTGCACGATGTCGTGGTCGCTCATGAAGAGGTGGTGGTAGAAGTACTCGATTGCGGTACCGAGGACCGGGAAGGCGGCGGCCTGTCCACCAAGGCGTGGGCCACGCTCCCAGAGGGTGACCTGGTGGCCGCGCTGGGCGAAGCGGTAGGCCGCGGTAAGACCGGCGATGCCGCCGCCGATCACACCGACGCGGAGGCGGGGCGGACCGGCGGCCGGGCTCATGGCCGCGTGCCTTTCCTGGCCGGGACGCTCTGCCGCCCCTGACCGCGCAGCCGTGCGAAGAGGCGCTGGATCTCGCCGTTCTCCCAGGCAACCACGATCTGGCTGGCGTTGAAGATCGACGAGTAGGTTCCGGCCACGATCCCAACGAGCAGCACGAGCACAAAGGTCTTGGTCGTCTCACCCCCGAAGAGGTAGAGCGCGGCGAGCGGGAGAATCGTGGTGAACGAGGTGTTGATCGAGCGGACCAGGGTCTGCACCACGCTGTAGTTGACCGTCTCCTCGAAGGTCGAACCGACCTTGTGCGCCAGGTTCTCGCGGATTCGGTCGAACACGACGATGGTGTCGTGCACGGAGAAGCCGATGACGGTCAGGGTGGCCGTGATGAACAGCGCATCGACCTCCATCCCGCGCAGCCAGCCGAGAATCGAGACCATACCAAGCAAGATGGCCACGTCGTGCAGCATCGCGATGATGGCGGCGGTGCCGTAGAGGAACGGGCTCTGGGTGTTGCGGAACGCGAACGCGATGTAGAGCAGGATCCCGACGGACGCCAGGGCTACCGCGATGATGGCCCGGTTGCGGATCTCAGTACCGAGCGTCGGGCCGACCGACTCCAGGCGCAATTCGGTCACCTGCCCGAACTGGTTCTGAAGGGCGGTCAGCAATTGATTCTTGGCCTCGGAGCCCTGCTGGATCTCCTTGGTCCGGATCAGCACGACGTTGTCTTCGGAGGTCTGGACCATGGCGCCGGGATAGCCGTTGTCGGCGAGCACCTGCTGGACCTCGCCCGGTTGCACCGGTTGGCTCATCTGGAGCTCCCACAGGGTGCCGCCCGTGAAGTCGATGCTCACGCGCAGGCCGTTGACGGCCAGGGAGATCAGCCCCGGCAGGATCACCAGCGCCGAGAGCAGGAACCACCAGTAGCGCTTACCAACGATATCGATCATGGGTCAACTGCATCCTCGCCGTGCCCCGGTATGCCCGGGGGCATCGATCGGGCCGCTGGTGCTCATCATCGGCTGGCCGTCCGCCCGGCCGGCGGGATGGGCGCCGATTCGACCCCGAACCACCATTCGTTGTGGAAGAACCCGCGGGTGAGCATCACGCGCAGCAGGGTGCGGGTGACCGTAATGGCGCTGAACATGCTGACCGCCACCCCGATGAAGAGCGTGAGGGCGAATCCCTGGATGATGCTGGCGCCGGTATACCGCCCGAACCAGTACAGGATCACGCAGGTGATCATCGTCGAGATGTTCGAGTCGCGGATCGACGGCCAGGCATGATCGAACCCGGCTTCGATGGCGCGCCGCACCGGGATGCCCCGTCGCAACTCCTCTTTCATGCGCGAGAAGATCAGCACGTTGGCGTCGACCGCCATCCCGATCGACAAGATGAACCCCGCGATGCCGGCCAGGGTCAGCACGACCGGGATCGACTTGAAGAGGGCGAAGACGATCGCGCTGTAGACCATCAAGGCCACGACCGAGAGGACGCCGGGCACGCGGTAGAAGAGGATCATGAAGAGGGCGACCAGCCCCAGTCCCACGATACCGGCCACGATGCTCTTGTCGATCGAGTCCTGGCCCAGGGTCGGGCCGACGGTGCGGCTCTGCACCACTTCCAGCGGCACGGCCAGGGCACCCGACTTGAGCTGGAGCGCCAGCGCGTTGACCTCGGTGGCCGGCATCCCCTGGATCACCCCCTGGTCCCGGATGGGGTTCCGGATCTCGGCGGTGCTGATGACCCGCTTGTCGACCACGATCGACATCGGCTGGCCGATGTGAGTGCTGGTGAAGTCGTAGAACTTCTGCGCGGCCTCAGGCTTCAGCTCGAAGCCGACGACCAATGCACCGGTCTGGGGGTCGGTGGTGGGGTAAGCGTCCTTCAGGTCCGCCCCGGTGACGATCGTCTCGTAGACAGGACCGCTCGGCTCCGGCGTCGCTTGGGCCTCGGTCCCGGCCGCGCCATCAGCGCCGGGGGTAGCTTCCGGCGTTGCACTCGGTGTGGCGCCGGGCGTGGCTGCCGGGCTGCCCGTGCCGACCGAGTCAGCCGGTCCCAGCGTGGTGTTTACCAGGGTACCCTCGGGGAGGTACTGCCCGTTGGGGTTGATGATCTCCAGGAGTGCGGTCTCCTTGAGGATGTTGACGGCGGCTTCGGGATCCTTCACGCCGGGCAGTTCGACCACGATCTGGTCGTCACCGCGGGTCTGGATCAGCGGCTCGCTGACTCCGAGCGCGTTGACGCGTCGCTCGATCGTGTCACGCGTGCCGAGGAGTGCGTCACGGCTGACCGACTGCCCGGCCGGCGGCTGGGCCTGGAGGATGACTTGCAGGCCGCCCTGGAGGTCGAGCCCTTCATGGACGGTGATGCGGTCGCCCTTCCAGTTGAACGGATCGAGTACGCCGTCGGGGAGGTCAATCCAGACTGCGCCCAGCGTGAGCAGGATGATGAGGATCAACGCGACACCCGGTTTGATCCGCACGGTGAAAACTCCTTAGTCGCTGGGCGCTGCGGTCTGGCCCCGGCATTC
>NZ_JADGHZ010000013.1 GCF_019683595.1 Sphaerobacter sp. | reverse complement strand
CAAGGACGGCATGAACAAGTACGGCATCACCACCAACCCGGTCTTCATCCCGGGGCCGGTGGAGCCGCGGTACTCGACCTTCCTCTCGTTCATCGGCTTTTCGGTGGACGAGCACAGCGGCGAGAACCTCTACATCGACGCCACCGTCGCCTATCGGCGGGCGTGCCTGAACGCCATCGAGTACCTGAAGAAGTTCGGCTACTCAGGCGAGCAGGCGTACCTGCTACTGGGCGCCGCGCCGATCGAGGGGCGGATCAGCGGGGTCGTCGACATCCCGAACGCCTGCTGCTCGCTCTACCTGCCGGTCGAGATCTTCGAATTCGACATCCGACCGAACGCGCAGGGGCCGACTTCAGCCGACCGTGGTATGGCCGCCCGGACGTAGTCGTGGCGCCTTGGGCGCGGCCCAGCCGGGGTCGCGCCCTTCCCTCGTGATCGAACGGAACACGCCGTGACCGCTGCCAAAGGGAAGTGCGAGGAGACCGATGATCGCGTTGATTCTCCTCTGGGTCGGGGCGGTTCTCTTCCTCAACGGGTTATGGCTCTTGGGCCGGGTGAGTGACCAAGAGATCGGGGTGATCAACCTCTTCGTCGGCGGGGTGACGCTGCTGGCGGCGCTGGCAAGCGCGCTCCGCGGCGGTGCGAGCCTCGACGACATCGGCTTCGGCGCGCTGGTCCTCCTGTTCTCGTTCACCTACATCTGGATAGGGATAAATCGCTTCCTCCAGACTGATGGGCGAGGTCTCGGCTGGTACAGCCTGTTCGTGGCCATCACGGCACTCCCGATCAGCATCGAGCTGCTGCGGGGTGCAACCACCACCTGGGACTACTGGCTGGGGCTGAACTGGCTCGCCTGGGCCGTCCTGTGGTTCCTCTACTGGGCACTCCTGGTGCCCAAGCGGGTCGGGGTCCAACTCGTTGGCGTGCTGACGCTGGCCGTCGGGATCGCCACCGCCTGGCTGCCGGCCTACCTGCTGCTGCGCGGCTACATGGCGCTGTAGGGCGTCGGGAGCGCGGGCATCGCACGGAGTCGGTGAGGCTCCGTCGGCCCTGACTGGCGGATGAGCATCGCCACTCAGGAGAGGGCACGGATCGTCACGCGGGGTGTCACCCCGAAGGTTTCAATGCGGTGACCCTGACCGGACGGGAGCACGCCGCGTCCGCAGCGGTAGCCCAGTCCGCGAGCGGGTTGGTGTCCGCCGAGATCGCCCCGACCGTCATGCGTTCGGTGGCGCATGACGGTCGGGTGAGGTTATCTGCAACGGCTCAACCGTCGGACTTCGGCATCGTGCTCAGCGTCATGGTCTCCTTGATCGGCGGTCGATCAAGGTAAACGCGACCACCAGTGCGATCACGACAAGCAGAAGGCCGATGCCGAGTTCCATCGACCCAATCGCCCCAATGGCTGGTCCCAGCAGCAAGAGGAGCGCGAACGCGGTCGCCAGGATCAGAATCGTGACTCCGATCTTCGCCAGCACCCGTCAGGCTCCCTTCGACGAATGGCGGGGCCAGTCATCCCCGCCGATTGCTCGCTCTGCCCCCTCACAGCGCGACGCGATCCGACGCGCGGATCTGGCGGCAGGAGAGGACGGTGGCGAGCAGCACGGCGAGGTAGAAGGCGGCGATCACCACGCCGATGACTCGCCAGGGGATGCTGAGCACGAAGTTGGGCATGACCATGGCCGTGACCACGACCGGGGGGATCGCCAGCGCCAGGACGACGACGGTGCTCACGGCGACGAAGAACGTGTTCTGGGCAAGGACGACCTGCTGCGCCCAGGTCGGCGTCAGCCCGATCGCGATCAGCGTACCCAGGTAGCGCCGCAGCGTCAGCACCTGGGCGCGTGCCACTGCGACGGCGCAGAGCAGCACGACGAGCATGAGCCCGGCGGCGGCAGTGAAGTATGCCCGTGGCACGAAGGGGTTGACCGTCTCGTAGAGGACAACCTGACGCGGGTCCAGTCCCGCGTCGAGAACCGCCCGCCGCGCGGCCCGCGCGTCGGCGTCTGAGACATCGGTGAACACGATCCCACCGTCCATGATCGGTAGGCCGAGCCGCTCCGCGGTCGCGGTTAGCAGGACGCCGTTGGTGCTCATCCGCCAGGCAGGATGGAGGCTCGCCGCGACCGCGGGGAGGCGCACCTCTTCCGCTCCCACTGCCGTGGGTGTGACGAGCACGCGCTCGCGGCCCTCGCGGTCGTCCCATGCGAGCATGCCGCCGTCAACAAGTACTGTCTGCTCCGTCTCGGTCAGGGGGCGCCCGATGAGCCGGCTGACGTCGTCCAACGTGTCGAGCGCGAGTACCGCGCCGAGACCGCTGCCATCGACCGCTACTGGCCCGTGCTCTCCCCATAGATAGCGGATCTGCACGGTCGGGCGCGATACCCCGAGTTGTTCCCGCACCACCGCGAGTACCTCAGGCGTTGGGGCTTGGAACTTTCCACCAGTCTCGCTCACCAGGACCTGGTGAGGGGCGACATCCGGAGCGAGTCCTTCCTGGCCGGTCTTAATCATGGCGTCGAAGAGGATGACATACCCCAGTGGGAGACCGAGCACGGCGGCCAGCGCAGCGACCGCGATCGTAGTGCGGCTGCGGTTATGCACGAGCTGCTGGCGGGCTAGACGCAGACGCGGGCCTGTGTTCGGAAGCAGACGCATTGCCTGGTCGACGACCTCGGGGACTAAGAGGAGGACTCCGACGGCGATAGTACCAGCGAGGACCATGGGGTCGGCGGCGGTGTCCACGTGAGGCGTCTGCAGGATCGCGGCGCAAGCGGCGAGCGTCGCCGCACCGTGCCGGGCGTGCTCTCCATAGCGTCGGGCCCGCGACGCTGAGGGGCGCGCGGTCGGTGCTTCCGGTACGGACGATGGCTGCCGGTTGACCACGGCGAACCGGATCCACACAGTGCCGACAAGACATGCAGCGGCGGCGGATATACCGAGCCTGAGTATCGGATCGAGCAGGCTGGGGAAGGGACTGAGCGGCTGTGCCCACAGGTGAAAGCGTGATAAGACGCCGCGGGCGATGAGCCCAATTACCGCACCCACTGCCACGCCGGCTGCAAGCGACGCCATGAGCCATCCGGTCACTGCTATGCCGATAGCTTTCGCCGCACGGCCGGGTGGCAGCCCAAGGGCCACGAGCAGGGTGCCGCTCCGGTGGAGCCGTCGCTGGCTGAGTCCAAAGGTCGCCAGCGATGCCAAGAAGGGGAGCAGCAGAGCCGGGATCCCGTAACTCGCTGGAATCCGCTCAATCCAGGGAGTCCGCCGTGTGCGACTGACGTCCGATCGATCCTGGGTTGTCGCCGCGACAGCGAGAGCCACGTCATCTCTCGGCTGACCGAGCTCGCGGGAGAGGAAGTCGCTCACCGCGTCGATGACCGACTGGCGTTGGCTTCCCTCCCAAAAGAGAGTCAACATTGCGCTAATGGATGGGAAGTTGCGGAGAGCTGCCTCCCCGATGCTGGCGAAGGTGCCCGGTGCCGCCAGGATCGCGTGGTAGTCGCCGTAGCGGTCGTCAACGATGCCAACCACGGTGAACCGCTCATGCCCGGCGAGCACGGCAAGTTCTTCGCAGAGCTCTGCGAGCGATCCGTTCGAGGTATGAGCCACGACGACCTCACCGGGCTGCTCGGGCCAACGACCGCGGAGGAGGACATACCGGTTGGGGAATGGACTGCGTTCCCAGTCGGCCTCGGTGAACCACGTGGTTGGTGGGTCAACCTGAGCTGGCTCCACGTCTACCGAGGTCACCGTGACCATCGGTGCGGTCGCACCACCTGCGAGTGCCGTCGCCTCAATCTCGGCTGCGATCGAGGCGTTCTTGGGGGTCAGGGTTAGTGTATTGCCCAGATACGACCGAAAGGCGAAGCGCCCCATTTCCCGCTCCACGATCTGGTCGCCGGAGAGGGTGAGCGCACTCATCCCGATGAAGAGCGCGACCACGGTGGCACTGACCGCCGCCATTAACCAGGTGGATGTCGCCAAAGAGCGGCTGCGCATGAACCGGCGTCCGACGCGCAGGGTGGCCACGCCTCTCATAGCCGTGCGACCTCCCGCTGACGCAAACGCCCGTCTACCATCTCGTACACCGTATCAGCGAACTCCTGACACATCGGGTCGTGCGAACAGACGACGGCCAGCGTGCCCTGGTCGCACAGTTTGCGGATCAGGGCGAACAGCGCGCGTGAGTTGGCTGAGTCCAGGGAGCCGGTTGGCTCGTCGGCCAGCAAGACGCGGCGCTGGCCGACGAGTGCCCGGGCAATCCCGACGCGCTGTCGCTGCCCTCCCGAGAGTTGGCTGGGCAGCCGGTCCTCAAGACCGGCCAGCCCGACGCGCTCGAGCTCGGCCAGGGCTGAGGCCCTGGCCTCCGCTCCTGTGAAACCGCGTACCTCCAGTGGCAGTGCCACGTTCTCCCAGGCGGTGAACTCATCGATCAGCAGGTGATCCTGGAAGACGACCCCAATCGTCTCCAGCCTCAGGCGTGCCCGGCCCCCCTCGTCGAGGGCGCCGACATCGACGCCGTTCACGTGGATCGTCCCGCTGTCCGCCACGTCCAGCCCAGCGATCAAGTTGAGCAGCGTGGACTTGCCCGAGCCACTAGCGCCGTAGATGCATACGAACTCGCCTGCATACGCGGAGAACGTCACGTCACGGACCGCACACACCGTCTCCGCCGGCGTCACGAATGCCCTGTGCAGCCCCGAGACGTCGAGCAGGGCAGGCGGGCCGAGACTCCCGGTCGTGGTCAGCAACCTCTGTTGGTTCGCCATGAAGAGACCTCATCGCTGTTCCAGAAGGCAACGTTGTTATCACGTCCGAATGCATGGAACGTCTGGCAGTCTCCTGTGCCATCCCAGTTGTCGTATCCCGCTGCATTGGTGTTGCTGCCGTTGGCCCAAGAGTCCATCTGGTTGTTCGCGGCGCCAGACAGGGCTACTAGACCTCCCCCGCTCGGGCGCTCACCAATCAGCCAGTTGAAGTCAGTGTTTCCCCACATGCACACATGTCCGCTATCGCATTCCTCGAGTTCTGCTTGTACGCTCCCAGCCGCGGCAACGGATGAGAGGGCCAGTGCGAGCGCTACGAGTAGGGATTTCTTGTGCACAGTTTCCCTCTAATGTCTGAATACCGATAGCCAAAGAAGGCGCATGACCTGCATCAGGCGCGCATCGTGAACACCTCCATTCAGCATGCAGTGATAATAGGACGATGACATGATAACCTGCTGCATACTGATAAGTCAATGAGTGAACTTGCTGTTGGGTGATACGAGGGGCTTCATTGAAGCGGTGCTAGTCTGAGCGACTACTGTGCTTCGGTTCCGTGCTCTATCCCGCCGCACTGTCGCGTACAATGTCCGCGTCGGCGCGGCACAGGGACTGCGGGCCATCCCCACGGTATTTCGTGGCTCCGTCGTTTCCACCGTCACCGCTGGCAGGCGCCAACCTTTGGATGAGCGCAGGGAGGGACCCATGGGCATCGGTGGCCGGCTCAAGAACTACGTCGGGATGGTTCCCAACCCGATCAGTGCGAAGACGCGCCAGGTCGGCTCGCGCATCCGCGGTGCCGACGTGACCGTCAGCGTCTGCCCCTACTGCGCCGTTGGATGCTCCCAGCTCGTCTACGCCAAGGATGGGCGCATCATCGACATCGAGGGCAACTACGAGAGCCCCATCAACGGCGGTACGTTGTGCCCTAAGGGCGCGGCGACCTATGGCCTGGTGTACAGCCCAAACCGGATTACCAAGGTCAAGTACCGGGCGCCCTACAGCGATCACTGGGAGGAACGCCCGCTCGACTGGGCCATGGAGCGGATCGCCCAGCTCGTCAAGAAGACCCGGGACGAGACGTACGAAGAAAGGGACGAGCGGGGCACGGTCGTCAATCGCACCCTCGGTATCGGCCACCTCGGCGGCGCGACGCTGGACAACGAAGAGAACTACCTGATCAAGAAGCTCTTCGCGGGCGGGCTCGGGATCGTCCCGATCGAGAACCAGGCGCGGATATGACACTCCAGCACGGTGCCCGGTCTGGGCGCCCGACTCGGTCGCGGCGGCGCGACGACGACGCTGCAGAGCCTGGCGGACAGCGACTGCATCGTCATCATGGGCTCAAACATGGCGGAGAACCACCCGGTCGGCTTCCGCTTTGTCGTGAGAGCCAAGACCCGGGGGGCGACGGTGATCCACGTCGATCCGCGGTTCTCGCGCACATCCGCGCTGGCGGACCTCTACGTGCCGCTGCGGGCTGGCAGTGATCTCGCCGTGCTCGGCGGGCTGATCAACTACGTCATCAACAGCGAGCGCTGGAACACCGACCCGTTCTTCAAGGAGTATGTGACCCACTACACCAACGCGCCGGTCATCATCAACCCGGCGTACCAGGGCCCGGAGGATCTCGGCGGCCTCTTCTCCGGCTACATCCCCGAGGAGCGACGCTACGAAACGGACACCTGGCAGTACGCCGGGCAGGATGAGCGACCGGCGGCGTCCGAGGACAAGGCGCAGACGGCCGAGCCGCGGCCGGAGTATATCGGAAACCTCACCGCGCCGCCCCGTCTTGACCCGACGTTGCAAGACCCGAACTGCGTCTTCCAGATCGTCAAGCGCCACTACGCGCGCTACACGCCGGAGATGGTGGAGCGGATCGCCGGCATCCCGCAGGATGTCTTCATCCGCCTGGCCGAGACGATCCTGGCGAACTCCGGGCGTGACCGGACCACGGCCTTCTGCTACGCGGTCGCCTGGACCCAGCACACGAACGGCACCCAGATCATCGGCGCCTGCGCGCTGCTGCAGCTCCTGCTTGGCAACATCGGCCGGCCGGGCGGCGGGATCCTGGCGCTCCGCGGCCATGCAACCATCCAGGGCAGCACCGATATTCCGACGCTGTACAACCTCCTGCCCGGCTACCTGCCGATGCCGATGGCGACCGCGCTGGAGCGGGACGAGAACCTCGAGGCGTACCTGCGCCGGAATCGGCCCATGACCGGTGCCTGGTACAACACCCCGGCCTACCTGATCAGCCTGCTCAAGGCCTGGTACGGCGACGCGGCCACGCCCGAGAACGACTTCTGCTACGACCTGGTGCCGAAGATCAACGGCGACGCGTCCTTCCAGGCCATGATCCCGATGATGAAGGACGGGATCATCAAGGGGCTGTTCGTCATGGGCATGAACCCGGCCGTCGGCGGTCAGAACGCCATCCTGGCCCGGGAGGGGCTGGCCAACCTCGACTGGCTGGTCGTCCGCGACGTGCACGAGATCGAGACGGCCGCCTTCTGGTGGGACGCGCCGGAGGTCCGCGAGGGCAAGGTGCGCCCGCAGGACATCAAGACCGAGGTCTTCTTCCTCCCGGCCGCGCTGCCAGGGGAGAAGGAGGGATCGTTCACCAATACGCAACGGCTGGTCCAGTGGCACGACAAGGCGATCGATCCGCCGGACGACGTGCGCTCCGAGGTCTGGTTCGTCTACCACCTGGGGCGCCGCCTGAAGGAGCTGTACCAGGGCGACGACACGCCGAAGGGCCGGCAGATCGCCGCGCTCACCTGGGAGTACCCCACGGAGGGGCCGCACGATGAGCCGGTCGTCGAGGCGATCGTCCGGGAGATCAATGGCTACACCGTGGCCGACGGACGGCTGCTGCCGGATTTCAGCGCGCTGCGAGACGACGGGTCGACCGCGTGCGGCTGCTGGATCTACTCCGGCATCATGCCGGAGGAGGGCCGCAACCGGGCGAAAGACCGCCGCGGCGACGAGCGCGCGGCGCTGGAGTGGGGCTATTCGTGGCCCCGCAACGTGCGCCTGCTCTACAACCGGGCCTCGGCTGACCCGCAGGGCCGCCCCTGGAGCGAGCGCAAGAAGTGGGTCTGGTGGGACGAGAAGGAAGGCCGCTGGACCGGCTTCGACACGCCCGACTTCCCGGTCACCAAGCCGCCGGACTACGTACCCCCTCCGGGCGCGGTCGGGCTCGACGCCCATCCCGGCGATGCGCCCTTCGTCAACATGGCCGATGGCCGCGGCTGGCTCTTCGCCGCCTCCGGGTTGCGGGACGGTCCGCTGCCGACGCACTACGAGCCGTGGGAGACGCCGGTCGGCAACGCGCTCTATCCCGAGCACCCGCGTAGCCCGGCGGCCAACCTGCTGGAGCGCCCGGACAACCGCTACCATGAGATCGGCGACCCGCGCTTCCCGTATGTCATCACCACCTACCGCCTGACCGAGCACCACACGGCGGGCGGCATGACGCGCTTCGTGCCCTGGCTGGCCGAGTTGCAGCCACACGGGTTCGTCGAGATCAGTCCGGAGCTGGCAGGGGAACTGGGGATCAACAACGGCGACTGGGTCGTGATCTCGACCCTCCGGGGCGAGACGGAGAGCCGGGCGCTGGTCACCGAGCGCCTGCAGCCGCTGGTGATCGACGGCAAGAAGATCCACCAGGTGGGCATGCCCTGGCACTTTGGCTACAGCGGCATCGCCAAGGGCGGCATCGCGAACGACCTGAGCGCACTGGTTGAGGACCCGAACTCGCGCATCCACGAGGCGAAGGCGTTTACCTGCAATCTCCGCAAGGGCCGGCTGACGCACAGCACGGACGAGGAGGGGCGCGGATGAGCACCACAGTGATCCGCGACCAGCCGGGCCGGACGGGTACGACCGGCGCCAGGCCCGGGGCGGTGGGCTTCCTGACCGACACCACGCTGTGCATCGGCTGCAAGGCCTGCGAGGTCGCCTGCAAGCAGTGGAACCAACTCCCGATGGACGAGTTCGGGTTCACCGGCTACAGCTACGACAACACGGGCGACCTCAGCGCCACGACCTGGCGGCACGTCGCCTTCATCGAGCGCATCAGCGACAGCGAGGGGCGGCGCCCCACCACGATGCGCGCCTTCCAGTCCAACTGGCTGATGATGAGCGACGTCTGCAAGCACTGCGTCAACGCCGGGTGCATGGAAGCCTGCCCGACCGGCGCGATCATCCGCACCGAGTTCGATACCGTGGTGGTGCAGCAGGACGTTTGCAACGGCTGCGGCTACTGCGTGCCGGCCTGCCCCTTCGGCGTCATCGCGCTCGACCTGGGCGACGGCCGGGCGCGCGTCGGCGACCACAAGGCCCACAAGTGCACGCTCTGTTACGACCGGTTGCGCGACGGCCTGGAGCCGGCCTGCGCCAAGGCGTGCCCGACCGATTCAATCCAGTTCGGGCTGGTCGAGGACCTGATGGACCGGGCGAAGCAGCGGGTAGCCGACCTGCGTGCGCAGGGCGTGGAGGAGGCACACATCTACGGCGACCGAGCGGTGGGCGGCACCGGCGGCATCGAGGGGCTGAACGCCTTCTTCATCCTGACCGCGCCGCCTGAGGTCTACAACCTGCCCGCTCAGCCCGAGCTGCCGCAGCGCAAGACGATTCCGGCTTCCGTAAGCACGGCCCTCGCGGCGGTGGCGTTCGCGGTGGGGGCGATCCTGTCGCTCCGGCGGAAGTGAGGACGGGGAGGATCGGAGGCGAGGATGGCGTACGAGCGGCGATGGGAGACGCGGCGGCGCGGCGGGCGTAGCGCCGGGGATGAAGCGAGGGAGAGCTACTACGGTGTGCCGGTGATCCACCGAGCGCCGTGGCGCTGGGAGATCCCGACCTACTTCTTCCTCGGCGGCATCGCCGGGGCCAGCTACGTCATCGCCGGCATCGCCCATGTGTTCGGTGGCGATGAGGAGCGGCCCGTCGTGCGCGCGGGGCGGTACCTGTCCCTCGCGGCGCTCATCCCCAGTCCCATCCTGCTGATCCTCGACCTGGGCCGGCCGGAGCGCTTCCACCACATGCTGCGGGTCTTCAAGGTCCGCTCGCCGATGTCGGTCGGAACCTGGGGCCTGGTAGTCTTCGGCGCCTTCTCGACGCTGTCGGCACTCATTCAGGCGGCGGAGGACGGCCTCTTCGGGCGCGGCACACTGGTCGCGCGCCTGCTCCTCCGGCTGCCGTCGCGGGCGATCGCCTTCCTCGGGCAGTTCCCGGCCTTCTTCGTCAGCGGCTACACCGGGGTCCTACTCGCCGCCACCGCGGTGCCGCTCTGGACCAGGAACTACCTCCTGATGGGGCCGCTCTTCCTCGCCTCCGCACTCTCGAACGCCCTGGCGGCGATCACGCTGATCCTGACGGTGGCCGGGCGGACCAGCCACCGGTCGCTGCGACGGCTGGAACGGTTCGAGACGGTCGTGATGGGAGTTGAGGCGCTGCTCCTGGCGGCGCTGCGGCTCAACTCGGGCAAGACCATCGCTCGGCCGATGCACGAAGGCCGTCTGGGCCGCATCTACCGCGTCGGCGTCCTCGGCACCGGGCTCGGCTTGCCGCTGCTGGTCCAGGCGCCGGGCGCCTGGCTGGGACGGCGCCTGCCGCGTGGGGTGACGGTGCTGGCCGCGCTCCTGACGCTGATCGGCGGGGCGCTCTTCCGCTACCTGATCGTCACCGCCGGCCATCGCTCGGCCGACGATCCGCAGGCGACGTTCGAGCTGACGCGGGCACGCGAGAACGGCTCACGCCGCTCCTGATCCGCCGCGAGCGCGGTGCGCAGGATGCTGATGGCGGCTGCCCATCATTCCGCCGGCTCCAGCGTCGCGTAGTAGAGCGCGTTGAAGAGCAGGCGGTAGGTGCCGCGGGTCTGGGCGCGGAACTGCGGCCGGAAGCCGAAGAGGATCACGCGGCCCGCGCCAACCGGCACGTCGAGCAGCGCCGCCTTGCCGCGCAGGTGGTTGGCGCCGAGCAGCCAGCCGGAGAGGAGCTGGTTGGTCATCGGGAAGCGTCCGACGACGCCGACATCGTCGCTGAGCGGCTCGAACACAGGGCTGTTGACCGAGAGCACGGCAGTTTCACGCTCGAACCCGTAGGCCACCGGGTGGTGGGGATCGAGCAGGAGGCGCAGGAGCGCGCCGGGGGCGTAGAAGACTTCGGCAGGCAATCCCTGCACCGCGTTCATCACCGGGAGGTACAGGTGCTCGATGGCCACCTCCCCGGCGGAATCGAGCGCCACCAGCGTGCCGCCGGCCTGGACGAACCGGCGCAGGTTGGCGGCGCCGAGCTGGCCGATGCCCCCCGCATACTCGGCCGGGTACTCCCCGGAGTCGTTCCCCTCCAAGATGTCACGGGCCGGCTGTTGCGGCAGCACGATCACGTCGCAGCGGTCGCGCAGGTCACCCTGGCGCAGGTCGCGGTCGCGCAGCGTGACGTACGAGAAGGCGTATTGCTCGAAGATGAACCGGGTCCAACCCTCGTCGATCGCGTTGGGCCGCCAACTCCGGTAGAGCCCGATGCGGGGCGCGTGCAAACGGCGACGCGGCACGGCGGGTCGGGATGGCAACCCGTGCAGGTGCACGTGTGCCTCGGAGGCGAGCGCCGTCGCGTCGTCGCGGGATAGCCCCTCGATGATGAAGCTCCCGGCGGCCCACTCCCTGCCCCCTGTGCGGAGCGGCGCACCGGTCCGCCACACCGTGGCTCCTGCCTCAAGCAGCCGGTTGACCACCCGGTAGGCGGCATTCGTCTCGCAGCCGAGGAGGTACCCGGCCCGCGCCGTCCCGCTGACGCTCCCCAGCGGCGGCTCGACCCGCGTGGCCGGTTCGAGGTCCGCCGCGAACGGCGTGTCGATCTGGATCGCCTCCACCCCCATGTAGAGCGGGAGGGTGTGGGCGGTGATGTCGTAAGGCGGGCGCGGCGGCCCGCCGGGAGAGACGCGCAGGTCCGGGTAGTGCTGAGTCTCGAGCAGCGTCTTGGCGTAGCGTCCGAAAGGCTGAGCCAGGAGCACCACGTGCGATCCGGCCGGGTAGTGGACACCATCGGCCCGGAAGGGTGCCCGCGCCCGGTGCACCTCCACCAGACCGTCCTGCAGGATCTGTAGCATCTCCGCCGCCGTGACCGGGTCGCGCTGGCTGGGCGGCACCACGAAGGCGACCGGCGTGGCATGGGCAACCGCGCGCTGCTGGACGTGCCAGAATCCGCGTACCCACCGTTCACGGAAAGCCGCGGCGTGGCACAGGCAGGCGTAGATGGCGGTCTTGTGGTAGTCGACGATGTCACGCAGCCGCCAGGTGCCGCCGGTCCAGGGCACAGGGTGGTTCGCGCGCGCGACGCGCGGGTCGAACCCACGCACCTCCCGCAGGTCGGCCGGCTTCAGTTCGACCGGGCTTGCGATCCGGCAACTTGCCGCCTCGGCCAGAATGCGTACCCCACCGTGGTAGTGCTGGTAGGCACGGGAGGGGGAGTAGGCGTCGAAGATCACCCCGGTGGCGACGCCCGCCTTCCCCTCGGCGGTCAGTGCCGCCGCCATGCTGGTCCCGAGTGCGGCGATCTCGGCGACCATGAGCGGGTCGACGTTTGGGTCGTAGGGGTCGATGAAGGGCGGCAGCACGTAGCGCGGCCCGTTGGCCATCATCTGATGCAAGTCGAACACGATGCGCGGGAACCAGCGGTTGTGCACCTTCTCGACCACCGCGCGCGTCTCGACTTGAGTCAACATGAACCAGTCACGATTATTGTCGTGCCCGGTGTAGGGGTGGTAGAGGGTAGGGGGCGCGGTCCCCTCGGCGGCTGTGCCGAGCGTGCGCTGGTACCAGTCGGCGACAACCTCCATTCCCCACGGGTTGAGCGAGGGGACGAGGAGCAACACCACATTGTCGAGGATCTCGTGGATCTCCGGGTCGTCGCGGGTGGCCAGCTCGTACACCAGCTCCGGCGTCGCCTGAACGGCGCCGACCTCGGTGGCGTGGATACCGCAGGTGACCAAGACCACGCAACGCGCAGCGGCGATCAGTCGCTCCGCCTCGTTAGACGCCAAGCCGCGCGGGTCGGCCAGCCGCCGCTGGATCGCCTGCAATTCATCGAGCCGTCCCAGGTTGTCGGGCGATGAGATCGTCAGGAGCGCGATCGGCTGCCCGCCGGTGTCCGGTCCCAGCTCTTCGTACCGCACCCGCGGGCTGCACGCGGCGACATCGGCGAAGTAGCGCCGCATGTCCGGCCAGCGGATCAGCCGCCGGTCGTCGCCCGGTCGGAAGCGGAAGCGCTGATCGGGCGGAACGATCGTGGCGGCGGACTGAGCCATCGGCAACGCCTCCTCCCAGGCGGGCGTGCTTCCGCCTGCGGCGCGGCACCGCCCTCGAATCCAGCGCGACGGGGATACTGTAGCACCGAGCGAACGACTTGTGGACCGGCGAACCGCCGTCAGTCGCGAACGTTCCACGCAGCAGCGTCAGGCTGGGTGCCACGTAGCCGCCGGGACGCCGGGGATCGGGTATGCGCCGATGCCGGTTGCGACACGCAGGTCGGTCCGCTGTGCCGGTATGATCGGACGGTCCTGGTCGCGCGCCGCCGCAGGGTGCCCGAGATCACGCTTGCGCCTGCCACCCGGGGAGGCATAGACTACGCGCGGCACGGCTGGCTACGAAGCGTCGAGGATTTCCGGGGTCGGCGCTGAGGCGCCGGCCCCTTCTGCGCTGAGACGTGATTCTCCTGGGCCTGCCCCGGCGACCCCGTGCGGCGGAGCGGGCCGATCGAGGTGAGGGAGAGATGGGACAGGTGCTCGTCGGCGTCGATACGGGCGGGACGTTCACCGATTTCGTGCTGGTGGAGAACGGGACGGTCCGGGTCCACAAGGTCCTGTCGACGCCGGATAACCCGGCCAGGGCGATCCTGCAGGGGCTGGAGGAGCTCGGCGTCGGGGAGGGGCTGGCGGCGGTCGTCCACGGCTCGACGGTGGCGACCAACGCCGTGCTCGAGCGCAAGGGGGTGCCGACCGGGCTGGTGACCACGGCCGGATTCCGCGATGTGCTGGAGATCGGGCGGCAGACCCGCCCGGCGCTCTACGACCTCCGGGTCGAGCGGGAGCCACCGCTGGTGCCGCGCGAGCGCCGGTTCGAGGTCGTAGAGCGGCTGGATGAGCGGGGCGGCGTGCTGACGCCGCTGGATCCGGAGTCGGTGGCCGCGGCGGTCGCTGCGCTCCAGGAGGCCGGGGTGACCTCGGTTGCGGTGTGCCTCCTCTTCAGCTTTGCCAATCCGACGCATGAGGCGGCGGTGGCCGAGGCGGTGCGTGCGGCCGGGATGCATGTCTCGGCGTCGCACGAGGTGCTGCCGGAGTTCCGGGAGTACGAGCGCACCAGCACGGTGGTGCTCAACGCGTATGTTGCCCCGCTGATGGACCGCTACCTCCGCCGGCTGGAGGACGAGCTGCCGCGCGGCGTGCCGCTGCGGATCATGCAGTCGAACGGTGGGTCGATCTCAGCGGCCACGGCCCGGCGTGAGGCGGCGCGCACGCTGCTGTCTGGCCCGGCGGCCGGGGTGGTCGGGGCGGCCTACGTCGCGAGCGCCTCCGGCTTCGAGCAGACGATCACCTTCGACATGGGGGGCACCTCGACCGACGTGGCGCTGATCGACGGCGCCATCACCGAGACGACCGACGGCAAGATCGGCGGCTACCCCAGCAAGTTGCCGATGATCGACATCCACACCGTCGGCGCGGGGGGCGGCAGCATCGCCTGGTTCGACACCGGCGGGGCGCTGCGCGTCGGTCCGGTCTCTGCTGGAGCCGATCCGGGCCCGGCGGCCTACGGACGTGGGGGCGAGGCGCCGACGGTCACCGACGCCAACGTCGTGCTGGGCCGGCTGATCCCCGAGGGGTTCCTCGGAGGGGGCATGGCGCTCGATGTCGATGCCGCGCGGCGGGCGCTCGGGACGGTTGCCGAGCGCCTGGGGACGAGCCCGGAGGCGGCAGCCCTTGGGGTGATCCGGGTGGCGAACGCCAACATGGAGGCGGCGATTCGGGTCATCTCCGTGGCGCGGGGGCACGACCCGCGGCGATTCACGCTCGTCGCCTTCGGCGGGGCCGGTCCGCTGCACGCCTGCGAACTGGCGGCCAACCTGCGGATTCCGCGGGTGCTCGTGCCGTCGACGCCCGGGGTGCTCTCGGCGCTCGGGATGCTCGCCGCCGACGTGGTCAAGGACTACGTGCGCACCGTGATGGTCCCGGCGACGGGGGCCGCCGAGGTGGTCGACCCGGTGCTGGCAGAGCTGACCGATCAGGGCCGGGCGGATCTGCTGGCCGAGGGGCTGCCCGACGAGCGCATCACCATCGAGCGGATGCTCGACCTGCGCTACGTCGGCCAGTCGTACGAGCTAGTGGTTCCCTACGAGGGCGACATGACGACGGCGGTCGCGGCCTTCCACGCGGCCCACGAGCGGCGCTTCGGCTACAGCGACCCTGGCGAGCCGGTCGAGGTGGTCAACTGCCGGGTCAAGGCGCGTGGGCTCGCCGAGCGGCCGAACCTGCCACGGCGTGAGGTCGACCCGAACGCGCGCGTCGAGCCGGTCATGCACCGGCCGGTCGTCTTCGCCGGGGCCGACGGGCCGGAGACGCGGGAGACGCCGATCTACGACCGGGCTGCGCTGGTGCCGGGGGCGCGGCTGCGCGGCCCGGCGGTGGTCACGCAGTATGACACGACGACCGTCGTGCCGCCCGGCTGGGGCGGCCGGGTGGACACGGTGGGCAATCTGATTCTAGAGCCGATGCCGGAGGAGGGGGCGCGCGATGGCGATTGAGCCGGAGGTGCTGGTCGATCCGGTCAGCCTGGAGATCTTCCGCAGTGCGCTGACGGCGATCGCCGAAGAGATGGGCGCGGTGCTGACGCGCAGCGGCTACTCGCCCAACATCAAGGAGCGCCGCGACTTCTCCTGCGCCTTGTTCGACCGCCAGGGGCGGCTGCTGGCCCAGGCGGCCCATATCCCGGTTCACCTGGGCGCCATGCCCGACTCGGTCGCGGCGGCGCTGGCGGCGTTCGACAGCTTCGCCCCGGGTGACGTCGTGGCGCTCAACGACCCGTTCGCCGGCGGAACCCACCTGCCCGACATCACCCTCATCTCCCCGATCTACGTGACCGTCGAGGGCGAGTCGGTCCTGGCCGGCTTCGCGGCCAACCGGGCGCACCACGCCGATGTCGGTGGCATGTCGGCCGGGTCGATGCCGGTGGCCAGTGAGATCTACCAAGAGGGGGTCATCATCCCGCCGATCAAGCTGTGGGAGGCGGGGCATCCGAACCGGGCGGCGCTGGCGCTGCTGCTGCGCAACGTGCGCACGCCTGACGAGCGCCGCGGCGACCTGACCGCCCAAGTCGCGGCCAACCGCACCGCCGAGCGGCGGCTGCAAGAGCTGGTCGAGCGCTACGGGCTGGCGACGGTCGAGGCCCACGGCGAGGCGCTCATCGCCTACGCCGAGCGGATCACGCGGGCCACGATCGAGCAGATCCCGGACGGGGTCTACCGCTTCACCGACTATCTCGACGACGACGGGATCAACGGGCGCCCGCTGCCGATCGTGGCGACCGTGACGGTCGAGGGCGGGACGCTGACGGTCGACTTCAGCGGTAGCGCCCCGGAGGCGGAGGGGAGCATCAACGCCGTCGCCTCGGTCGCCAAGTCGGCGGTGTACTACGTGGTCCGCTGCCTGATGCCGCCCGATGCCCCGATGAATCACGGCACCTTCGCGCCGGTGACGGTCCACGCCCCGGAGGGGACGGTCGTCAATGCCCGGCCGCCACGGCCGGTGGCCGGTGGCAACGTCGAGTGCTCGCAGCGTATCACCGACGCCGTGCTGGGGGCGCTGGCCCAGGCGCTGCCCGGCGTCATCCCGGCAGCCAGCCAGGGGACGATGAACAACGTGACGGCCGGAGGGATCGACCCGCGCACCGGTCAGCCCTTCGCCTATTACGAGACGATGGGCGGCGGCATGGGCGCGCGCCAGGGGCTCGACGGGCTCTCGGGCGTCCACGTGCACATGAGCAACACGCTCAACACCCCGGTCGAAGCCTTCGAGTACGCCTACCCGATGCGCATCAGCGCCTACCGGCTGCGCGACGGCTCCGGCGGGGCCGGAGCGGCCCGCGGCGGCGACGGGTTGGAGCGCGAGATCGACTTCCTGGTGCCGACCGAGGTGACGCTCCTGACCGAACGGCGTCGACTGGCCCCCTGGGGGCTCCAGGGCGGCGAGCCGGGCGCGCCCGGCGAGAACCTACTCGTGCGCAACGGAGAGGTCACCAAACTCCCGGGCAAAGTGCGCTTCACCGCAAGGCCGGGCGACCGGCTCGTGATCCGCTCCCCCGGTGGCGGCGGTTGGGGCAAGCCCGCACACCCCACGGGTCAGGCCCAGGACTGACGTTGATACGCACGAGCCGCCCGCATCGCGCACCGGTGCGGGCGGATCACTTCCTTCCACCTAGCGTGCACGTGACGCGGGCTGCTGATACCGAGGGAGGGTGATCGCATGCGCTCGTGTCATCCTGCGCTCGTTTCCGTGTGTCATCCTGAGCGGAGCGAAGGATCTGCGCCTGGGATTGCCAAGCCCGACTGAGATCCTTCGCTCCACTCAGGATGACATCTGCCGCTCAGATGACTCATGCGAAAAAGTCGTCCCACACGTGAGCGTGTTGTTGACGCATGCTGAATCACGCTAGGTCTTCCGACTTGCCTGCTGTGCGCTTATCATGGGCCTGCGGACCCGATCACGAGAGCGAGGACCGATGACGGCGGCAGATATCGAGCGCTACCGGCGCAATCTCCAGGCAGAGATCGAAGGGGCGGCGCTCTACCGGACGCTAAGCGAGGTCGAGTCGTCGCCGGAATTGGCTACGGTCTATACGCGCTTGGCCGAGACCGAGGAGCGGCACGCCGCGTACTGGCGCGACAAGCTGCGTGAGGCCGGTGCGACCGGTCCTGAGCCGGGGATCGGTTGGCGTACCCGCTTGCTGATGTGGCTCGCGCGGCGGTTCGGTCCGGCTCTGGTCCTGCCGACCGTGATCGGCAACGAGCAGAGCGACAGCCACAAGTACGACACACAACCCGACGCCCGCAGCGCCGGCCTGGCGACGGACGAGCGCTCGCACGCGCGCCTGTTCCGCATGATCGGGCGGGTGACGCCGTCGGGTGTGCCCGGCAGCGCGATCGCCCAGTTCGAAGGGCGTCACCGGGCGACCGGGGGCAACGCCCTACGTGCGGCAGTGCTGGGGGCCAACGATGGCTTGGTGTCGAACGTCAGCCTGGTCATGGGCGTGGCCGGTGCCGACCTGGCACCCCGGAGCATCCTCGTGACCGGCCTGGCCGGGCTGCTGGCCGGATCGCTCTCCATGGCGATGGGCGAGTGGCTCTCGGTCCAGAGCGCGCGCGAGCTCTACGAGCACCAGATCGCGGTCGAGCGGGAAGAGCTGGAAGCCTTCCCGGACGAAGAGATCGAGGAACTTACCCTCATCTTCCGGTCGCGCGGCATGGATGAAGCGGCCGCCCGCGAGCTGGCCCAGCGGATGACCGGCGACCCCGCTGTCGCGCTCGACACCCTCTCTCGCGAGGAGCTGGGGATCAACCCGGAGGAGCTGGGCGGCTCCGCCTGGGAAGCCGCGATCTCCTCGTTCCTGCTCTTCGCCGTCGGCGCGATCGTCCCGGTCATCCCCTACTTCGTCACCGGCGGCCTGACCGCCGTGGGGATCAGCCTCGGACTGACGATGCTCGCGCTCTTCCTCATCGGCGCCGGAATCACCGTCATCACCGGCCGCAGCGCGCTCTATTCCGGCCTGCGCCAGGTCGCCATCGGCACCGCCGCCGCAGCCGTGACCTTCGCAATCGGCCGCCTCGTCGGCGTCAACATGGTCGGCTGACGGGGCGCGCTGCTCGATAAGGCTGCCGGTAAGCGGGGGCGACGGTGTGATGCCGTCGCCCCCTGACATGCTGTCGCTCGTTGGTTGTGAGCCGTCCTACTCGTCGCGCAGGGGAACGTGGATGCGGGGGCGCTCTTCGAAGTCGTCCATCTCGGTGGTCTGGAAGACGTAGCGGGCGGCGAGGCTGGTGGAGGCGGCGGCGACGTTGCCGTGCCGGTCCATGGCGACGATGTTCATGATGTTATCGCGCTCGGCGAAGGGGTCCACCAGCGCACGCAGGTCGAGCATGGCCGTGCGGAGGGCGTCCTCCAGCGCCATACCCTGGCGCAGGTAGGTGACGACGCTGTGGGCCGAGGCGGCCCGGATCGCCATTTCGCCGCGCCCGGTGCAGGCAGCGGCGCCGAAGCGCGAGTCGGCGTAGTTGCCGGCGCCGATGATGGGTGAGTCGCCCAGCCGGCCCGGCCACTTGAAGCCCCAGCCGCTGGTGGAGACGGCGCTGGCAATGTTGCCCTGGGTATCGCGGACGATGACGTTGGTGGTGCCGAAGATCTCCTTATGGAGGAGCTTGGTCCAGTCCTTCACGACGCTCATGTAGAGGCTGTACTGGTCCTCCCAGGAGTCGCCCTCACCCGGTGCGCCGTCCTCACCCAGGATCTGGCGCCGCCACTCCCGCTCCGCCTCTTCGGTCAGGAGGTTGGCGGTCTCGAAGCCGTGGACGCGGGCGAAGAGCTCGGCACCCTCGCCGACCAGCATCACGTGGGGCGTGACCTCCATGACCTTGCGGGCGATCTCGATCGGGTGGGGGTAGTTCTTGACCGCGCCGACCGCGCCCGCCGCGAGGGTCGTGCCATCCATGATGCTGGCGTCGAGCTCAACCTGCCCGAGGATGTTGGGGATTCCACCCGTGCCGACGCTGTGGTCCTCAAGGTTGTCCTCGATGACCTTGACCGCTGCAACGGCGGCGTCGAGCGCGCTGCCGCCCGCGCGTAGGATCTCCATGGCCGCGGGGAACCCGACGTGGGCGTTGTAGCTCCCGACGATCACGCCGACCTGTGCACCGCTTCCCACTTCGCTGCCCTTCCCTCTCCGGGTGCCGCGCCAGGTGCTCCAGGCGCGGTTTCGCGTGCGCTCCGAACTCGTGCCGGGATTGTAGCCGAAGCGGGTCGAGGTGGGCGGCGGTCACTGGTTGAGCTGGTCGAGGCACGTGAGGAGGTCGTCGACGGTGGGGATGTCGCGCATCGACCGGCCGTCGTGGCGGTGGCGGATCACCCCCGCGGAGTCGACGATGAGCACAGCAGGCATGCGGCCGAAACGAAGCACTCGGATCTGCTGGCCGTACCGCCTGGCTACCGCGTGGTCGGAGTCGATCAGGCCGGGGAAGGGGATGCGCTCTCGCTCCCAGTAGGCGCGCACGGCGTCCGGGCGGTCCGGAGCGATGGCGAGAACCTCGGCGCCGCGCTGCTGGAACTGCGAATAGTGGTCGCGCAACTGCGCGAGCTGCCGGCGGCAGTGCGGTCAGGCGAGCCCGCGCAGCAACGCCAGCACGACGGGGCCACGCCGGAGCACGTCCGAGAGGCGGATGTCCCGCCCGTGCGTGTCGGGCAGCGTGAAATCGGGGGCGGTGGTCTCGTGTTCGGGACGGATCACGACGTGCTCCTCTCGCTCGCGCGCTGTTCGAGATGGTTCAGGAAATCCTCGATGAAGTCGACGAAGTCCTCCGGCTTTTCGACCTGGGGCAGGTGCCCGGTGTGCTCCATGAAGACGAACATGAAGAGGTCGGGAACGGTGGTCATCCGGACCACCTGGCGCGGGTTCACGATGCGGTCGTACATCCCGAAGATGGCCATGAACGGGACCTGAAGCTCTCCGAACCGGTCCAGCAGACCCAGCGGCCGGGCGGCACGGACGGCGCAGGCGAGTGCCGCGTCCCACCCATCCACCTGGAGCGCCGTGAGATACGCCTTGACGAGCTCATCGGTCACGACGGCGCGGTCGTAGACGGCGTAGCGCAGGATGTACGCGGCCCGCGCCGAGGCGGATTGCGCGACGCGGGGGAGCAGTCGGTCCAAGGCGGGCGCACGCACGAGCAGCGCCAGCGAGCGGCGCAGAGACGGTGGGTCCAGCGCGGGCGTGACGAGGACCAACCCGCTGACCCGTTCGGAGTACCGCAGCGCCGCGAGCATGGCGACGCGGGCGCCGGCGGAGTGCCCGACGAGCACGGCGCGGTCGATCCCGAGGCGGTCGAGCAGCGCGACGGTGAGGTCGGCCTGGACCTCGGGGTCGTACGGGTTGCCGCGCGGCCAGGCATCCGGAGCGGGGCGGGCCGTCAGGCCGAAGCCGGGGAGGTCGAAGGCCACCACCGTGCCGCGACGGGCAAGCGGCGGCATCACCTGGCGCCAGATGAAGGCGCCGGCCGCGAAGCCGTGGATCAGCACTACAGTCGGGTCACCCTGGCCGGCAACCTTTGCGTGGACCCGCAGCCCGTCCACATCGATGAAGGTGCTGTCGTCGTCCGCCAGCGCTTCCGGCGGGAGGAGCGTGCGGGACTGCGCCGGGTCGGCGCGGCGGCGGGCAACGGTCACGAGTGCCACCGGTGCCGCCGCGCCGAGCGCGAGCGCGGCGAGCCGGGTCCGTCGCTGCATCCCACGAGCCTCCTCTCACGAGCGCCATGCTCAGCCTACCCCGAACTGCGGTGATCTGGCCAGATCCGGGCTTTACATAGCGTGTGTGCGCCGCTACGCTGAGATGGACAACCCATCGGCCATGCGTACCGGCCAGGCGCATCGCAGGCAACGCTCGGCCCCTCGCCTGCCGGGCGAAGCGGCGGAACGCGCCGGGTTGGGTGCGCCCATGCGAGAGGAGCGGAGCATGCCTGCCACGATCCAGCGCATCGCGATCGACCCCACCCGGCCGCTCGCCGCCCAGGCCGAGACGGGCCACAACCGCTGGCATGAGGACGTCACCCCGGTGCTCCACGTCGACCCGGGGCGGACGGTGGTCGTGGAGACGCGCGACGCCTTCGACGGCCAGCTTAGCCCGCAGTCCACCGCTGCCGACGTCGCCCGGCTGGACCTGGGGCCGGTCCACCCGCTCACCGGCCCGATCTACGTCAACGGCGCGGCACCCGGCGACTTGCTGGAGATCAAGCTGCTCAACATTGAGTGCGACCCGTGGGACGCCTGGGGCTACACCGTCGAGGTGCCCGGCTTCGGCTTCCTCCGCGACCTCTTCCCCGAGCCATACATCGTCCACTGGAACCTCTACGGCGACTACGCCGAATCGCCCCAACTGCCGGGTGTCCGCATCCACGCCGCGCCGTTCCCGGGCATTGCCGGGCTGGCGCCGTCCACCGCGCTGCGGGGGGAGGTCACCCGGCGTGAAGCGGACCTGGCGGCGCGCGGCGGGTTTGCCCTGCTGCCTGACCCTGCCGGGGCGGTGCCGCCACACGGGCCGATCGCGGAGCAGGGGCTGCGCACCATTCCCCCGCGGGAGACGGGCGGGAACATCGACATCAAGCACCTGACGCCAGGGGCGAGCATGCTGCTGCCCGTCTACGTCGAGGGCGGGCTCTTTTCGACCGGCGACGTCCACTTCGCGCAGGGGGACTGTGAGGCGTGCGGGACGGCCATCGAGATCCGCTCGGCGCTGCACCTCCAGTTCAAGGTGCATAAGGGTGAGGCGGCGCGGCGGAACATTCGCTCGCCCCAGTTCTTCCGGGACGACTACTTCGCCGACCCAGTACTGGCGGTGCCGCGGCGCTTCTACGCCACGACGGGGTTCTCGGTCACCGACGGGGTCAACGAGTCGGAGAACCTCACCCTGGCGGCGCGGAACGCGCTACTGGCAATGATTGAGTACCTGGGCACGCGTGGCTACGACCCGCAGCAGGCGTACGCGCTCTGTAGCGTGGCGGTCGACCTCCACGTGAGTCAGGTGGTCGATGTGCCGAACTTCATCGTCTCGGCGCTGTTACCGCTCGACATCTTCATCTGACGTATGGCTGTCGGCGAGGAGTTGCTACTCGCGGAATTCCTTGTCCCAATGCTTGACAAGTCTGGGAAATACGGTTAGGGTAGTCGAAGCTATCGCGATCGAGGGGCGGTTGTCGCACCAGCGCGCTTCCCGGCGACCGCAGCCGGGCGGCGCGCTGTCTACCTTCGGTCCCCGGCCACAACGAAGGGACGGCGTCCATGTCCACGTCCGGTGCTACCTCCCCGACGCCGACCGGTGCGACCCCAGCAGTGCCTGACGTCCACATCCTCTGGACCTCCGAAGGCATGAGTTGCGATGGCGACACGGTCTCGATCACGGCGGCCATGCAGCCGAGTCTCGAGGACGTGTTGCTCGGCGTCATCCCCGGACTCCCGCGCGTGCACCTGCACAACAAGGTGCTCGCCTATGAGACCGGCGAGGCCTTCATGGAGGCCTTCCATCAGGCGGCGCGCGGTGAGCTGGAGCCCTTCATCCTGGTCGTCGAGGGCTCGATCCCCAACGAGGAGATCAACGGCGACGGTTACTGGACCTCGATGGGCAACGACCCGGCCACTGGGGAACCGATCACCCTGAACACCTGGCTCGACCGCCTGGCGCCGCGCGCCTGGGCCGTCGTTGCCATCGGGACCTGCGCCACCTACGGCGGGATCCACGCCATGGCGGGCAACCCCACCGGCTGCATGGGCCTGGCCGACTACCTCGGCTGGGACTTCCGCTCGCGGGCGGGTATCCCGATCGTGAACGTGCCCGGCTGCCCGGTGCAGCCCGACAACTTCATGGAGACGCTCCTCTGGCTGCTGTATCAGGCCGCGGGGCAGGCGCCGATGATCCCGCTCGACGACAAGCTCCGGCCGACCTGGCTCTTCGGCAAGACGGTCCACGAGGGCTGCGACCGGGGCGGCTACTACGAGCAGGGCGATTTCGCGCTCGACTACAACTCGCCCAAGTGCCAGGTCAAGGTCGGCTGCTGGGGCCCGGTCGTCAACTGCAACGTTCCCAAGCGGGGCTGGATGGCCGGCATCGGCGGTTGCCCCAATGTGGGCGGCATCTGCATCGCCTGCACCATGCCGGGCTTCCCTGACAAGTTCATGCCGTTCATGGATGAGCCGCCCGGCGGCGTCCTCTCGACCGCGCTGAGCGGCACCTACGGCAACGTCATCCGCCGCCTGCGCAGCATCACGAACGACACGGTGAACAAGGAGCCGCAGTGGCGGCGCCGGGGGCCCGCGCTCACCAGCGGGTACAACCCGACCTGGCCACGCTAGGGGAAGGAGCGGCGCTCGTGGCGACGCGAAGCGAGACCCCGGCCGAAGCTCGCCAGCTCGTCAGCATGGCCTGGGATCCCATCACCCGCATCATCGGCAACCTGGGCATCTACACCAAGATCGACTTCGAGAATCGTGAGGTCGTCGAGTGCAAGAGCACGTCGTCGATCTTCCGTGGCTACAGCGTCTTCATGAAGGGGAAGGATCCGCGCGACGCCCACTTCATCACCAGCCGCATCTGCGGCATCTGTGGGGACAACCACGCCACCTGCTCGATTTACGCCCAGAACATGGCCTATGGCATCCAGATGCCGCCGCTGGCCGAGTTGATCGTCAACCTGGGCGAGGCGGCCGAGTACATGTTCGACCACACCATCTTCCAGGACAACCTCGTCTTCGTCGACTTTTGCGAGCAGATGGTGAAGGAGACGAATCCCCGGCTGCTGGAGCGTGCCGAGTCCACCCCCGCGCCGCACGCCGACATCCACGGCAAGCGCACCATCGCCGACATCATGCGCGCCTTCAACCCCTTCACCGGCGACATGTACGTGGAAGCCCTCCAGATGAGCCGGCTGACGCGGGAGATGTTCTGCCTGATGGAGGGGCGTCATGTCCATCCCTCGACGCTCTACCCGGGCGGTGTCGGCACGATGCCATCCCCGCAGCTCTTCTCCGACTACCTCGTGCGACTGATGCGCTTCCTCGACTTCGTCAAGCGCCTCGTGCCGATGAACGACGATCTCTTCGACTTCTTCTACGAGGCGATGCCGGGCTACGAAGAGGTGGGCCAACGCCGCATCCTCCTCGGCTGCTGGGGCTCCTTCATGAACCCCGAGTTCGCCGACTACCGCTACGACCACATGACGCAGTGGGGCCGGGCGATGTATGTGACGCCCGGCATCATCGTGGACGGCGAACTGATCACCACCGACCTGGTCGAGATCAACCTCGGCATGCGCATTCTCCTCGGCAGCTCTTACTATGAGGACTGGACCGAGCAGGAGATGTTCGTCACCCACGACCCGCTCGGCAACCCGGTCGACCGGCGGCATCCGTGGAACCAGACGACGATCCCCAAGCCGCAGAAGCGCGACCTCGAGGGCGGGAACTATAGCTGGGTGATGAGCCCGCGCTGGTACGACCGCCGCACCGGCGACCACTTGGCGCTGGACACCGGCGGTGGCGCGCTGGCCCGTCTCTGGGTCACGGCGTTGGCCGGGTTGGTCGATGTCGGCTACGTCAAGGCCACCGGCAACAGCGTCCGGATCAACCTGCCGAAGTCGGCCGCCTTCCCCGAAATGGAGTTCGAGTGGAAGGTCCCCCAGTGGTCGAACACGATCGAGCGCGACCGTGCGCGGGCCTACTTCGTGGCCTACGCGGCCGCGATCGCCTTCTACTTCCTGGAGCAGGCGATGGACCACGTCCGTCGGGGCGACCTTCGGGTCTTCCAGGAGTTCGAGGTGCCGGACGAGGCGATCGGCTGCGGCTTCCATGAGGCGGTGCGCGGGGTGCTCTCGCACCACCTGGTGATCCGGGACGGCAAGATCGCGAACTACCATCCGTACCCGCCGACGCCCTGGAACGCCAGCCCGCGGGACTCCTACGGCACGCCCGGTCCCTACGAGGATGCGGTGCAGGGGCTGCGGATCTTCGAGGAGAACGGACCGGAGAACTTCAAGGGGATCGACATCATGCGCACGGTGCGCAGCTTCGATCCCTGCCTGCCCTGCGGGGTGCACATGTACCTGGGAAACGGCAAGCTGATCGAGCAGCGGCACTCCCCGTTCCTCGGTGCCGGTCGGTAGCGGGTCGGTGCCCGCCGTGGAAGGGTCGGGGACATGGTAGGCCGCACCGGCACCCGCCCAGACGACCGCGCGGCCCGGCTCGATGCGCTGCTGGCCCGGATCGAGTCGTTCCCGGAGCCGGAGCTGCGCGATCAGGCGCTCGGCGCCATCCAGGCGCTGCTCGCCTTCTACGGTGATGGGTTGCAGCGGGCGCTGGCGATCCTCGCTGCCCGTGACCCCGCGCTCCTCGACGCGTTGGCCGGGGATGAGCTGGTCGCCCACATCCTGTTGCTGCACGGGCTCCACCCGGTGCCGGTCGAGGAGCGGGTGGGACAGGCGCTGGACCGGGTCCGGCCCTACCTCCACTCGCACGGCGGCGATGTGGAGCTGCTCGAGATCGCGGACGGTGTGGCGCGGGTGCGGCTGCGGGGCACCTGCCGCGGCTGCCCGGCCTCGGCGGTGACGCTCCAGCTTGCCATCGAGCGCGCGGTCCACGAACTGGCGCCGGACCTGGATGGGATCGAAGCCGTCACTGAGGACACGCCCGTACCCAGTGGGCCGGGGATCCTGGCGAACGGAGCCGCCGGAGCCGCGGCCGGAGACTGGACGACCGTCGGGCGGTTGGAGCTGCCCCCGGGCGAGGCGCGGCTCTGCCGGGTAGAGGGCGTCAGCCTGCTGGTCCTCGACCTCGACGGCACACGCTACGCCTATCGGGACGGCTGCCCACGCTGCGGCGCGTCCCTGGCCGGGATGCGGCTCGCGGGCCAGGTGCTCGCCTGCCCCGGCTGCGGGAGCCGCTTCGACGCGCGCCTGGCGGGGCGGTGCCTGGATGCACCCGAGCACTACCTGGAGCCGGTCCCGCTTCTGGTCGACGCCGGGATCGTCCGGGTAGCCCTGCCCGGCGTGGCGAGGGAGGCGGCGTCATGAGCGACCGTGGCACGCCGATCACGCGCGGGAGTCTCGCCGCACTGCGCCGCTACGCCCAGCCGGAGCCCTTGGCGCGATGCGACCTCTGCGCCGAGCCGATCCCTCCCGAGCACCGCCACCTCCTGGACGTCACCGCGCGGCAGTTCCTCTGCGTCTGCTATGCCTGCTCCCTGCTGTTCGACCGCGAGGCGGCCAGTGACGGCAAGTACCGCCTCATCTCGGACCGGTACCTGGACCTGGGCGGGCTGCAGATCGACGACGCGGCGTGGACGCGGCTGGGTGTCCCGGTCGGCATGGCGTTCTTCTCCTACAGTTCGCCCGCGGGCCGGATGCTTGCCTACTACCCGAGCCCGATGGGCGCGACTGAGTCGGCGGTGGACGAGGCGGAATGGGAGGCGCTGGTGGCGCAGCAACCGATCCTGCGCACGCTGGCGCCGGATATCGAGGCGCTGCTGGTCAACCGCGCGCGAGGCGCCCGCGACGCCTTCATCGTCCCGCTGGACCAGTGCTTCGCGCTGGTCGGGGTGGTGCGCCAGCACTGGCGCGGCCTGAGCGGCGGAAGCCAGGTGTGGCGCGAGATCGACGGGTTCTTCGCCGCGCTGCGTTCCCGCAGCAAGCCGGCACCGCCGGTGGACTGACGGGCAGGTGCCCGAGGGAGGAACCGCGATGTTCAGGGAGCGGACTATCGCCAACATCCGGGTCGGCAAGACGAAGGTCCGGCCCGACCTGCCGTCGCACGTCCCCGGTGTGAGGGAGGGAAATGAGCCGGGGAGCTACGCCAGCACGCCGGGGCTGCTGGAGGGCGGGAAGGTGACCGCGCGTCGCTCGACCGGGATCAACCCGCACGCGCGCAACCCGATCGACCCGCGCAGCCCGAACCTGCCGCCGCCGTAGTGCGGCGACAGCGCGCCAGTCATGCGGGGAACGTGATGGACGACGTACAGCGCCTGGCCGAGACACTGCTCTATGAGGGCTACATCCTGTGGCCCTACCGGCGCTCGACCACGAAGAACCGGCAGCGCTGGACGATCGGCGGCATCTACCCACGCGCCTACAGCGTCGCCGGTGGGGGCACCGACCGGTGGTGGGTGCAGGCCGAGTGCCTGGTTCGCGGGGCGAAGCCGCGAGTCACGGTCACGCTCCGCTTCCTCCAGGTCGTCGCGCGGCAGGTTGGTCGTTTGGAGACCGACGGCTCGCTGACCGACGTCGACGAATTGCGGGCGGGGGCCGCGCGCTACGTCTCCTGGGAAGAGGCGCGGGAGCACGCGGTCCGCATCGAACCGCGCGATGTCGCCACGCTCGCGGCGCCGTACCGCGTGCCGGTACACATCCCGGCCGGGTCGGATCGGGAGCCGCTGCTGGCCGCGGACGGTGCGGCCGCCGGGGCGCTGGTGCGCCGCTGGGAGGCACTGGATGGGCTCGTGGATGTCGCGGCCGTTCCGGTGCAACCCGAGGTCTTCCGGCTGACCGTGCGATTCGCGAACACGTCGGGCTGGGACGGTACCGAGCGGTCCGGCGCGCTGGCGCGGACGTTCGTCGCGGCGCACGCCATTCTGGAGGTCGACGGCGGCGCGTTCGTCTCGCTCCTCGACCCACCGCCGGAGCTGGCAGCCGCGAGCGCGGCCTGCGAGAACGCCGGCGTCTGGCCGGTCCTGGCGGGCGAGCCGGGAACGGCCCGGACCATGCTCGCCTCGCCCATCATCCTCTACGACTATCCCCGGCTGGCGCCGGAGAGCCCCGGCGACCTGTTCGACGGGACGGAGATCGACCAGCTCCTCCTCCTCAGCATCCTCGGCCTCACCGATGAGGAAAAGGAAGAGATGCGTGCCGCCGACCCTCGGGCGCGGGAGATCCTGGAGCGGACCGAGCGGCTGACGGCCGGCGATTTCGCGCGGCTGCACGGAGCGATCCGCGAGTTCCAGATGCTGCGGCCTGAGCCGGACGTCAGCCCGGCCTTCGCCGCGCTCGAGGCGCCCGCGCCGGAGTGCGTTCGTATCGGGGATGTGGAGGTACGGTCGGGGAGCCGGGTTCGGCTGCGCCCCCGGCCTGGCGGGGACGTCTTCGACCTCGCGCTGGCCGGCAAGATCGCCATCGTGGAGGCCATCGAGCAGGACTACGAGGAGCGCATCCATCTCGCGGTGACGATCGAGGACGACCCGGGTCGCCACCTGGCTCAGGCGGGCGTGCTCGGGCACCGGTTCTACTTCGGGCTCGACGAGGTGGAGCCGCTTGGGCCGGAGGAGGGGCCGCCATGACGCCCCGCATCCTCGTCGCCGGGATCGGCAACATCTTCCTGGGCGACGATGCCTTCGGCGTCGTGGTGGCCCGGCGGCTGGCTCAGCGTTCCCTGGCGGCGGGCGTGGAGGTGCGGGACTTCGGGATTCGCGGCCTCGACCTGGCCTACGCGCTGTCCGACGGCTGCGACGCCGCCATCCTGGTCGACGCGATGCCGCGCGGGGGCGCGCCCGGCACGCTGTACCTGGTCGAGCCGGACTCCCCCGAATCCACCGATGCCGCCGGGCCGGCCCTGGCGGCGCACAGCGTCGATCCGATGGCCGTGCTTGCCCTGGCTCGGACACTCGGCGGATGCCCGTCGCGGCTGTTCGTGCTGGGCTGCGAGCCGGGCCAGGTTGTCCCGACGCCGGATGATCCCGACGGCTTGAGCCCGCCGGTGCGGGCCGCCGTCGACGAGGCAATGACCATGATCGAGTCCCTGCTTGCGCGCCTGCACAGCGGCCGGCCGGCGGTCGCGCCGCCGGCATCGGCGTAGGGAGCTCTTGAGAGGAGCGTGGTGATGGAAGTCCTCCGCGCGCTGCGCAATGTCCTCCTCTTGATCGTCGGCTTGATATTCGTCGGGCTGGTTATCGCGCTGGTGGCGTCGCAGGCGGACGTGCGCCGCTACCTGCGCGTGCGACAGATGTAGAGGCAGCGCGATGCATGAATTGGCCCTGAGTGCCTACCTGCTGGAGTCGGTTGAGGAGCACGCGCGCGAGGCGGGCGCGCTGAGCGTTGTCACGATCAACCTCGTCGTGGGGGAGCGCTCGTGCGTCGAAGATGAGGCGCTGCGATTCTGCTTCGAACTGCTGAGCCCGGGGACGCTGGCGGAGGGGGCGCAGTTGGTGCTGTGGCGGGTGCCGATGCGTTTCTGGTGCAACACCTGCGCCGCCGCATACACGCCGGACTCCGAGAGCTTCCGCTGCCCCCGCTGCGGGACGGTAGGCGGAGTGGTGGACGACGGCACGGACGTGCTCATCGAGAGCCTGGAGATCGAAACATGACGGTGCAGCGGGTCAAGGTGGTGCGCAGTCTCTTCCACGCCAACGATCGGGCTGCCGAGGCGATCCGCGCGCGCTGCGATGCAGCGGGGGTGGTCGCGGTCAACCTGTTGGCCGGGCCGGGCGCCGGGAAGACCAGTCTCATCACGCGCACGATCGCGGCGCTGGCCGGGACGGCGCGCGTCGGTGTCGTCGAGGGGGACATCGCCGGGAGCGTCGACACGGAGCGCGTGCTGGCAGCGGGAGCGGTCGACGCGGTGCAGGTCAACACCGGCGGGGGGTGCCACCTGGAAGCGGGCATGCTGGCGCGCGCCCTGGAGGAGTTGGACCTGGGGGCGTTCGACCTGCTCATGGTTGAGAATGTGGGGAACCTGATCTGCCCCACGCACTGGGATCTCGGCGAGCACGCACGGGTATGCCTCGTGAGCGCGGCCGAGGGGGACGACAAGCCGGTCAAGTACCCGGATGTCTTCGCGCGGAGCGACGCGATTGTGCTCAACAAGATCGACTTGATCGATCTGGTGGACTTCGACCGGGCGCGCTTCTACGAGGCGGTTCGTGCGCTCAACCCGGATGCGCCGGTCTTCGAGGGCTCATGCCGCACCGGCGCCGGGCTCGGAGGCTGGGTCGACTGGCTCCGGGCGCGCCTGGCGTCGCGGGTCGCGGGTGGAGAGGTTGGCTGAGATGTGCATCCCGCTGGTGGCGCGCGTCCGCAGCGTGGGCGATGGCGTGGCCGAGGTCGAACTGATCGAGGGTGACGTCGTCCAGGTCAGCACGGCGCTGTTCCCGGACGTTGCGGCGGGTGCGCACGTCCTGCTGGACCGCGGGTTGATCATCGAGGTGGTGAGCCCGGAGGAAGCCGAGCGCGTACTGTCCTTCTTCGCCGACCTTGCGACGCTCTGGGAAGAGGAGGACGCCCGTGCCTGACGTGACCCCGCGGGTGGAGATGATGCCCGGCGGGCCGGCGCGGGCGATCGTCGGGACGACGCGCTTCATCCGCTATGCGTTCATGCCGAATCGCCTGCGCTACTGCGGGGGCGACGACAACCGCACGCTGTTCGACTACGCGCAGGAGATGGTGCGCGAGCCGCCTCTGGAGCAGATGCTGGCGCGCTTCACCGGCGCGCTGCCGTACCTCCGGCTCATCGCGCGCGAGAACGGTATCCCCGACCCCTTCGACGAGCGGGTCGTGGAGGCGTACTGGATCGGGAACGAGCTGCTGGAGCGGGTCGAGGCAAGGCAACTGTACGACGCGCTGGATGAGCGCTTCGGCAAGCAGCTCCCGCCCCGGCTGCGGGCGTTGGTACTGGGCAAGGCGCCCGCCGGGGCGCGGCCGCACCATACCTTCCACGTCTTCGACGTGCACGCCCGGGTCGGGGAGTTGGAGCACTCGCTGGCGACGATGGACCAGTGCCGCATCAGTTGGGGACGTGTGCGCGCGGTCGATGGCGCTGAGTTGATCGTCGACCGGCAGCCGCTGGTCCTGGCGGCCGGAAAGCTGGCGCTTGGACCGGCCGAGCCGGTGCGGGTGACGCGCCAGGTCGACGGCCGGGGCTTCGCCGACGCGGCCCAGCCGGGCGACTGGGTGTCGCTGCACTGGGGCTGGGTGTGCGAGGTGCTGACGCCGCGCCAGCAGGCCACGCTCGCGCGCTACACCGCCCACCACCTCGCGCTGGCGAGCCAGACGCTGTAGCGAGGGTGTCGGCCCCGCGTCCGATCAAGACGACATGACCTGACGTACCGGGCGCTCTACCATGCCATCACAGAAGGCCCGTAAGTGCCGTGTGATCCTTCGCTGCGTGGCCGATCCGACGCGAGATCCTTCGCTGCGCTCAGGGTGACATAATCGCTCACGTGGGTGCGATCAGGACGAGACACACCCAAGCGATCACCTGCCTCGGGGTAACAGGGTTGGGGCCAGCGGCACCGTGCTGTGCCTGCACCCCTCACCTGCCCTCGGTCAGGCAGGGATGGGGCACCTAGCGGAACAGGTCGCGCTCCGGCTCCATGACGAGCGCGCGGGCGCCGCCGTCGCCGGGCTGGTACGCGTAGCCACGCACGATGGCCACCGGCCGGCGCGCCAACTTACCCATGACCAGCTCCGCGGCCGAGGCGATCTCGTCGGCGACGGCGATCACGGTGGCACGCAGTTCGTATCCCTGGTCGTCGAATTGTCCCCGGTAGTCGACGAGCGGCTCCATCCCGGCCACGCCCACCGCGACGTTCACGATGCCCTTGCGCCAGGGGCGGCCGAATGAGTCGGTGATGATCACGGCGATCTCGACGCCCGCGCGCTCGGCGAGCCCGCGGCGGATGCGCTCGGCCGAGGCGTCCGGGTCGACCGGCAGGAGCGTGACCTGATCCGGGGCGGAGACATTGGAGGCATCCACCGCGGCGTTGGCGCAGACGAAACCGTGTCGCGTCTCGGCGATGATGAGGCCGTTGGCCATGCGCACGATCCGCCGCGCCTCGCGCAGCACCACCTCCACCTGGCGCGGATCCTTGCCGTAGCGCTCCCCCCACTCCCGCGCCAGCGCCGACGGCTCAATCTCGCGGAGGTCGACCAGTCGACCTTCAGCCTTGGAAACCAGCTTCTGGGTCACGACCACGATGTCCCCATCCGCGAGCGTGAGCCCGCTCCGCTCGATGCCCTGGGCGATCAGGTCGGCCAGGTCGTCGCCGGGACGCGCCTCCGGCACGTGGTCGACGCCGATGATCCGGACCTCGGCGTTCATCAGTGCGATGCCTCCTCAGCGCATCGCCGCCCCCTGCGAGGGCTGGCGGCGCCTAGAATCCGTGGGCGGACACCCGTTCGATGGAGATGTGCAGCGTGATCCGTCGCTGGCGACGAAACTCCGCGATCTGCCGCTCGGCCGTCTCGGGGTCGTGGTAGCGATGGGCGAGCGCGGCGATGTCCGCCTGCGCGATCTCCTGGTCGTCGATCAACTCGGCGCGGCCGGTGATGGTCACGTAGCGGTAGCCGTCCTCAACGCAGATCGACACGCGGGGGTCGCGGCGCAGGTTTGCCGGTTTTACCCGCCCCTCCGAGGTGTTCATCATGATGGTGTTGCCGCGCAGCTCATACCACATCACCGACTGGTGCGGCATGCCATCGGGGCCGATGGTGGCGAGCACGGCAAACCGCGGCTCGTTGAGGAATGCGCGGACCGCTTCTGACATCATCCTGGAAGCCTCCTCCTCGTCGTTCGTGTCACGTGGATACGGCGGGCGTACCACGGCGCGATCCCCGATACGCCCCGGGGGTCCTCCGATTTCAACCGATTGTCTCTGCGCATCATTCCGGCCAGCACTAATACGCACCGGCACCCTCGCCCAGGCCGGTGTCTGCCGGCCCTTCCGGGTCACGCACTCTACCAGAAACCGGGCCCGGTCGGGCAGGGGACGTGGACGTGGTTGAGGCATCGCCGGTACCGACGACCGAGGCCCCGACGTGGTAGGGAACGGTCGTGACGATGATGCCGGGGTGGGTCCAGAGGACGGTGCGTAGCCGCCAGGCGGTTTGGTTGTGGAGGGGCAGTTCGTAGAGGTGGGCGGGCACGAACTCGGGCAACACCACCATCAGGGTGTCTCCCTTTTCGGCGTGGAGTTGCTCAATGAACGTCACCAGCGGGCCGACGAGTTCGCGGTATGGCGACTCGACGATGACGAGGGGGAGGTCGATCTCCGCGTCGCGCCACTGTTGGCGAAGCTGCTCGGCCTCAACCGGGTCGCTGGTGACATGCACCGCCGTGACGTCCGCGGTGATCGCGCGGGCGAAGTCGAGCGCGCGGATCGTCGCGCGGTTGTACCCGGCGATGGGCACCACCGCCGCCAGCGGTCCTGGCCAGGATGGCCGCTCGGACGCGGCCGGCTCGGCTGGGACGGCGAGCTGGGCGGCGACCCGCTCGTAGTGGGCGTGGATCCTGGTCAGTAGCCAGATGAGCAGGGGCTGGATGCAGATCACGATCCAGGCACCGGACAGAAACTTGGTCGCGATGATGATGAGGGTCACGACGCCGGTGACGGCGGCGCCGGTCCCGTTGATCAGCATACCGATGGTGCGGTGACGGCCGGGTGGCTCGCGGCGCCACCAGCGGTACGTCATGCTGGCCTGGGACAGGGTGAAGGCGGTGAAGACACCGACCGCGTACAGCGGGATCAGGGCATTGACGTTGGCGTGGAAGATCACCACCAGTACCGCGGCGGCGAGCCCCAGGGCGATGATGCCGTTCGAGAAGGCCAGGCGATCCCCGCGGTAACGGAACTGGGTGGGTAGGTAGCGGTCCCGTGCCATGAACGAGGCGAGGCGGGGGAAGTCGGCGAAGCTCGTGTTCGCGGCCAGGAACAGAATGCCCGCCGTCGTTGCCTGGATGTAGAGGTAGAAGGGTGAGTCGTCGACGACGGTGCGTGCGAGCTGCGAGAGGATGGTCTGATCCTCGCTCGGCGTGAGGTGGAAGTGGTAGGAGAGCACGGTGATGCCGAGGAAGAGCGAGCCGAGGATCGCCACCATCCAGCCGAGGGTACGTGCGGCGTTCTTCGCCTCGGGCGGCTGGAAGACGGGCACACCGTCCGAGATCGCCTCAACGCCGGTCAGCGCCGTGCAGCCGGAGGAGAAGGCCCGCAGGATGAGGAAGAGGGTGATCCCCTGCTGCGCCGGTGGGACAGGATGGCTCGCCGGGTGCGGCTCGAACAGGCCGAACCAGGCGGCGCCAATGCCCAGCGGGATCAGGATCGCCATGCCGGCGATGAAGAGGTAGGTAGGCACGGCGAAGAGCGAGCCGCTCTCCCGGATGCCGCGCAGGTTGCCGATCACCAGAGCCAGGATGGCCAGCACGGCGATTTCGACCCGGTACGGTTTTAGTCCGGGCGCGGCCGAGGTGATGGCGGCGACGCCCGAGGAGATGCTCACCGCGACCGTCAGGGTGTAGTCGATCAGCAGCGAGGTCCCGGCGACCAGGGCCGGGCCGGTGCCGAGGTTGTCCTTGGTCACGATGTAGGAGCCGCCGCCCTGGGGATAGGCGAAGATCGTCTGGCGGTACGAAAAGCCGACGATGACGAGCAGCGCGGCGATGGCAAGTCCGATCGGGATGACATAGCCGTACGCTGCCGCACCGGCGAGGACGAGGATGAGCAGGATCTCCTCGGTGGCATAGGCCGTTGAGGAGATGGCGTCCGAGCTGAGGATCGCCAGCGCCTTTGCCTTGGTCAGGCGCTCATGCGCTTCCTGGGCAGTGCGCAGTGGTGGGCCGATGATCAGCCGACGGAGCTGGCGGTAGAACCGCCCGATGCCGCTGCCGGGCTCGGTCGGTTCGGCCACGACGTAGCGCGGCTCGGCCGAGCGGGGGCGCAGGTCGGTGGAGCGGACGACGCGGATGTACCGATCCCCCGGATGCGTGCCGCGGACCGTCTTCTTGACCGGCACGCCCGACGCGGGTTCCTGGTTTCCGGTTTCGTGCGGCTCCTGCTCGCTCGTAGGACGTGTCTCCCCCATGCGGTCTGCAATACCGAGGGCAGATGATAGCAGAGGGCGTGCCCCAATGCATCCCCGCGGATGGCCCCGGACGGCTCAGTCGCCGGTCCAGGGGTGTGCCGGGATCGGCCGCCCCGCCGGCTCGCTCTCGTCCTGGGACCATTCGCCGTAGTAGACGTGGATGTGTTCCGACGAGGTCAGTTCGGGCAACTCCGGCGGGCTGGCGTCATGGCTGACCAGGCTCGCGTAGCGGCCCCGGTAGAACAGGAGCGGCCGCCCCTCCGGGTCGTCCACCCGCAGGCCGACCACCCGTCCCACGACCATGATGTGGTCGCCGCCGTCCAGGATCTCGGCCACACGGCAACTGATGCCGCCGAGCGAACCGACGAGGTAGGGAACGCCCGCCCACTCCGCGAAGCGGTGCTCGGGTGGGGTAGCCGGGCGCCAGGAGCGCGCGAAAAAGCGTGACAGCGGCTCCTGCGTGTCGCGCAGGATGTTGACGCAGAACGCCCGCGCCGTCTGAACGTAGCGCGCCGTGCGCGCGCGGCGATCGATGGCGACCACGATCAACGGCGGGTCGAGCGAGAGTGACATCACGGCGTTGGCCGTCATGCCATGGACGCCCTCGTCGCAGTAGAGCGAGATGACCGTAACACCGGTGGCCAGATGGCCCAGCGTGCGCCGAAACGCAAGCTGGTCGACCTCGCTCCCGGCTCGGTCGGCCGGAGCCTGCGCGGCCGGTTCCATGCGTCCTGAGGGGTCCATTCTGCGCTACTCTCCTCCTTGCTGATGTGGCTAGCGGCGCATCCGCCGCGATACGCGGCTGACGGTCAGCACCAGCGTCGTCAGCGCCACCAGACCGGCGAGCGCGATGCGCGTGTAGTCCACGATCGGGAAGAACTCCGCGCGCTCGCCGGTAACGTCGATGAAGCCGACCGGACGTGCCTGCACGCCGCCCCCGGCACCACCGCCACCGCCGCTCCCCTGGCCCTGGCCGTCCGGAGCGCTACCCGAGCCGGCGCCCGCACCGAGCCCGAAACCGTAGCGTACCTCCGACACCGGAATCACCGTGCGTCCCGCGGCTTCGTACGCCGGACCGAAGACCAGTTGCGAGCCGGCTGAGCTGGTGATGTGTTCGACCACCGAGCGGGCGAGGTCGTTGATCGTCGACGAAATCTCCATGATGCCACTCCCTCGACGTTCCCTGGATGCAGGGACAACCCGCGTGTCCGGCCGCGTGCGGTACGTGACCGGTTCGACACCCATCTTACTCCCCTGGTCCGCGCGCCGCAGCCCGCGTGTCGAGTGGCCGGTTACAATAGCCACAGGAGCCACAGGCGCGGTTCCGGAGTGGAGGGAAGAGGCCATGACATCCATCGGCACGATCGTCGTTCCTCTCGACGGTTCGCAACTCGCGGAGGCGGCCCTTCCCTACGCAGCGGCGCTGGCGCGGGCCACGGGCGCCGGGATCGTGCTGCTGCGGGTCATCGAGGAGATGCGGCCCTACTACGACGAACGGCGGCGGGAAGTGGTGTGGATCGATCCCATGAACCCGCGCCAGGAGCTCCTGTCCCCGGAGTTGTTGGGGGCCGCGGTTCAGCGTCTGGCCGGACTCGGCTTGCAAGCCCAGACGATCGTGCGGCTGGGTGACCCGCGCAAGGAGATCCTGGCCGAGGCCGAGCAGCACGCGGACCCGGTGATCGTGCTGGCGAGCCACGGGCGCGGCGGGCTGGGTCGGGTGCTGCTGGGGAGCGTCGCGACCCGGGTGCTGCAACTGTCGACCTGCCCCGTCCTCGTGGTCCGCGCGCGTGAGACGGACGAGCAGCCGGCTCACGTCGACTTTGCCCGGATCGCGGTGCCGCTCGACGGGTCGCGCGAGGCCGAGCAGGCCTTGCCGATCGCACGGGATCTCGCGCGTGCCACCGGCGCGACGCTCCACCTCGTGCGCGTGGCCGAGACCTTCCGGCACGAATTGCCCGACGATCCGGGGTCCATTCTCCGCACGCCCTCGTACGAAGCGATCCTGGAGCGCTTCGATCAGTTGGAAGCCGAGGCCCGTGAGTATCTGGAGGCGACCGCGTCGCAACTTCGCGAGCAAGGGTTCCGGGTGACGGTCGAGGTGCGCAGCGGCGATCCCTGGGACGAGCTGCTGGACTACACCCGCACGTCTCAGCCGGACCTGATGGTGATGACCACCCACGGTCGAGGGGGCGTGGCGCGCTGGTTCTTCGGCAGCGTCGCCGACCGGCTGTTGACGCATGCCCACGTGCCGCTGCTCATGATTCGCGTGCAAGCGCCCGGCCGACAGTGAACTCGTGTCGACAAGGTTTCCGCAGCGTGATGCGTGCCCCGGGGTATGAGCGGTGTGAGGTTCCCCACGTGAGGACCCTCACGCCGTCGTCAGTGCCCGGGGCTAAAGCCGCCTGGCTGACAACGAACGCCCGCTGAAGCGGGCTGGTACTCACTTGGTCTCAAGTTCGCATGATACGGTGTTCGCCGCTCGGTGCGTGTGCGGGGACAGAGTGGGTTTGACGAATAGCGTAAATGCACGCGCCGGGATGGTCGGACCCGTATCATCTGAGTGTCAGCCGTGCGCAGCCCAGCCCGCTTTAACGGCGGGTACCTTTTCCCGGCGTGCAGTCCCTGCCTGGGGCTACACCCTCCGGTAGCTGGGGCTGAGGACGGCGACGCTGCCGATGATGCTGGCGAGGAGTAGCCCGGCGACACCGATCGTGATCGGCCCGCCGAAGTGGTCGACCAGCCACGAGATCGGTACGGTGCCGAGCGGCATCATGGCGAAGGTCATCATGTAGAGGCTCATGACCCGGCCATGGAACTCATGCTCGGTGTGGTGCATGATCAGCGTCGAATTCAGCGTGGAGTAGCCTGACGACGCCGCTCCGGCGACCGCGATCGCGGCCAGCGCCAGCGGGAACGACCCGCCGAGGGCGAAAACGGCGAGTGCCAGGCCGAATACCAGGCCGAGCGAGAGCTGCACGAGGCCTTTCCGTCCCAGCCCGGTCGCGCTGGCGACGCCGAGCGACCCGACGAGCGCCCCGAGCCCGTTGGCGGCCATGAGCATTCCGAGGCCCTCGGAGCCGACTTTGTACACGTCGATCGCGAAGACCGGCATGATCTGGACGTACGGCAAGCCCAGGAGGACCGGCACCGTGGCGAGCCCGAGCAGCATCCGCAGGACCGGGTGCCGCCACACGTAGCGGAGTCCCGCCTTCAGTTCGGATAGGCCGGCCCCACGCGCGGTGCGGGCGGGGCGACCCGGCGGCAGCATGAGGAGCATCAGGATCACGATGACGTACATCGATGCCATCAAGGCGAAGATGCCGCCGGCTCCAATGAACGGGACTGCGATCAGGGACCCGGCCAGGGCCGGGCCCACCACGCGGCTCATGTTCATCCCGGCGTTGTTGAGCGCGATCGCGTTCATCAGGCGGGCAGGGGAGACGAGCTCGGCGATGAATGCCTGCCGCGCCGGCATGTTGAAGGCGAACGCGACGCCCTGGATCGCGGACACGGCGATCAAGTGCCAGACCTCAATGGCGCCGGTGATAACAAGGACCGCGTTGATCACCGCGGCCAGCCCGATCGTGCTCTGTGTGAAGAAGAGGACGGTGCGTTTGGGCATCCGGTCGGCGACGACGCCGCCGATGAGGGCGAAGACGAGCATCGGAACCCCAGAACCGGCTGAGATCCAGCCGAGGGCGGTCGCCTCGCCCGAGATGCTGTAGGCTACGTAGCCTACCGCGACCTGGCCCATCTGCATGGCCAGCATAGAGGGGAGCATGCCCAACCAGAGGATACGGTAGGGCCGCTCGCGGAACGCGGCGAAGGGTCCCTGACGCTCCGCGACCACAGCCCCGGCGTCGCTGGCCGGGGCTATCGTCTCGGACGCGTGTCTCCTGACTGCCAAGCGTGTACTCTCCCGAGTGACGCGGGGCCCGAGCGTTCGGCCCGGCCCCTGGCGTACCTTTCAATGTACCAGAGTTGCGACCGATGCGCCAGTACCTGAACATCGTCTTCCGGTGCCTCGGCGCCTGACGTTGTTGCCATGATTCGCGTCCGGTAGCACGATGCCCTGCGGTTCGCACTGGGTGCTGAGATCGGCGTGTGGGAGCTGGCTCGATTGGCCGGCGCTCGTGATCTGCGGTGCGCTCTCGATCGGCGCGACCTTCGCAGACGCCGTCGGTGCGCTTACCGCGCAGGGATTATGCGCTGCGCGGCGGGTCACCGCGGCACTCCGCAGGGGTTCGTGAGGTGAGGGGAGGATCGCATGCGAGACCGCAGGCGGCCGATGATCGCGGTGCGCGTCGCCGACGTGGCCGCGAGCCTCCGTTTTTACGTGGACACGCTGGGATGTGATCTGGTGCGGCACGACACCGGGGCGGACCTAGCGGTGGTGGACGCGGCGGGGTACGCGATCTTGCTCGCCGGCCCGGCTGCAGGGGACATAACCCATGAGCTGCGTCCCGAGGGGGAGGTGGTGAAACCCGGCGGGAGTGTCCACCTCGTCGTCGGCGATCTGGATGCCCGCCGGGCGATGCTCGCCGAGCGCGGGGTGATGGCGACGCTCATCGAGCGACCTTGGGGCGACCGGCACCTGCAGGTAACCGATCCCGACGGGTACACCGTGGTCTTCTGGACCATCGTCGAGCGGCCCCCCGAGGAATTGCTGAATCTCTACGCGTCCGGTGTCGACGCACTGGAGCGGGCGCTGGAAGGGCTGAGCGAGGCGGACCTGGATCTGGCGCGGGAGCCGGGCGCATGGACGATCCGGCAGATCGTGCATCACCTGGCGGATGCAGAAGCGATGGCGCTGGGGGGACCGAAGTTCGCGCTTGCGGAGCCGGGGCGCGTGTATCATGGAAACCGATACAGCCAGGATGTGTGGGCTGAGTGTCTCGACTACACCGGGCGGGAAATCGGCCCGTCCGTCGCGCTCTTCACGGCGATCCGTGCGCACATGCTCCAACTGGTGCGCCGCTTGCCGGATGCGTTGGAGCGCCACACGGTCGATGCGTCCGGGAGGCCATCGCCGCCGGTCGGCCGCATCCTTGGGATGCTCGCCAGCCACGCGCTGGATCACATCGAGGAGATCAACGAGACGCGGCGGCGACACGGCCGTTGACGCGTCGTCGGAGTGGTCAGCCCGCCGGTTTCATAATCGGGTTGCGTCAGACGTCGCCGTTTACGACACTAGTGCCCGCTGCGATTGCCGCGGCGGGCAGGGTGCAATGAGGTGGAGATGATTGGAGGATCTGGTCCAGTGCGGCATGATCAATGGTTCGGGAGACGACTCGATCGCCGGACACTGCTGAGGCTGGCTGGCGGTGCGGTGCTGGCGGTGCCGGCTGCGTCGCTGCTCGCCGGCTGCGGTGCGGGATCGGACGGCGGCGGCGGGACGTCGGTGACCTCGACTCCGGACCAGGCCACCCAGTCCACGGGGGCGGAACCACGTCGGGGCGGAACCCTGCGCGTGGCCCTGACTGGTGAGCCACCGAACCTCGACCTGCACCAGACCACCGATTCGATCGTCCTCCTCGTGACCGGGCACGTCTACGAGACGCTCTTCACCTGGGACGAGCGCTACGAGCCGGTCCCGATGCTGGCCGAGTCGCACGAGGTGACCGACGGCGGGCGTCGGATCCTGGTTCGCCTGCGCCAGGGCGTTCCGTTCCACAACGGCGAGGAGATGCGGGCCGAGGATGTGATCGCGTCGATCGAGCGCTGGGGACGCATCGTCGGCCTGGGTCAGGGCCTGATGGCCGTGACCGAGTCACTGACGGCGGTCGACCCCTACGCCGTTGAATTCCGGCTGCGCGAGCCGTTCGGCACCTTCCCGACGGCGCTCTCGCGGGCGCTCCAGGGCTGCGCGATCTACCCGAAGTCGGTGCTGGAACGGTCGGACGACACCAAGCTGGCGGAGTTCGTGGGCACCGGGCCGTACCGCTTCGTCGAGTGGCAGCCCGACCGGCACATCCTCCTGGAGCGCTTCGACGGCTACGCCAACCCGCCGGGTGAGACGAACGGCTATGCGGGCCACAAGGGGCAGTACCTCGACGAGATCGAGTTCATTCCGGTGCCGAACGAGGCGTCGCGCGTCGCCGGGCTGCGCTCGGGGGACTATCACTACCTGGAGACGATCAGCACCGACCATTACCCCACGCTGAAGGACGACCCGGCCGTCGCGGTGGATATGCTGCCGCCCGATACCTGGCTCAACATCGTGCTCAACCTGCGTTCGCCGATCACCAGCGACCTCCAGATCCGGCGCGCGATCCAGCTCGCGCTCGACCACGAGCCGATCCTCCAGGCCGCGTTCGGTGAGGGCTTTTACGAGCTGACTCCGACGCTGCTGCCCGGCGCGGCCGCCTGGTACTCCGACGCCGGGGCCGACCGGTTCAACCCGCGGAAGCCGGACGAGGCGCGGCGGCTGCTGGAGTCCTCCAGCTACGACGGATCCCCGCTGCGGGTGCTGACGACCCAGGAGATCCAGCAGGAGTACAACGCCACCGTCGTCTTCAAGCAGCAACTGGAGCAAGTCGGCTTCACCGTCGATCTCCAGGTCTACGACGGCGCCACCCTGAGCGACCGGCGCAACGACGAGGAGGCGTGGGAGGCGTACACGGCGCTCGCGAGCTTCCGGCCGGACCCGGTGCTGCGCAACCTGACCTGCTCGGCGACCGGGTGGTGGTGCACGCCGGAGAAAGACGAGCTGCTGGCGCAATTGCAGACCGAGTCGGACTTCGAGAAGCGGGTCGAGATCTGGGCGCAGGTGCAGCAGCGCTTCTACGAGGAGGTGCCGCGGCTGAAGATCGGTGACAGCCGCCGGATCCTCGTGCGCTCGCCGCAGCTCCAGGGCATCGGTCCGACCGAGTTGCAGCCTGACTTCTCCAACGCCTGGCTGGAGACATGATCGCCTACGTGCTCCGGCGTATCCTCTTGCTGGTGCCGATCGCGCTCGTGGTCGGCACCGTCGCCTTCCTGTTGTTGCACGTCATCCCGGGCGACCCGGCTGCGGTCATGCTCGGCCCCGAGGCGACGCCGGAGCAGGTGGCGGCACTGCGCGAGCGGATGGGGCTGGACGAGCCGCTGGCGGTGCAGTACCCGCGCTGGCTGGCGCGCCTCGCCCGGCTCGACTTCGGCACCTCAATCTTCCTCGATAAGCCGGTGACCGAGGCGATTCGGGAGCGCGTCGCGCCGACGACGCAACTGGCGCTGTACGCCCTCCTGATCGCGGTCGCCGTCGGCATCCCGGCCGGGGTCGTCGCCGCGCTGCACCAGGATCGGCTGCTCGATCGTGCGCTGATGCTCTTCGCCATCAGCGGCACCGCGATCGCCGACTTCTTCCTGGCAATCCTGCTGATCCTGCTCTTCTCGGTGACCTTGCGCTGGCTGCCGTCCGGCGGCTACGTCGAGTTCAGCGCCGACCCAGTGGGGCACTTCCGGTCGATGGTGCTCCCGGCCATGGCACTCGGGCTGTCGATCGCCGGCCTCCCGGCGCGACTGGTGCGATCAACACTGCTGGAAGTGTTGCGAGAGGACTACATCCGGACCGCGACCGCCAAGGGGCTCGACCTGGAGGCGGTCGCCTTCCGTCATGCGCTGCGCAACGCGCTGCTGCCAACGGTCACGGTCCTGGGCTACGTGCTCGGCGACCTGCTCGGCGGTGCGGTGGTGGTGGAGACGGTCTTCGGGCTGCCGGGCATGGGACAACTGGTGGTCAACAGCATCGCCCGGCGCGATTTCCCGGTGATCCAGGGGGTCGTCATGGTCTTCGCCGGGATCTACCTCCTGTGCAACCTCCTGGTCGACGTGCTCTACGTCTACCTCGACCCGAGGGTGCGCTATGCCGGCGGGTAGAGCGGGCGCGGTCGCCCGGGCCAGGCTGCGCTCGCGCCCGCGCGGCTGGCGCGCGACCTACGTCCGAGACCGGCGGCGCTCCTGGTACCGTGTGCTGCTCTCCTCACGGGTGGCCGTGCTGGCACTGGCCTTTCTCATCGGCGTCGTGCTGTTGGCGGTGTTGGCGCCCTATGTGGCGCCGGCCGATCCCGAGGTGGCCAACCCGGCCGTGCGACTGCGAGGGCCGTCGTCGGAGCACTGGCTCGGGACCGACGATCTGGGGCGCGACGTCTTCAGCCGCCTGCTCTACGGTGGGCGGATCTCTCTCCTGGTCGGCGCCAGCGTCACTGCGGTCGCGGTGGTCGCCGGTGCCGCGATCGGCCTGCTGGCGGGGTATTTCTCGTGGCTCGACGGGCTCCTGATGCGGGTGCTGGACGGGGTCATGGCCTTCCCTGGGGTCTTGCTCGCCATCGCTATCGTCGTAAGCCTCGGGCCGGGCGTCGACAGCGTGGTCATCGCCCTGGCACTGGTGTACACCCCGGTGGTGGCCCGCCTGATCCGCAGCACGACGCTCGTCATCAAGCGGATGCCCTACGTGGAGGCGGCCCGCTGCGTCGGGCTGTCGAACGGGGCGATCCTGTGGCGCTATGTCCTGGCCAATTCGGTGTCCCCGCTGATCGTGCAGGCCACCTTCATCGTCGCCTACGCCATCCTGGCCGAGGCGTCACTCTCGTTCCTTGGCGCGAGCGTCAACCCGGAAGCGCCGACCTGGGGGAACATGCTGCGCGATGGTCAGCGGCTCCTCTCGCGCGCCTGGTGGGTGGCGGTCGTCCCCGGGACGATGCTGTTCGTCACCGTCTTCGCGCTCAACCTCCTGGGCGACCTGCTCCGTGACGCGCTTGATCCCCGGTCGCAGGAGCGCCGGGAGGATGCGGTGGTGAAGTAGGGGGTTTCTACCCCTCACCCCCAACCCCCTCTCCCACAAGGGGAGAGGGGGCGACACCCCTCACCCCTACCC
>NZ_JADGHZ010000012.1 GCF_019683595.1 Sphaerobacter sp. | reverse complement strand
GGCGAGCCGTGGCGGGGCGGAAGTCTACGACATCGAGGGAGAGGCGTTCGGCGCCGTTCCAGCGGTCGCGGCGGAGGGTGAAGGCCACGTCCGCTCGTTGCAGGGATGCCAGTTCGTCGAGGCGCTCACCGCCATTGAACGACACCGCGCCCACCCGGCGCACCAACGTACGGTTCCGCGCGACCACGTCGAAGAGGAGATGCTTGCCGTCCCGGCTGAGACGCGGGCGCTGGACGCTGACGTCTCGCATGAAAAAGACGGGGGTCGGGTTACCGGTCCCGCACGGTTCGAGCGCCTCGATCAGCCGCGCCGTCTCGGGGACCAGTTCGTCCGCGTGGAGCTCGGCGTCGAGTTGCAACACCGGGCGTGGGAACCCGTCCGGGAAGGTCTCGCCCACCAAGCTCTGCAGACGCTCTTCCAGGGTGCGAAGGTGCGCGGTCTCGACCGTCAGACCGGCCGCCCGGCTGTGCCCACCGTGCGCCACGAGCAGATCCCGGCAGGCGTCGAGTGCCTCAACGATGTTGAACCCGTCGATGCTGCGCGCTGAGCCGCGGCTCAGTTCCCCGTCCCGCGCCAGCACGACCGCCGGGCGCTGGTACCGGTCCGCCAGGCGGCTTGCCACGAGCCCGACCAGCCCCACGCTCCAGCCCTCCTCCGCCACGAGCAGGACCGATGCGAGGTCGCCCTCACCGAGCGCCAGCCGCTGCTCGGCCTGGACCAGCATCCGCTCGGTCGCCTCCTGCCGACGGGCGTTCAACTGGGAGAGTCGCCGCGCCAGCCGGCGAGCCTCGGCCGCATCCTCCGTCAAGAGCAGGCGCAAGGCCGGCATGGGGTCGTCCATCCGGCCGGCGGCGTTCACGCGGGGCGCGAGGATGAAGGCGAGATGCCAGGCGGTGAGCGCGCGGGCATCCACGCCCGCATCGACGCACAACACTTGCAGCCCCAGCGGCGCGTCGGCGGCGAACCGTCGCAGCCCGTGGTGCACAATGGCCCGGTTGTCTCGCTCCAGCGGGACGACATCGGCAACGGTCGCCAGCGCTGCCAGCGGCAGGAGCTTCGCGGCGCGTTCCTCCCCCAGCAGCGCCCGCGCCACTTGGTAGGCCACCCCGGCCGCGGCAAGACCCGTGAAGGGATAGCGCGAGTCCGGTCGCCGGGGTGAGACGAAGGCCGCGGCGGGAAGGTTGGGATCGCGGACATGGTGGTGATCGAGGACGACCGCCGGGACGCCCGCCGCCTGGAGGATGCGCAGCGCGTCGGCGTCACCCGTGCCGCAGTCGATCAGGATCGCCAGTCCCGCACCGTCCGCCGCGATCCGGTGAGCGGCATTGAGGTTCAACCCGTAGCCGTCCGTGAGCCGGTTGGGGACCATGGTGCGCACGTCGGCGTCCAGCGCTCTGAGCGTCCGCGTCAGCAGCGCGGTACCGCAGAGGCCGTCGGCGTCGTAGTCCCCGTAGACCACGATCCGCCGCTGGGCGTCGATCGTGTCGCGGATCAGGCTGACCGCCGCGGTGAGGTCCGGTAGGGCGTGTGGGTCGGGTAGATCATCGAGCCGTGGCTGGAGAAAGGCATCGACCGTCGCACGGTCGCGGAACCCTCGCCGCCACAGGATCTCACCGAGGAGGAAGTCTTCAGAGAGCCTATGTGCCCAGGGCGCTGGGTCGGGCTCGATCCACTGATACCGTGCCACGGCTCCGCCGCAATCTCTATCCCGCGGGTGTACGTTCACATGAACGATGATACCAGGCGAGAGGCGGACGGGCGAGCCCGGCGAGCGGGGAGTCCAGGCGGCGGGCCGGTCCGTCACCGACGGGACCGCGTGACGTGAACCGACTGCGCCAGCTCCCGGCCGAGGATGTGCTCGGTGCCCCCGAGCGAAATGCGGATCGGGCCGTCAAACGGGTAGCGCTCCAGAACCTCGACCTCGGCCGCGGGGTACAGCCCGAGGGCGCCCAGGTAGCGGAGCTTCTCCGGGTCGCGATCGCACACCCGGTTGACGACGGCCACCTCTCCCACTTCCAACTCACCGAGGTGGACATCGGCGGATTGTTCGATTTCGCCCTCCGGAGTGGGGATGGGATGCCCGTGTGGGTCGGTCGTCGGATAACCGAGCGCCCGGTCGATGCGTGCCTCCAACTCCTCCGAGATGCTGTGCTCCAGCCGGTCGGCCTCCTCGTGCACCTCATCCCAGGAGTACCCGAGCGCCTCAGCGAGGTACAACTCCAGGAGCCGGTGGTGGCGCAAGACTTCCAGGGCGGCCTTCTTGCCGCTCGGGGTCAGGACCACGCCACGGTACGGGGTGTGCTCCACCAGGTTCAGCTCCGCCAGGCGCTTGATCATGTTGGTCACCGACGGGCTCTGCACGTTGAGCCGTTCAGCGATTTGCTGCGTCGTCACGACCTCGGTTTCGGCCTGGAGGCTGTAGATGGTCTTAAGGTAGTCCTCCATGGCGTGGGTGATGGTATCGTCACGTCGCCGCACAGATTCTCACCGCCGTTTCGCCTGGACGTCACTGCCGGAAGGGTGTCGATGGAGCCGGAGGTCGCTCGGCACGGATCGATCACACCGACCCGGCGTATCATGCTGGACGGGCGCCGCCCCCTGGCCCGGCCGCGAGCCGTCACTCGCCGGAGATCGGACCGCGTTCGGCAGCGGTGGTCGCCTGGTTCAAGTATACGCAAATCGACGCTGCTCAGGGTGACGGGCGTCCCGCGCACCTTGCCGAGGTACCGCGCCCTGTCGCAAGATGTCGGGGTGCACGCGGACGGGTACACCGCCGCGGCATTCCGTTGATGGGAGGGTCCAATCCATGCCGCACGACCGCGTCTCCCGGCGTGCCCTGCGGCGCTCCGGCATCGCCCTGAGCGCGCTAGGTGGCCTCGGAGCGGCCGCGCTCCTCTACGCGATCTTCATCGAGCCCCGTCGGCTGCGCGTCCGGCACGTCGCGGTCACCGTGCCGGACCTGCCGGAGGGGCTGGAGGGACTCCGCGCCGCGTTCTTGAGCGATTTCCACCTCGGAGGAGCGCCCGGCAACGAGCGGGTGGCGCGCGCCGCGCGGGCTGCCATCGACCGGGAGCGCCCGGACCTGATCCTCCTGGGCGGCGACTACTTCGACCACGCGCGCTGGCAGAGCGACGGGGAGTCGGCAGCCCCACTTGCCGAATGGCCCGCGCCGACCTTCGCCGTCCTCGGCAACCATGACTTCAAGGGAGGCCCGGCAAACAGCGAGGCCATCGCCGCGCTCCTTGAGCGCCAGGGTGTGTGCGTCCTGCGCAACGCGTCGACCAGCATCCGACTGCGCGGCCAGGACGTGGTCATTGCCGGCGTAGACGACCCCTATCTGGAGTTGGCCGACCTCGACAAGGCATTGGGTGGTGCCACCCGATCACGCCCGCTGGTGCTGCTGGCTCACGCGCCGTCGATCGCGCCGCTGCTCCCGCCGGGCGCGGCGGGAGTGGTCCTCACCGGCCACACCCACGGTGGGCAGGTGCGCCTCTCGCCGTTCACCACGCTGACGCCGCTCGATATCTCCTTCTACCTGGATGGCCTGTACCGGCGGCCCCACTCACCACTCCAGCGGGGATTCCACTGGGTCCGGGGCTCGCTGTTGTACGTCACCAATGGGCTCGGCGTCACCCGCTGGCGAATGCGATTTATGTCGCCTCCGGAGGCCGTCATCCTCCACTTCACGGCGACGCCGGCCGATCCGGACGCGCCCTGCGACGACGTGCGCCGCTACGTCCGTTGGCTCCGATAGCGCCGTCGCTGGCATAATCTCGCGGGATGGCAGACCAAACGGAAAGCGGAGAGCGGTCGGGAATGCTGGCTGAGCCGATCCGGATCCTGGCTATCGACGTCGGCGCCGGGACGCAGGACGTCCTGGTCTATGAGAGCGATCGCGCCCCGGAGAACTGCGTCAAGCTGGTCCTGCCGTCGCAGACCCAGGTGGTCGCCGAGCGCATCCGCCGGGCCACCGCCCGCCGCCTCCCGATCCACCTGGCCGGCACGCTCATGGGCGGCGGCGCCAGCAGCGCCGCGGTGCAGGAGCATCTGGCCGCCGGGCTCCCGGTGACGGCCGCTCCCCAGGCAGCGCGGACGCTGCACAACGACCTGGAGCGCGTCCGAGCGTTGGGCGTGGAGATCCGCGACGAGCCCCCGCCCGGCACCGAGATCATCCGCCTGGGCGATATCGATATCGGCGCCATCGAGGCGGCCCTTGACCGGTTCGAGATCCCGCTTCCGTCGCTCTTCGCTATCGCGGTCCAGGACCACGGCTACGCGCCGGATGCGGGCGGCCGTGAGTTCCGCTACGAGTTCCTGCAGGATCTGCTTTCGCGGGGCGGCGATCTGCTGAGCATGGTCTACCGTGACCCCCCGCCCTACATGCTCCGTATGCGCGCGGTGCGCGAGCTGTTGCCCGGTGCGGCGGTCATGGACACCGGCGCCGCGGCCGTCCTCGGAACGCTGGGCGATCCGGTCGTGGCGCGGGAAGCCGCGACGGGCGGGGCGATCCTGGTCAACGTCGGCAACCTGCACACGTTCGCCGTGGCGGTGCGCGGGATGCGCGTCCTCGGTCTGTTCGAGCATCACACCGGGGGCGTCACGCCCGACAATCTACGGGAACTGGTCGACGCCCTGCGCAGCGGGCACCTCACGCACGACGATGTGGTCGCGCTAGGCGGTCATGGAGCGGCGTTCGCCCCCGACTACTCGACCATGGATCCGATCACGTTCGTCGCCATCACCGGCCCGAACCGAGGGCTCGTCCGCTCCCTCGGCTACTACGAGGCGGTGCCCCACGGCGACATGATGCTCTCGGGCTCCTATGGGCTCGTGGAGGGGTTGCTGGCGCTCCTGGCCCGCGAAGGGTTCCCCACCGGAAAGAGCCTGATCGCGACCAACGGGCGGTAGTCGCAGCCGCACCCGACGCGGTGCGGAGGGGTTAGAAGCGACGGGTCGCCAGCCGCTCGGCCAGCGCAGCCAGCCGCTCGCGGGCCGGACCGGTCGCGCCGGCCTCGTCCAGCAGGCGCAGCGCTTCGGCGTGGTAGTCGGCCACCGCGACCTGCACCTCCGTCTGTACCTCGTACTTCGCGAGCAGGCGCAGCACGGCCTCGACCGCGGCGTCGTTGACCTCGGGCTGTGCGTAGATCGCCTGCAACCGCTGCAGGTCGTTCGCGTCGGCTTTCGACGCCAGCAGAAGGATCGGGAACGACTTCTTCCGGCGGCGGATGTCATCACCTGCCGGCTTGCCGGTTACTTCCGCTTCGCCCCAGATCCCGAGCAGGTCGTCCTGGATCTGGAAGCCGAGGCCCAGAGCTCGCCCGAACGCGCGGTAGCGCTCGGCCCGCTCCACGTCAGCCCCGGCCAGCACCGCACCCGACCATGCTGCGAAGGCCACCAGCGAAGCGGTCTTCCCCTCGATCATGTGCAGGTAGGCCGCGACTGGGATATCCCAGCGCTCCTCGTAGCACAGGTCGAGCACCTGCCCTTCGACGATCCGCAGCACGGTAGCGTTGAACTCGCGGGCGACCTCGATCACGCGCGCCGCCGGCACGCCGCGCGCGTTCGAATCCAGCAGGGGAAGCTGGCTGAGCGCGAAGAGCGCGTCACCGGCGTTGATCGCCTGCCCCACGCCCCACAACGCCCAGACCGTCGGACGGTGGCGACGTCGGTCGCTGCCGTCCTGCACATCATCGTGAACGAGCGTGAAGTTGTGCAGTAGCTCGATCGAGGCCGCGGTCGGCACGGCCACCTCGGGATCCCCGCCCGCGGCCGCGCAGGCCAGGACGCAGATCAGGGGCCGGATGCGTTTCCCGGCGTCGGCCGTCGCAGGCCGGAAGTCCGGATCGGCCCAGCCCAGGTGGTACCGGAGCACACCGTAGAGGGGGAGATCACGGTCGGAGAACCGGTGGCCGGCAGCGGCTTCAGCCTCGGCGACGACCTGCCGCATCGTCCGCTCGACATCGGCGATCGCGTCGTTCACCTGCGGTGTGCCTTCGCCATGAGAGCTCGTGTCCCGCTTCGTTGCCCACCGGCCCACCCAACGGGCATACTATAGCATGATCGGAGGCGATCACCACCCCAAGCCGACGCCACCACGCACCGGGTGGTGCGCCCGCCGAACCTACCCGATTGACCATGCGTATTCGGCAAGGTTGTCCGGCGTGAAAAAGGCCGGAAAGACATAGAGTGAGGGTACGGCTGTGTTTTACATGGATCCACGGTACTTCTTGTTCATCTTACCCCCGCTCTTGTTGATGCTCTTCGCTCAGGCCCGGGTGCGCGGAGCGTTCGCCAAGTACAGCCAGGTTCCCAACCAGCGCGGCATGAGCGGCGCTGAGGTGGCGCGGGCGATCCTCGACGCGAACGGCCTCAGCGACGTGCCGGTCGAGATGGTGCCGGGTGAGCTCACCGACCACTACGACCCGCGGGAGCGGGTACTGCGGCTCTCGCCGCCGGTGTTCCAGGGTCGCTCGGTCGCGGCAATCGGGATTGCCGCACATGAGGCCGGACACGCCCTGCAGCACAAGTCGGGCTACGTGCCGCTTCAGATCCGCTCGCTGCTGGTGCCGGCGGCGAGCATCGGCTCGAACCTGGGTTGGATCATGATCCTCGCCGGGATCGTGATCGGCTTGACCCAGCTCGCCTGGTTGGGTATCGCTTTTTTCGCGGCCGGGACGCTCTTCGCCCTGGTCACGTTGCCGGTCGAGTTCAACGCCAGCAACCGCGCGCTGCAGATGCTGACGACGATGGGCATTGCCGACCGGACCGAGTATCAGCAGAACCGTGAGGTGCTCAACGCGGCGGCGCTGACCTACATTGCTGGTTTCCTCGCCGCCCTGATGCAGTTGCTCTACTGGCTCAGCATCGTCAGCGGCATGAACCGCCGCGACTAGCCATGCCCCACACCGTGACCGCGGGCGGGGCATGCGGGAAGGACCACACGCCCTGAACCCGAGGGATACTACCGGCACCGCCGGACCTCCCGCGGACGTCACCGCACCCTCCCCGCCCGCGGGTCGCATCTCTCGTGTCTCCACACGCCGCGTGATCCTGGCCGGCCTCGTGCTGGCCGGGATTGCCCTCCGCGTCTGGAGCATGGCCCGGGCAAACTGGATGATCGACGGCGACGAGGCCACCTTCGGCCTCATGGCCCGCCACATCCTGCACGGGGAGCGCCCTGTCTTCCTCTACGGCCAGCCGTACATGGGAAGCCTCCAGGCCTACCTGGGGGCGGTCTTCTTCGCGATCTTTGGCATGTCCCGCACCGCGTTCAAGGCGGTGACGTTCATCGAGTTCATCGCCTTCGCCGCGAGTGTCTACCTGCTTGCCCGGCGCGTGGCCGGCAGCCGCGCCGCGGTCATCGCGACTGCCTTTGTCGCCCTCCCGCCGGTGTACGTCCTTTCGGCTACGGCGCGGCTCTGGGGGCCACTGCTCGACGCGATGACGCTGGGCAACCTGATACTCCTCCTGGCCATCGACGAGGCGTATCCCCCGTCCGTGTTCCCTCCGCGTCGCCGCTGGGTGCGCTACCTGCTCATGGGTGTCTTCGCCGGCTTCGGCTTCTGGTTGCACGGGCAGATCGCGACCTACGTCGCAGCCGCAGCTATCATCCTCGTCCTGCACGACAAACGCGTCCTGATCCGGCCCGGTCTGATCGCGGCTGCCGTCGTCGGGTTCGCCGTCGGTGCCGCCCCGGTGCTGGAGTTCGCCCGAACCCACGAGTACACGACGTTCCACCACCTCCTCGGCATCGGCGCCGAGCGGCAGCACGGGGACTATGTCGACGTCGCCAAGTTCTTCTTCCGAGTGAACCTCCCGCGCGTGCTCGGTGTCGCCAATGCCTGGGCGCCGCTCCCCTACTGGCTCAAACTCTTGGGCGCGGTGGCGATCGCGGCGCTGGTCATCGCGGTGATCGTGCAGCGGCGCGCCGGATTCCTCGATTGGCTCCGGCTCTCGCTGCGCCGAGGTCAGCCGATCGACGCGCTCTTCCTCTTCTGCGCCGTGGTCACGCTCAGCTTCATCTTCAGCGCCTTCGGCGACCTGGCGCTCCAGTTCCAGTCATTCGACGCCACAGGGCGCTACGCCATCCCACTGGTTTCAGCGGTCCCCATCATTCTCGCGGTGGGCATTCTCCAGGTGGAGCGATGGGTCCGTGCCCTCGGGTGGGCGCTGGGCGCGCTGATCCTGGCGGTGTCGCTCGCGGGTTATGTCACGGCACCGCCCGAGCAGGTCTGGCAGTCCGCCTACTGGCGGAACCTGCCGCCGTCGAGCACGGAACTGGTGGCGGCACTGGACGAACTCGGAGTCGATGCCGTCTGGATGAACCACTGGGCCGGAAAGCCGCTGATGTTCGACACGGAAGAACGGATCGCGGCGGCGGACTACTACGACCTGGCCATCGGCCACGGCATCGACCGGCTGCCGGCCGCGACCGCCCGCGTTCACGCGTCGCCGCGGCCGGCGTACGTCTTCACCACCGATCAGACTGATCTGCCGATCGAAGACTGGCTAAAGGCCCACGGCATCGGCTACGACAAGCGCGTCGTCCCCGGCTACGTGGTGATCTACCCGCACGAGCGCGTCGACCCGGCCGAGGTCGTGGACTTCCTCGGGTACGACTGGTAACGGGCAACGGTTAATCCCGCATCCGCCCGTACCCACGTGGCAGGAACCGCCCGTGGCCCGGCTCGCCCGTCACCATCGGGGCCCCGTCGTCCTGGTACACGGTTCGTCCGCGGATGATCGTCCGCACGACCCGGCTGCGGACCACGCGCCCCTCGAAGGGCGTCCACTTGTTCCGGTGGAGCATCTCCTCGCCCCGGACCGTCCACTCGCGCTCGGTGTCGTAGATCACCACGTCTGCGTCGGCGCCGGGCTGGAGCGTCCCCTTACGCGGGTACAGGCTGAAGATCCGCGCCGGATTGGTCGCCGACAGCCGGACGAAGGTGCCGACGTCCAGTCCCCGCTGGTGCAGCATGTCGTCGAGGACGATCGGGTACATCGTCTGAATGCCCGACAGCCCGAGCGGCGCCTGCCAGATGTCGTCCAGGCCGGCCTCCTTGCTCTCGATGGTGTAGCCGCAATGGTCGGAGGAGATCACATCGACCGTGCCGTCGGCGACGTAGCGCCACACGCCCTCGACTTCATCGCGGGCCCGGAGCGGCGGCGCGCAGCGCCCGAACGGTCCGAGGCGGCGCAGGTCGTCCTCGTCGAGCGCCAGGTACTGCGGGCATGTCTCGACCGAGACGGGCACGCCCCGCGCCTTGGCCGCCTTGACCAGCTCCAGGCCGCCCGCAGTGCTGCAGTGGCAGATGTAGGCGTGACCGCCGGTCTGCTCGGCGAAGAAGATTGCGCGATGGATGGCCTCGATCTCGACGATCGGCGGCCGTGACTCCGCGTGCGCCAGCGGGTCCTTCCGTCCCTGCGCCTTCATGCGCGCGATACCGGCTTCCAGCAGGTCATCGTTCTCCGCATGCAGCCCGTAGGGGATGCCGGCCTCGGCCACGCGCCGAAAGACCGCGAGGAGTGTGTCGTCGGTCGCCGCCGGGAAGCTGGGGCTGGATCCCGCCATGAACGACTTGAGGGCGACGATCCCCTCGTCGATCATCTCGTCGATCTTGTCAAGATCCTGGTTGACCGCCCCGCCCCAAAGCGCGAAGTCTACGATCGAGTGCTGCTCCCCGACCGCACGCTTCTGCCGGATGTGCGCACCCTCGCTCGAGGTCGGCGTCGCCTGCGGCATCTCGACAACCGTGGTGATGCCGCCCGCGATCGCGCCCAGGCTCCCGTAGTAGAACCCCTCGGTCGGTGGATCACCTGGGTCTTTGAAGTGCGTGTGCACGTCGACGCCCCCGGGGACGACCAGCTTCCCCCGGGCATCGATCCGCTCGTCGGCGTCGATGTCGGACGCATCGAGGGTGATGGCGGCGATGCGCTCCCCCTCGATCACGAGGTCTGCCCTGAAGGCACCCTCCTCGGTCCCCAGCAGGCCCCCTTCAATGACGACGCGGCGCCCCATCGCGCTCCTCCCTCCCGGTGATCCAGGCCGACGCGCGGCCCGGGCCGTGTTACCATTGCCGGCGTGACCGCCTCCGCGAACGACGATGCCGACGGTGCTCTGATGCAATCCGCCCCGTAGTCTAACCGACCTCCAGCCGCCTGACGCGACCCCCGCGACGTCTGAGAGGAGCCATCCAATGCCGATCAGTACGGACGAACGGATCGCCATCCTGCAAGACATCCAACGGGAGTGGCTGGCGCTAGCGCGCGCGGTGCGCGATCTCAGCGACAACGACCTAGAGCACGGGGAGCTCGCGAATGGCTGGACGATCAAGGTGACGATGGGTCACGTCACCGCCTGGGAGCGGAAGCTGATCGACGAGGTCCGGCACGGGGAACGCGGCGAGGCGTTCACCTGGCCCCACATGGACGTTTTCAACCCGCAGCGTGCCGCCCTCGATGCCCGTCGGCCCGCGTCGGAGATTCGAGAGGACTTCTGGCGGACGCACGACGAGCTGATCCAGCTCCTCGAAACTACGCCGATCCTCTCGCGGGAACTCGTTGAGTCCGACACTTACACGCACTACCCGAATCACACCACCCAGATCATGGAGTGGCGTAAACGATCTCGCAGCGGCTAGCGGACTCGCGCGTCCACACGCGGAGACAGACAGCGGGCCGGGCAATCGTGCCCGGCCCGCATATGTCTGTTCTCTTGCTAGGTGTTGACCTAGGCAGACGCCTGGTATTCCACCGGCTCCTCACCGACGCTCATCAAGAGCGGCGGGCGGCGGCGGTTGATGACGTCGGCGTTGATGATGCACTTCCGCACGCCCTCGAGCGACGGGATCTCGTACATGACATCGAGGAGTACCTCCTCGATGGTCGTCCGAAGGCCCCGCGCGCCCGTGCCGCGCTTCAAGGCGTAGTCGGCCGCCGCCTCGAGCGCATCCGGCGTGAAGACCAGCTCGACGTCGTCGAGCTTGAGCATCTTCTGGTACTGCTTCACCACGGCGTTCTTCGGCTCGACCAGGATGCGCGCCAGTTCGTCGCGCGTCAGGTGGTCGAGGGCCACCACGACCGGCAGCCGGCCGACGAACTCGGGGATGAGCCCGTACTTGAGCAAATCCTCCTGTTGGACGTGGTGCAGTACGCTCTCCTGCCGCTCCGTGCGCAGCGGCGCGCCGAAGCCGAGCGTTGCTTCCCGCCCCAGGCGACGGCGGACGATGTCCTCCAGCCCTTCAAAGGCACCGCCGCAGATGAAGAGGATATTGCGGGTGTCGATCTGGATGTATTCCTGGTGGGGGTGCTTGCGCCCGCTCTGCGGCGGCACATTGGCGACGGTCCCCTCGATAATCTTGAGGAGCGCCTGCTGGACCCCCTCGCCCGAGACGTCGCGCGTGATCGACGGGTTGTCGCTCTTCCGGGCGATCTTGTCGATCTCGTCGATGTAGATGATCCCGGTCTGGGCCCGCTGCACGTCTCCGGCCGCCTGGATCAGGCGAAGCAGGATGTTCTCGACATCCTCACCGACGTAACCCGCTTCGGTCAGCGCGGTCGCGTCGGCGATGGAGAAGGGCACATCGAGGAGCTTGGCCAGCGTCTGCGCCAGCAGCGTCTTGCCGCTCCCCGTCGGGCCGAGAAGCAGGATGTTGCTCTTCTGCAGCTCCACGTCATCGTCGTTGGGCGCGGTGATCCGCTTGTAGTGGTTGTACACCGCCACCGAGAGGATCTTCTTCGCCCGGTCCTGGCCGATGACGTAGTTGCTCAGTTGCTCGTAGAGCGCCTTCGGAGTCGGGATCCGACCTAGCGACGGCTCAGGCCGGCGAGCAGGAGCTTCTTCCTCCTCGATGATCTCCCGGCAGAGCTGCACGCACTCATCGCAGATATAGACCGCGCCCGGTCCCGCGATGAGCCGCCGGACCTCCTCCTGTCCTTTCCCGCAGAACGAGCAGCGGTAATGGACTCTTCCCCCACGAGAACTCGACATCCCCCGTACCCCTCAGCGTCGGCCCGCTAGGACGTAGTCACTAGCTTTGCGGGCTCCAGCACGTGATCAACGATCCCGTATTCCTTTGCCTCCTGAGCCGACATGAAGTAGTCGCGTTCGGTGTCGCGCTTCACACGCTCAAACGACTGCCCGGTGTGATACGCCATGATCTCGGTCATCTTGGTGGTCAGGTTGATCGTCTCACGCGCCTGGATCTCGATGTCCGGCACCGAGCCCCGGAACCCCGACGACCCCTGATGGATCAAGATGCGCGAGTTCGGCAGCGCAAAGCGCTTGCCCTTCGTGCCCGCCGCCAGGAGCACAGCCGCCATGCTGGCGCCCAGCCCAATGCAGTACGTGGCGACATCGCACCGGATCATCTGCATCGTATCATAGATGGCTAGCCCGGCATAGACGAGGCCACCGGGGCTGTTGATGTAGAGCTTGATATCCTGCTCCGGGTTTTCGTACTCCAGGAAGATCATCTGGGCGATGATCGCGTTCGCGATCTGGTCATCAACCGGCGTGCCCAGAAAGATGATCCGGTCCCGCAGCAGCCGCGAGTAGATGTCGTAGGCACGCTCGCCCCGGTTCGTGGTCTCCACCACCATCGGGATGAGCGCTTCCGGTCGCGCCCGCTCGTAGAAGTACATCGTGGGGTTCCTTTCTCGCTGTCGGTCGGTGCGCACCCCGGTTAGCCGGTCGACTCCTGCGACTCGGCCTCCTCGGCCTCTTCCTCCGCGGAAGCGGCCGACGCCTCCTCAGCCGCGCCTACCGTCACCGCGGCCCCATCCTCAGGGGCTGCTTTCGAAGACGCGTCCTCCGCGTCCTGGGTCTCCTGCGAGTCGTCCGTATTCTCTGCCTCGTCGCCCTCAGGCGCTGCGGCTGCCTGCTCGGGCTCAGCCGTCACGCCCGCTTCTGCCCGAGCCAGCACCTCGGCGGCCTCGCCGATGACGGCGCCCCGCCCCTCGGTGACCAGCTCGACGAGCCGGTCCATGACCTTCCGGTCCTTCAACTCGGACATCAGCAGGTCGGTGAAGTAGGGGCTGGAGTAAATCTGGCGCATCTGGTCGGGATTCTGCGACTGGTTGGACAGCCGCTCGATCTCCCCCAGCAGATCCTCTTGGTCGACGTCGATGCCCTCGGCCTCAGCAAAGGCCTCCAGCACCAGCGAATTGCGGAGCCGCCGGACGGCATCCTCGCGCCGCGACTCCTTGAATTCCTCCAGCGTCTGCCCTTCGAAGCGCAGGTACTCTTCGAGGCTGCTGCCCTGCTGGGCCAGCCGCGTGCGGAGTTGCTCCACCTCCCGGTCGAGCTGGCTCGTCACCATCGCCTCAGGGATCTCCAGCGTCGCCTGCTTCGCCAGCGCCTCCACGGCCTGGTCGTAGAACTCGGCTCGCGCTGCCAATGCACGGCTGCGCAGCAGATCCTCGCGGATCGCCGCCCGCAGGTCGTCCAACGTCTCGTAGTCGCCGACGCTCTTGGCGAGGTCGTCGTCCAGCTCGGGCAGTTCCCGCTCCTTGATCTCGTTGAGCGTCAGCCGGTAGTGCAGGGTGGAACCGCGGATCTCCGGGCTGACCTTCTCATCGTCTTCTTCAAAGGTGATATCGAACTCGGCGGTCTCCCCCGGGTGGAGCGACTTGATCGCCTCTTCGATCTGGGAGAAGAGGCTGCTCTCACCCAAGACGAAGTCCGCACCCTGCAGCGGTTCCTGGAAGGGTTCGCCGTCGCGGGTCACTTCCAGGTCGATGATGACCTGGTCTCCGTCCTTCGGCGCCCGCTTCTCGGCGGGCTCGACCCAGACGGCGTTCGCTCGCTGCACCTCGGCGAGCGCCTCGTCCACATCCGCGTCGGTCACCTCGACCTCGCGCGGGTCGAGCCGGATACTGCGGTAGTCACCGAGATCGACCTCGGGATAGACCTGAACCTCGACCCGGAAACCGACCGGCTCGTCCTGGTAAACATCAACCTGGGGATCCGAGACCGGGATCAGGTTCTCCTGATCGAGCGCCCGGCGATAGAGCGTGTCCATGATCTCACGCTGGGCTTCCTCGACCAGAACCTCGCGCCCGAGCCGCTGTTCGAGGATGAACCGCGGCGCCTTACCGGGACGGAAGCCCGGAATCCGCACCTGCTGGTTCACCCGCCGGAACGCGCGGTCCAGCGCCTGGTTGAATTCATCCGAGTCGGCGACGATATCCAGTCGCACTGAGCTCTGCGGCAGCTTCTCGACCGATACTCTCACCTACTCCACCCTTGTCGCAGCACGGATTCGCCCGCCGGATTATAGCAAAGCCCTTTCACTCCAAACCATCGCGCCACGGGGGTGGCTCGGCACCCGATCTCGTCCGCCGTGCCGCCCGGCATCAAAGCCGCCGCGCCCCGGCAACGGCGGGGCACGGCGGCGCATCTGCAACGGCGACCAGTTGGTCAGGGGCGCGTCAGGGTAAACCCCTCTTGCCCCGGCACATCCTGGTAGTCGATGATCACGCCATCGAGCGGGTCCATCAGGACCTTCGGGATGATGATCACCGGCTGCCCGTCCCGCTCGACCACCTGATCGTCCTCCTGGGGCCATGCCAGGGCAAGACCGAGGTCACCGCTGTCGTCCACCACCAACGTGATGCCCTGTCCAGGCTGCGGGTTGCTGGCCTCGCGGATTGCCTCAAGCTCGTCCAGCGCCCGCTCAGTCACTTCAATCACCAGAAGACTCCCTCCATACTGGCGCCCATTCAGGCACGTCCACACGAGAACGTCCGACGCGCGTGATCCGTGCCACCGCTTCTGAAGGCACGGGGCGTGCCTCCGAACCGCCACCGTTGGGTACACTTGTCACCGACACGCTGTGACCACGTCGCATCGGGCCGTCGCCCCAATCCGGGAAGTGCTATGACCGACCTCCTCCCACGCAACCGCACCGACCGTGACGGAGACTCCCCGGGGATCCCCCCGAGACTCGCTCCAGTCGATCGATGCACCTGGCATGCCCCGGATGACGCCATACTCCGCCTCCTCCGGGAGGCGCGCATCACCGACTGCGAGCTCGTTCCCTGGGGGTCGAACTACACCTTCGCAGTCCGCCTGGAGCACGACGAGCACCCACCGACCGTCGCCATCTACAAGCCACGCGATGGCGAGATCCCGCTCTGGGACTTCCCCTCCGGGACCCTCTACCGCCGGGAGTACGCGGCGTTCCTGGTCAGTTGCATGCTCGGGTGGTACTTCGTGCCGCCTGTCGTGATCCGCAACGGGCCTCACGGGGTTGGCACCGTTCAGCTCTACGTGGAGCCGGCCCGGGGCGTGCACGACGGGAGGCTTGGGGATGACTTCACCAGCCAGTTACAGCGCATCGCGCTCTTCGACCTTATCACCAACAACGCGGACCGAAAGGCGAGCCACTGCTTCGTCGGCGGTGACGAACAGCAACTGTGGGGCATCGACCACGGTTTGACCTTCCACGTCCATCCCAAGCTGCGCACCGTCATCTGGGACTTCTGTGGCCAGCCGATCGAGCCAGAGTTGCTGGAGGCGATGGCGGCCCTGGAGCGCGAGGCTGACCGAGTGCGCGCCACACTGCGGCCGTATCTCACCCGGCAGGAGGTCGAGATGTTCCTTCGCCGGGTCGCGGCGCTGCGGGAGGCGGGCATCTTCCCCCACCTCAACCCGCGGCGCAACATCCCCTATGGCTGGTAGGCGGCCCGTCAAGACAGGAAACTCTTGACCGAATTCGACGCTGTGCTACGATGATGCTGCACGGCGCACGACCCCGCACGATCCGCCCGCCGGAGCGGCCAAAGCCGCGCGAGCTCGGGACACCCTGGGACTCGGGACGGGCACCGCCCACCGCCAGGGATATAGCTGGCGCGACGCGCCGAGCGCCGATCCGGCCGGACAGCGCAGGAGGGAGGCAACAGAGGGAGCCTGGTAGCCCTGCCGCGATGGCAGGAACGACGGTTCGCAGACTCTGATGCGGCCGGCAGCCGGGCACCGAAGCCCGGGCCTGGTCAGGGGGGTAGGATGAAAATCTCAGGTTCGTACACCATGCAGGCGCCGCGCGAGGCGATCTGGGACAAACTGATTGATCCCGATGCCATCGCCGGTTGCTTGCCCGGCGTCGAACAGCTCGAGAAGGTCGGCGAAAACGAGTACACCATGGCGATGACCGTGGGCGTTGGGCCGGTCCGCGGGACCTACTCCGGGAAAGTGTCGCTGGCCAACCTCAACCCGCCCGAGAGCTACGAGATGCACATCGAAGGATCGGGCCGACCCGGGTTCGTCAAGGGCACGGGCATGCTCCGCCTGGCAGAGGGCGCCAACGGTTCGACTGAGATCACCTACGAGGGCGACGTCGAGGTCGGTGGCCCCGTCGGCTCGGTTGCGCAGCGCATGCTCGGCGGCGTCGCCCGGCGCATGGTGGAACAGTTCTTCAGCTGCATCGAGAAGCAGATCAGCGGTGGTTAGAGCCGTCGCTGGCGCGGCAGTCTGATGGCATCCACTCCAATGCAGGAGGGAGATCGATGAAACAGCAGATAACTGTGACCGTCAACGGCGTCCAGTATACGAGCGAGGTGGAGCCGCGCCTCTTGCTCGTCCATTACCTTCGCGACGTCCTCAACCTCACGGGCACGCACGTCGGCTGCGATACCAGCCAGTGTGGCGCCTGCACCGTCATCATGAACGGGTCCGCCGTCAAGTCCTGCACCGTGTTGGCTGTCCAGGCCGACGGCGCCGAGATCACCACCATCGAGGGTCTGGCCAAGGACGGGCAGCTCCATCCGCTCCAGGAGGGCTTCTGGGAGATGCACGGCCTGCAGTGCGGCTTCTGCACGCCGGGCATGATCATGACCGCCTACGACCTGCTCCAGAAGAACCCGAACCCGACCGAGGAGGAGATCCGCCACGGTCTGGAGGGGAACCTGTGCCGCTGCACGGGCTACCAGAACATCGTGCGCTCGATCCAGTACGCCGCTGACAAGATGCGCGGTGCCGCGGCCGCGGCGGGCGGCGAGTAGCCCACCGATCGCCGGACCACTCGGCGTCGCCCATCGGGTCCGTACCAGCCGAAGGAGGTTCCCGTGGCCGTCACGAAGATGTTCGGTGCCTCAGTCAAACGGCGGGAAGACCCCCGAATGATCACCGGCCGGGCTAACTACACGGACGACGTCCGTCTGCCCGGCACGCTCTCGCTGGTGATCCTGCGCAGCCCCTACGCGCACGCCCGCATCAAGTCGATCAACGTCGAGAAGGCGCGCCAGATGCCCGGTGTGGTCGCCGTCTACACCGGCAAGGATCTTGTCGATTCCCTTGCTCCCGTCCCGTGCGCCTGGCTGCCGCCCAATTCCGATCTGAAGGTTCCGGAGTACCGCGCGCTCGCCGTTGACACGGTCCGCTACGTCGGCGACGGCGTCGCCGCGGTGGTGGCGGAGAACCGGTACCAGGCACAGGATGCGGCGGCCGCGATCGAGGTCGAGTACGAGATGCTGCCGGCGGTCGTCGACCAGGAGAAGGCCACGCAGGACGGCGCGCCGCAGCTCTACGCGGATGTACCCAACAACACGGCATTCGTCTGGCGCCTGGCCGGCGGCGACATCGACGCCGCGCTGCGCGATGCGGACGTGGTCGTCTCCCAGCGGCTGATCAACCACCGGCTCATCCCGACCGCTATGGAGCCGCGCGCCGCCGTAGCCCACTACAACCCCGGCTCGGGCGAGCTGACGCTCTGGTGCACCAGCCAGAACCCGCACATCCATCGCCTGCTGATGTCGGCGGTCACCGGCATCCCCGAGACCAAGATCCGGGTCATCGCCACTGATGTCGGCGGCGGCTTCGGCTCGAAGATTCCCTTCTACGCCGGGGAGATGATCGCGGTCGCCATCTCCAAGGATCTCGGGCGGCCCGTCAAGTGGGTAGAGGACCGCCGCGAGAACTTCGTTGCCACCACTCACGGCCGGGACCACATCGACTACGTCGACGTTGCCGCGAAGCAAGACGGTACCATCACCGGCATTCGGGTCAAGGCGTACGCCAACATGGGCGCCTATCTCTCGACGGCCGCGCCCGGCGTGCCCACCTGGCTGTTCGGGCTGATGCTCTCGGGTCCGTACAAGATCCCGAACATCAGCGTCGAGGTCCACGGAGTCCTGACGAATACCACCCCGACCGACGCCTACCGCGGCGCGGGCCGGCCTGAGGCGACCTACGTCCTGGAGCGGATGATGGATCTAGTGGCCGACCGGCTGGGCATGGACCCGGTCGAGGTCCGCCGCAAGAACTTCATCCCCAAGGAGGAGTTTCCGTACACCGTCGCCACCACGCTCCAGTACGACAGCGGCGACTACGAGGCCGCCCTGAACCGGGCGCTGGAGATCGTCGGCTACGAGCAGTTCCGCAAGGAACAGGAAGCGGCGCGGGCGCAAGGCCGGCTCCTCGGCATCGGGTTCTCCACCTACGTCGAGGTCTGCGGCCTGGCACCGTCCCAGGCGGCCGGCGCGATGGGCTTCCAGGGTGGCCTCTGGGAGAGCGCGACGGTCCGCGTCCACCCCAGCGGCAAGGTCTCGGTCTTCACCGGCTCCAACCCGCACGGGCAGGGTGAGGAGACGACCTTCGCCCAACTCGTGGCCGATGAGCTCGGCGTGCCGCTGGACGACGTCGAGATCGTGCACGGCGACACCGGCCGCATCCCCTTCGGCATGGGGACGTACGGTAGCCGCAGCACCGCGGTCGGCGGCAGCGCGCTCATCTACGCCGCCCGCAAGGTCCGGGACAAGGGCGCCAAGATCGCGGCGCACCTGCTGGAGGTTTCCCCGGACGACATCGTCTTCGATCAGGGCCGCTACTACGTCAAGGGCGCGCCTGATCGGGTCAAGACCTTCCAGGAGGTCGCCGGTGCCGCCTACCTGGCCTGGAACATGCCGGAGGGCGTCACGCCGGGCCTGGAGGAGACGCACTTCTTCGACCCGATCAACAACACGTACCCGTTCGGCACCCACGTTTGCGTAGTGGAGGTCGACCCGGCCACGGGCAAGGTCCAGTTCCTCCGTTACGTCGCGGTGGACGACGTCGGCAACGTCATCAACCCGATGATCGTGGACGGGCAGGTCCACGGCGGGATCGCCCAGGGGCTGGCGCAGGCCGTCTACGAGACGGCCGTCTACGACGAGAACGGCCAACTCCTATCCGGCTCGCTGATGGACTACGCGCTCCCCACTGCCAGCATGGTGCCGACCTACGAGGTCGATCGCACCGTCACCCCGACGCCCGTCAACCCGATGGGCCTCAAGGGGGCCGGTGAGACCGGGACGATCGCGTCGACGCCGGCGGTGGTCAACGCCATCATTGACGCGCTGAAGCCGTACGGCATCACGCATCTGGACATGCCCTTGACGCCGCAGCGGATCTGGCAGGCGATCCAGGAGTCGCAGAAAGGAAGCTGAATCGATGTATCCGGCAGCTTTCGAATACTACCGGGCAACGAGTGTTCCCGAGGTCGTCCAGCTCCTGCAGCAGCACCCGGACGGCAAGATTCTCGCCGGTGGTCATAGCTTGCTCCCGATGATGAAGCTCCGCCTGGCGGAGCCGGCTGCCCTGATCGACATCGGGCGCGTGCCGGACCTGAACGGGATCCAGGACGCGGGCGACAGCATTGTCGTCGGGGCCACCACCACCTACTGGAACCTCTTACAGTCGGATGTGATCCGGCAGTCGCTCCCGCTGATCACCGAGGCGGCCAATGTGGTCGGCGACATCCAGGTCCGCAACCGCGGCACGCTGGGCGGTGCGATGGCGCACGCCGACCCGGCCGCGGATATGCCGGCCGTCGCCCTCGCGCTCGACGCCTCGATGAAGGTGGTCGGACCGAACGGCGAGCGGACCATCCCGGCGAGCGAGTTCTTCGTCGATATGTTCACCACGGCCCTCAGCCCCGACGAGGTGCTCACCCAGATCATCTTCCCGAAGCCGCAGGGCACCTCAGGGCAGGCGTATGAGAAGTTCGCCCACCCCGCCTCGGGCTACGCGGTCGTGGGGGTAGCGGCCTTCGTGACGCTCGACGGTGGCAAGGTCCAGACGGTCCGCGTCGGGATCACCGGTGCCGGCACCGTCGCCAAGCGGGCCAGCGCGGTGGAGCAGGCGCTCGCCGGGCAGGAGCCGACCGAGCAGGCCATCGAGAGCGCAGCCGCCCACGCCGCCGAGGGTCTGGAGCTGAACGGCGACATCTTCGCCTCGGAGGAGTACCGGGCGCACCTCGCGCGGGTCTTCACCCAGCGGGCGCTCTCGCGCGCCGTTGCGGCCGCGCGCGGCTAGGTCGCCTACGCAGCGCATCCACGGGGGCGGCCGGATGGCCGCCCCCGTTTGTCATCATCGGCGAGCCGAGTCAACCGCATACGCTGAAGAAAATGTCACTCGGTGTCACGAGTGGTGCGGGCTCACCGGTGACGTCGCTGACGGGCTGAGGATTCACGCCCCACATCGCAGGAGGTCCGGCCGACGGCTGGGTCGCGTCGCAGGGGCACCGCTCGCCGAAAACGTGCGCCCGCTTCCGGATTGGTCACGGAACCGTGCGCCCCGATGGGGCCGGATTTGCTATCATTGAACACGGTGCCCTATGCACGGACGGAATGTCGGACCGGGATCACCCGGATTCCATGAGGTGATGTGCTTGGAACTCAACTCTGTTGAAGCAGTTCAGAAGGCGCTTGCCACTCAGCGGTACGTTTGCGAGGAGAGCCTCGCCACGGCGATCTTCCTGGCGCTTCGCCTGCCCAAGCCCCTGTTGCTCGAAGGCGAGGCCGGCGTCGGCAAGACCGAGGTCGCCAAGGCATTGGCCGCGATCCTGGACACCGACCTGATTCGCCTCCAGTGCTACGAGGGGCTCGACGTCAGCCACGCCGTCTATGAGTGGAACTACCCCCGCCAGATGCTGGCGATCCGCCTCCTGGAGGACAAGTCGGTCGCGCGCGATGAGGCCATGGAGGAGATCTTCAGCTCCGAGTATCTCATCGAGCGCCCGCTGCTCCAGGCGGTTCGCCACAAGGGGAAGGCGCCCGTCCTGCTGATCGACGAGATCGACCGGGCCGATGAGGAATTCGAGGCGTTCCTCCTCGAGTTGCTGTCGGACTTCCAGATCACGATTCCGGAGATCGGCACAATCCGGGCGGAGACGCCGCCCATCGTGATCATCACGTCGAACCGGACTCGGGAGCTGCACGACGCGCTCAAGCGCCGCTGCCTCTACCACTGGATCGACTACCCGAACGTCGAGAAGGAGCTGCGGATCATCACAGCCAAGGTGCCGGGGATCTCGGAGCGCCTGGCTCAGCAGGTGGCGGTCTTCATCCACCAGTTGCGGCGGGAAGATCTGTACAAGCTGCCCGGCGTCGCCGAGACGCTGGACTGGGCCGCCGCGCTCCTGGCGCTCAACCAGCAGGAACTGACCGCCGAGATCGCGTCTGCAACGCTCGGGGCCATCCTTAAGCACCAGGAAGACGTGCACGCGATCCGGAAGAACAAGTTGGATTCCCTTGTCTCGACCGCTACAGCGGCGAGCGGAAGCTAACGGAACATGGCCACACCGGACACCTTTGTCAACCGCGCCATCAGGTTCGGGCGTGCGCTGCGCCGGGCGGGGATCAACACCACGTCCGGGCAGGTCATGGACTTCGTGCGCGCCGTCGAACACATCGACATCGGCCGCCGGTCAGAGTTCCGCGAGGCCGCGCGCGCCTGCCTCGTCACGCACCGGGACGACCTCGAGGTCTTCGACAAGATCTTCGACATCTACTGGCGGGCCAAGCCGGACTTCACGGTTGAGGCCCCCGAAGGCGTCCAGCCGGACGACACCATCCCCTTCGAGGACGAAGAAGCGGAGGAGGGCGAGGGCGAACAGCAGCAGGACGGCGCCGAGCGCGAGGGTGCGGAGGGTCGCCGCCGCCTGGAGATGGTGGAGTCCTCCGAAGAGGCGGCGGATCTCGACGACAGCGACAGCGAGTCCGACGTCTTCAGCTACAGCGCGGCGGAGATCCTGCGCGAGAAGGACTTTGCCGACCTGACCGAGGACGAGCTGGCCCAGACCCGCCGGCTGATGGAGAACCTCCAGTGGCGCCTGGGCAAGCGCCGATCGCGGCGGAAGGTCGCCTCGCCCAAGGGGCGCTTCATCGACCCGCGCCGCACCATGCGCCGCAGCCTGCAAACCGCGGGCGTGCCGCTGCGCATCTCCCGGCGCCAGGTGAAGCTGAAGCCGCGTCAGTTGGTGGTGATCTGCGACGTCAGCGGCTCGATGGACCGCTACTCGCGGATCCTGCTCCAGTTCATCTACGCGATCGAGAACGGCATGGCTCGGGTCGAGGCATTCGTCTTCGGCACGCGGCTCACCCGCGTCACCCGGCTGCTACGCCACCGCTCGATCGACGAGGCGATGGAGCGTGTCTCGCGCGAGGTGCAGGACTGGTCCGGCGGGACACGCATCGGCCAGTCGCTCCAGACGTTCAACCAGGACTGGGCGCGTCGCGTGCTGCGCAACGGCGCCGTGGTCCTGATCATCAGCGACGGCTGGGACCGCGGCGACCCCGAGATCCTGCGCCGGGAGATCGCCAAGCTCCAGCGCAGCAGCTACCGGCTGATCTGGTTGAACCCGCTCCTCGGCTCGCCGCGCTATGAGCCGCTCACGCGGGGAATGCAGGCGGCCCTCCCGTACGTTGATGATTTCATGCCGGTCCACAACCTGGCGAGCCTTGAGGCGCTCGCCAAGCACCTCAGCACCATCGACGATCACCGCCCGGACCGGCGCCAGCAGCCGCTGATGATGAGCGGCGCAAGCTCGCCCGCGGCCTGACCCAGCACCTGAGGAGGTCCACCATGCGCGACATCCTTCCAGAGATCGAGAAGTGGCAGCAGGAGGGTGAGGAGATCGCCCTCGCGACCGTCGTGCGGGCGTCGGGCTCCGCGCCACGACCGGTCGGCGCCAAGCTGGCGGTGACCGCCAGCGGGCGCATGGCCGGCTCGGTCAGCGGCGGCTGCGTCGAGGGCGCTGTCTTCGAGACCGCGCGCGAGGTCATCAAGAGCGGCCGGCCACAGCTCGTGCATTACGGCATCAGCGATGAGATGGCGTGGGACGTCGGCCTGAGCTGTGGCGGGCAGATCGACGTCTTTATCGAGAAGCTGGTGTGAGGGCGCCGATGAGTGCCACGTTCCAGGAGCTACGCGACGCGATCAACCAGGAAATCCCGGTCGCCCTGGCCACCGTCGTGGCCGGCGAGCAGGTGGGCGCCAAACTCCTCGTCTATGAAGATGGGCGCCGGTCGGGCTCGCTCGGGAACCCGGAACTGGATGCGCGCGTCGCGGCCGACGCGCTGGAGTTGCTGCCACGGGGTGAGGCCCAGACACGCACCTACACCCTCGACGACGCGACCACGGCGGACGTGTACATCGAGAGCCACCGCCCGCCGCGGCGCATGATCATCGTCGGCGCGGTCCACACCGCCATCCCACTCGAGAAGTTCGCGCGGGAGCTCGGCTACTACACCATCGTGGTCGATGCGCGCGAGTTCTTCGCCACCCGCGAACGCTTCCCCGATGCGGGGGAGTTGATCGTCGGCTGGCCGGACGAGGTACTGTCGCAACTCCCGCTCGGGCCGGAGACGGACATCGTGCTGCTCTCGCACGATCCGAAGTTCGAGGATCCCGCCTTGGAGGTCGCCCTGCGCAGCCGGGCCGGTTACATCGGCGCCATGGGCAGCAAGAAGACCAGCGCCGAGCGCAACGAGCGTCTCCGCGCCGCCGGCTTCACCGATGAGCAGATCGCCCGCATCCACGGGCCGATCGGCATCAACATCGGTGCACGAACCCCGGGGGAGATCGCGGTCAGCATCCTCGCCGAGATCATCGCGGTACGTCGTGGCCGCGACCCGCGCCAGCCCGGATCGGGCCTGGCCCCGGCCAAGGCCGACGCAGCCCCGGCCGCAGGCGAATCCGGCACGTAGCCATGCCCCGCGTTGCCGGTGTCGTCCTCGCCGCCGGGGCCGCCACCCGCATCGGCGGCCGGAAGCAGCTCCTCTCCCTCGGCGGCCGCCCGATCCTCGACTATGTGTTAGATGCAGCACGCCAAGCGCCGCTCGACCCCTTGCTCGTCGTCCTCGGCAGCGCCGCAAGCGAGATCAAGGCCCAGGTCGACCTCACCGGCACCCAGATCGTCTGCAATCCCCGCTACCGCGAGGGTCAGAGCACCTCGGTCATCGCCGCCGTCGAGGCGTTGCCCGACGACGTGGAGGCCGCGGTCTTTCTGCTTGGAGACCAGCCCGAGGTCGCCGTGCCGGTGCTGGAGCGGATCGTCGAGACGTACCGCGGCACGCGATCCCCGATCGTCCAGCCGCGCTATGCCGAAGGCCGAGGCAACCCCGTGCTGATCGCCCGCGAGCTCTTCCCCGAGTTGCGCCGCCTCCGCGGCGACGTGGGCGCCCGCCCCCTGCTGGTACAGCACCGTGACCTGATCGCCTTCGCCGACGTGAGCGAGTTCTCCCGCCCCGTCGACATCGACACTCCCGACGACTACGAGCGCGCCCGGGAACGCTTCACCGCACGGCAGGAGGAATCACGGTGAGCGTGAACATCGTGGGCGAGATCCGCTTCTGCCCCCACTGCGGCCGCCCGGTCGAGCAGCGCGAGGTCGCCGGACGGTCTCGGCCCCACTGCCCTGCCTGCGGCGAGACTTTCTTCGCCGACCCGAAACTCGCCGTGGCCGTCGTCATCGAGCAGGACGGGAAGGTCGTGCTGCAACGGCGCAGCATCGACCCGGGCCTCGGTGCCTGGACCTTCCCATCCGGTTACGTCGATCGAGGCGAGCCGCCGGAGGTGGCGGCCGTCCGTGAGGTACAGGAAGAGGTCGGGCTGACCGTCCGCCTGACACGGCTGATCGGCCTCTACGCCGAGCCGGGCGACATCGTGGTCCTCGCGGTCTACGCCGGCGAAGTGGTCGACGGCGACCTCTCTTGCGGGGATGAAAGCGACGCCGTCGGGCTCTTCTCTCCCGACGATCTGCCGCCCCTCGCCTTCCCCCACGACGCTGAGATCATCGCCGCCTGGCGTGCCGGATCGTCCGCATCACCGTCCCCCGATCGCGCTCCATGATGCCTGGAGCCAACACCGGGCCACGCCCGAGGCATGTGCCACGAGGCGGTGAACTCGGATATCCCGCAGGCCCGGATGCCGGCGAGGATGCGGCAACGCCGGCGCGGGCGACCATCCTGTGCCTTGTACGTGCTATGCTGCATCAGGAAGACGAGCAGTACGCAACGAAGACCCGGCCGGCCCCCCTCATGGTGCCGCGCCGGACTTGCATGAAGGGAGGGGCGACGGCGCATGATTGCCGGAAACCAGGCAACGCGTCGCTATGTCGGCCAATCGGTTCGCCGCGTCGGTGATGGTCGCCTCGTGACGGGAGCGGGCACCTTCGTGGACGACGTCCGCCTTCCGGGCACGCTGCACGCGACCATCGTGCGCAGCCCGTACGCCCACGCGCGGATTCGGGGGATTGACACCGACGCGGCAGCGGCCGTCCCTGGGGTGGTCGCCATCCTCACCGGCCAGGACATCGCGGACATGATGCAGCCGCTCGAAACCCGCCCGGACGCCCCACCGGGACGCGTCCTGCGACGCTACCCGCTGGCGCTCGACCGCGTGCGCTTCGTCGGGGACGCCGTCGCGGTGGTCATCGCGAACGATGCGTACACCGCGCGCGATGCCGCGGACCTGGTGACGGTCGACTACGAATCCCTTCCCGTGGTGGTCGATGCCGAGCAAGCGCTCGCCGAGGACGCGCCGCTCCTCTACCCCGAGTGGGGCAACAACGTCGCCTACGATTGGACGATCGACCACGGCGATGTGGAGGGAGCCTTCTCCCGCGCGGCGCGGGTCGTGTCACTTCGGCTGGTGAACCAGCGCGTCTATGCGGCCTTCATCGAGCCACGCGCGGCGCAGGCCCGCTTCGACCCGGCCACCGGAGAAATGACGGTCTGGGCGTCGACGCAGGTTCCCCACACGCTGCGTGGCGGGATCGCCGGCGCGCTCGGCCTGCACGAGCACGCGGTGCGAGTCATCGCACCGGACGTCGGCGGAGCGTTCGGCAGCAAGGGTGGGATCTACCCGGAGTACGTCCTGACCGCCGCGCTGAGCTACCGTTTCCAGCGCCCCGTCCGGTGGACGGAGACCCGCAGCGAGAGTTTCCTTGCCACCAACCACGGCCGCGATCAGATCCAGATCCTCCGGGCCGCAGTCACCGAGGAGGGCGTCGTGCTCGGCCTCGACGTCGACCTGATCAGCAACCTCGGCGCCTACTCGGCGGCCACCGTGGCGACGCGCACGGCGCTGATGTCCGGCGGTCCCTACCGTATCCAGAACCTGCGGGTCCGAGTGCGCGGCGTGATGACCAACACGACCCCGACCGGCGCCTACCGCGGCGCGGGGCGCCCCGAAGCGGCTTATATGCTGGAGCGGCTGATGGACGCCATCGCGCGCGAGCTCGGGCTCGACCCGGCGGACGTCCGGCGCCGCAACTTCATCCCGCCCGACGCCTTCCCGTATACCGGCGCCACCGGGGTCGTCTACGACAGCGGCAACTACGCCCGGGCCTTGGATGAGGCCCTGGAGCGTCTCGACTACGCCCGGCTCCGCGAGGAACAGCGCGCGGCCCGCGCCGAGGGTAGGCTCGTCGGCGTCGGCCTCGCCGTCTACTGCGAGTTCGCCGGGCCAGGCTGGGACAGCGCCACCGTGCGCGTGCTTCCGAGCGGCGCCGTCGTCGTGACCACGGGCATCTCGCCGCACGGCCAGGGTGAGGAGACCACCTTCGCCCAACTCGTGGCCGACGAACTCGGCGTCCCTCTTGAGGCGGTCACCGTCCGCGCCTCCGACACCGCGATCACCCCGCAGGGCATCGGCACCTTCGGCAGCCGCGGAACCTCCATCGGCGGGTCGGCCGTGCTCCTGGCCACCCGACAGGTTCGCGACAAAGCGCAGCGGATCGCCGCCCATCTGCTGGAGGTTGCGGAGGATGACGTCACCGCTGCCGACGGCGTGTTCAGCGTCCGTGGCGCCCCGGATCGCGCCGTAGACTTCGCAGCCGTCGCCCGAGCCGCCTACGCCTTTACCGGCGCGCCAGGCGGCCTCGAGCCGGGCCTGGAGGCGACCGCCTACTTCATGCCGCCTGGGCGCACCTTCCCCTTCGGCGCCCACGCTGCGGTGGTCGAGGTCGATCCCGAATCGGGCCGAATCACGCTCCGGCGCTACATCGCGGTCGACGACTGCGGCCCGGTCATCAATCCCCAGCTTGTTGAGGGGCAGGTGATCGGCGGGCTGGCGCAGGGGCTCGGGCAGGCGCTGCAGGAAGCCATCGTCTATGACGAGGCCGGACAGCCCATGACCGGCTCCTTCCTGGACTACGGACCGCTCCGCGCCCCGCAGATGCCCTCGCTTGCCGCCATGGAAACCGCGCACACCGTCACCCCCAGCCCGTTCAACCCGCTGGGAGTCAAGGGCGTCGGTGAGGCCGGGACAACCGGTGGACCGCCCGCGGTGGTGAACGCCGTACTGGATGCCCTCACCCCGCTCGGGATCACCCACCTGGACATGCCGCTCACACCGCAGCGCATCTGGCAGGCCATCCAGACGGCCAAGACGCGTTGAGCGTTCCGGCGGGCCTGGCGATACACCATCAGGCCCGCCTGTCGCTCCTGCGCAGGGGCTCGACGCCACATCTGTGCCGCGTACAGACGACGCGCCATCCCGATTACACCATTTTGCAGCCCTCCTGGGCACAACCACGCGCGTTTGGTATCGTTACGTAATAAGAACAGGTACATAGGGCGGACCCCACGGACCGGCGCCACCTCGTCATCACCACCACATGCGACGCATCCGGCCACCGGGCCGCTCCGCTCCGACCCGATGTGAGGCCGAGATGTGGCGCCTACTTCTGCGTGCTCGACAGCGTGTACTCCCCTTGATCGGCTCAGCGCCGGCTCTGGCGCTGGCGATCTACTTGCCGATGGTGGTGCTGCACACCGTGGCGAGCACGCAGATGCATCGGATCGACGAGCCACGCGTTGAGGTGCGCCAGTTGGGTGATCCTCACCGCGCGCTGGAACGCATCCTCAGCTCGTCCATCACCACCGTCGAGCATCTCAATGCCGTAGCGAACGACCCTGATGCCAACCCCCTGGATCGGCTGGTGTTCGCCAACTCGCCGCTGCTGCTTGAGACGCCAGGGATGTTCTCCGGGACCAACAACACGCCGCTCGGGCTCTACTACACCGTCTCTGCGAGCGAAGGTCCGGAGTCGCGGGTCGTCACGCTCCGCTATTTCCTCTATTTCACTGATGAGGATGAGGGAACGCCGATCCGTACGCGCATGGGCCGCTACGGTCACCCATTCGACGGGGAACTGCTCTTCCAGGTGACGTTCATCGACGACCGTGTGCTCTCCGCCTCCTACCAGGCGCCCGGGCACAAGTTGGTCTCGTTCCCCTACCAGGCCGGCGAGCGCCCGACGTTCGCGATTGCCAGTCCGAACCACAACTTCCGGCGTGTCGTCCGTGACGAAGGACCGGTCGTGGCCTTCATCCCGCAGAATGAACTGATCGCCAACCCGTTCCACGACCCCGATTTCATGGCGCTGGCCGCGCGCGAAGCACGGCGGCAGTGGAACGTCGACGTCAGCCAGTACGTCTACGTCGCGTTCCAGAACCCTGTGGCTCGGGTGCCGGTGGACGTCTCGGTTCGCGTCCGCGGCCGCTGGTACCACCTCCACGAGGTCGTGCTCGACGGCATGCCCGGCGCAAGCCTCACCGTGCAGGGCTATCACCAGGTTGGCATCCGGCTCGGGTTTATGCCGAGACCCGAGGACATCGACGAGGTTCGCATCATCGCCCGCAGTCGCCATCCCGTCTCCGTGGCGATCTTCGCCCTCTACGTCTATTCCGACCCCGTGGTCAGCGCGTAGTCAGCTCCAGAGAAACGCGACGGGCGACACCCCCAAGGGGATGCCGCCCGGATCGTCGACATACGCAGCAAATGGCCCCGAGGGCGGGGCCACCGCTCACGCCTGGCTCGACTCGACCTGCTCCTGCCGCCGTGGCGTAGCCGTCGGCGCCTCAGCGGGGAGCTCAGCGTTCTCCAACGCCTCGACCTCGTCCCGCAGGTTGCGCACCTGGCGACCGATCGACCAGAGGTAGGCCGCCATGATCAGCCAGGTAATGAGGAACGCCACGAAGAGATAGATCAAGTTGTCGCCCATCAGACCGACGCTCCTTCGCGCATCTCGCGCGCTAGTTGCCGCTCATACAGCCGGTAGTGATAGTCGGCGATCTCATCCTTGGTCCGCTCGATCCAGAAGCGCTGGTACAGCATGTAGGCGTAGATAAGAGTCGTGGCTGCGAGCGCGACGAGGAGCGTGACCACCATGCTGCCCGGCATCGCCGCACCCCCGGTGGACACCACCGGCCCCGGATGCAGCGTCCTCCACCAGTCGACCGACTTGTAGATGATCGGCACGTCGATGAAGCCGAAGATGCCGAGCACCGCCGCGTAGCGCGCCGCCCGCTCCGGGTCACTGACGTACGAGCGGAGCATGAAATAGGCCAGGTAGATGAACCAGAGGAGCAGCGTCGTCGTCAGACGCGCGTCCCAGGTCCACCATGTACCCCAGATCGGCTTGCCCCACAGCGAGCCGCTCAGCAGCACAATGGTGGTAAAGACCAGCCCGATCTCCGCCGAGGCACGCGCCAACTGGTCCCAGCCCCGGTGACGCTTCCAGAGGTAGCCGATTCCTCCGATGAAGGTCACGAAGAAGGCCAGGAAGGCCACCCAGGCCATCGGCACGTGCAGGTAGAAGATGCGCTGCACATCGCCTTGCAAGGCGTCGGCCGGAGCGTACACGAACGCCATATAGAGGGCGATCGCCATGACCACCCCAGCCAGCGCCCCGACGCCCTGGGCAAAACGCCAGCCGGGCAAGCCGCGCGTTGACCCTTGCTTCACCTCGCTACTCCTCTACGATCCGATCGAAGACCAGGAACGCAATCGTCAGAAAGACTACGTCAAAGCCTACCAGCAAGTTGAGCCAGCGGCCTACATCTCCCGTGGTGCCGCTCAGGGTCATTGACGCGACGCGAACTGTGGCGATCACCACCGGCACCGCGACCGGGAACAGCAGCACCGGGAAGAGGATCTCCCGGGCGCGCGTCGTGGACGCCATCACCGCGAAGAGCGTGCCGATTCCGGCGAAGCCGATCGTGCCGAGCAGGAGCCCCAGGAGCAGCGTCGGTCGGTAGATCGGCAGGTCGTAGAGCGCGCCGAACACCGGAACGCTGATCGCCTCGACCAGCAAGATGAAGATGAGGTTGCTCAGCAGCTTGCCCAGGTACAGGACGCCGCGGTCGACCGGGCAGAGCAGCAAGCCGTCGAGCGATCCGCGGTCGCGCTCCACCGCGATCGAGCGTCCGAGGCCCAGCATCGCCGCGAAGCTAATCGCCACCCACAGCGCGCCGGCGCCGCTGGCCGCCCGATCGACCCCGGTGAGGTCGAAGGCGAAGTTGAAGGTGATGATCGTCAGCAGGGCGAAGACCGCCATGCCGCCGAACATCTCCTTCGTGCGGATCTCGCTGAGCAGGTCTTTCCACGCGACGGCGTAGATCCGGCCCAGTTCCCGCCTCACCGGTAGCCTAGCCTCCGCTCGATCTCCGCCACGTCGAGGTCCGCCGCGGGCGCATCGAGCACCACCTGGCCCTGCTGCAACAAGACGACCCGATCGGCCACCTCCAACCCCAGGCCCAGATCGTGGGTGGTCAACACCGTCGTGCCGCCCGCGGCAGCATGCTCCTCGACGAGCCGCGCCAGGATGCGAACCCCTGCCCGGTCGAGGGCCGAGTCCGGCTCATCGAGCAGCAGGACGGACGGGCGGTGCAGCATCGCTCGCGCGAGGGCAAGGCGCTGCTGCATCCCGCGCGAGAATGTGCGGACGCGCTCCCTTCGCCACCCCGCCAGCCCGACACGCTCGAGGACCTCGTCGATGCGCGCGGCGGCGTCCTCGACCGCGTACATGCGCGCGTAGAAGCGCAGGTTCTCCTCGGCCGTCAGGTCGTCGTACAGGTACGACTGATGCGCCACCACGCCGAGCCGGCTGCGCACCGCCTGCGCGTCCCGGTCCGGCCGGAATCCTGCAATCTCGACCGTGCCGCTCGTCGGCCGGCTCAGCGTCGCCAGGATGCGCAGCAGCGTCGTCTTCCCGGCGCCGTTCGGCCCCAGCAGGGCCACCCGTTCTCCTGGCTGAACGGTGAGCGTGATGCCGCGCAGCACCCCGCGCCGGCCGTAGCGCTTGGTAACGCCCACGGTACGCACACTCGGCGGTGCCGAGGTGGGCGCAAGATCGGGTGGCGCGCCGCGCAGGCGGGTGTCGCTCACGAGACGTCCGCGGCCCCGTCCCGCTCGGTGACCGACCGACCCGGCTCGCGGGCAAGCTCTTGCAGTCGCGCGATCTCGCGCTCGATCTCGGCATCCACCGCGCTCGACTCGCGCTCCAACTCGCGCAGCACCTCAGCCGCCTCGCGCAGGTACCGCCCGCGAACCTCCTGGTACTCCGCCTCGGTCACCTTCCCCATCGAATAGTCGAAGTCCACCTCGCGGATCGCATCCAAAAGGTACGCCCGGCGGGCCTGGAGGTCCGCCAGCCTTGCGGGCGGGATCGATACGGGTCGCCGCCGCGCCGACAGCAACGGCTGCAGGACGAAGGCAAAGACGACCACCGTCACGGCAAGCAGCACGATGTAGCCCAGTGTGGCACTCATGACGTCGGCGCGTCCATTCTGTCAAGTTCGCGTCGGAGCCGCTCTTCGTAGGCCCTGAGCTCGTCCCCGTCGCCCGGCTCGCTGCTCTCACGACCCACCCGCTCTCGTCGGGCCCGGCGCTGCACCATGAAGGTTGCAAGCACAAGGACGCCGACCGCCAGGCCGATGACGGGACCCCACCACAGGGTGAGGACAAACCCCTCCTTCGGCGGATCACGGAGGATCCCCATGCCGTAGCGCTCGACGAAATAGTCGATGATCTCCTGCCGGGTCTTTCCCTCGTCCAGCATGCGCTGGATCTGCGCCCGCATGTCCCGCGAGAGCTGGGAGTCTGAGTCGCGCACGCTCAGGCCCTCGCAGATGGGGCAGTTGAGCGAACCCGCGATCTCCAGCGCCTCCGGCGACAGGGTTTCCTCGGCCGCCGCGAGCGTCGGTGTGAGCAGGATCCCCACAACGATCAGGATGGAAACGACGATGCTACGCTTCACTGAGGGCAGCCTCCCGAACCGGTCGCGTGACGGGCCGCCGCGCCGGCATCGGTGCCGGCCACAGCACCGTCACCATCCCCAGCACGTAGACCGCGCCACCAACCCAGATCCAGCTCACCATCGGGTTGATATAGGCGCGCAGCGATGCGGTGCCGTTCTCGTCCCACTGGTCGAGGACGATGTAGATGTCATCGATCCCGATGGTCTTGATCCCCATCTCGGCCGTGGGTTGGTTCTCGTAGTTACGGTAGAAGAAGCGCTTGCTCTCAACGGTCCCGCGCGGCTCGCCGTTCTTGGCGATGTCCACCACGGCAACCACAGCCTGCCCCTGGGCGTTCACCCGGTTGTCAAGCCGCTGGTAGGTCAGGGTATAGGGGCCGATCGTGCCCGACTGACCCGGCTGCAGGGTGAACTGCCGTTCCACCTGGAAGAAGGTCGAGCCGATGATCCCGACGGCCATGAGCGCCACCGCCAGGTGCACGATGTAGCCACCGTAGCGCCGGCCGTTCCGGCGTACCAGCATCGCGACCGCGAGCGCGTACGATTCCCGCGTGGTCCGCCGCCGCACCCGCGCCCCGCGGACATACTCCAGCACGATCGTGCCCACCGCGAAGACGGTCACGGCGAGCGACGCCGCCGCGATGAGATGGCCCGACAGCACCGCCATCACGATCCCCGACGCAACGCCGGCCACCGCGGGCCAGAGCAGGTTGCGCAGCAGCAGGCCCGTGTTGGAGCGGCGCCAGGCCAGCAGCGGGCCGACACCCATCAGCAGCATCATGACGAAGAGCAGCGGCCCGTTGACCTGCCGGTAGAACGGCGGCCCAACGGTCAGCTTCGTCTCCCGGACCAACTCGGTGACCAGCGGGAAGACCGTGCCCCAGAAGGTGGCGAAGGCCATCGCCGTGAACAGGAGGTTGTTGAGCAGGAAACCGGACTCCCGTGACACCACCGACTCAATGGCGCGGTCGCTCTGCAACCCCGGCAGCCGGTAGATGAGCAGGCCCACCGAAACCAGCACGACGACCGCCAGGTAACCCAGGAACCACGGCCCGATCGGCGACAACGCGAACGAGTGGACTGACGAGATCAGCCCACTCCGGACGGTGAACGTGCCGAAGACGGAGAGCGCGAACGTGGCGACAATCAAGGCCATGTTCCAGACCTTGAGCATGCCGCGCCGCTCCTGCACGATCACGGAGTGGATGAACGCGGTCCCCGTCAGCCACGGGAGCAACGCCACGTTCTCAACCGGGTCCCAGCCCCAATAGCCACCCCAGCCGAGGACGTGATAGGCCCACCAGGCGCCGAATAGCAGGCCGACGCCCAGAATGCCCCACGCGACGAGCGACCACCGCCGAATCGCGCGGATCCAGTCGGCCCCCAACCGGCCGGTGATCATGGCCGCCATCGCGAAGCCGAACGGCACCGTGAAGCTCGCGAACCCGGCAAGCAGAAACGGCGGGTGGAGGATCATGCCCACGTCGCGCAGCAGGGGGTTCAGCCCCTGGCCATCATCCGGCCGCATCGGCAGGAGCGTGAAGGGACTGGCAATGACAGTCAGCATGAAGAGGAGGAACGTCTCGACCGAGAGGACGGTGGCCGCCACGTAGGGGATGAGCGCGCGATCGCGCTTGCGGTGGAGGTAGACGGCGAGCGACGACAGGATCCCCGCGATCATGGACCAGTAGAGGAGACTCCCCTCCTGACCACCGTAGAAGGCCGCCGCGACGTAGTAAATCGGCATGTCACGGCTGGATCGACCATAGACGTACTCCAGCCGGAAGTCGTGGGTCAGGAATGCCGTCAGGAGCGTGACGACGGCCACCAGGATCAGGGCCGTCACGCCCCAGACCGCGCGGATGCTACTCTCAACCAGCTCTGGGATGCGACGCCGGGCACCAAGTACCCCGGCCACGATGCCGTAGACGGCCAGCGCCAGGGCAACGACGAGTGCACCGGAACCAAGCTGCGCCACGGGGTCTCCCCTCTACGAGTCGGTCGGCTGCGCTGCCTCGAAGCGCGAGGGGCACTTGGTCAACAGCGTGTCGGCCTGGAACTCTTGACCCTTGTGGAACGTACCTTCCACGACCACCTGGACGTGGTCGGAGAAGATGTCGGGCACGACCTCCGTGTAGACCACGTCCATCGTGTGCGTGCCGTCCGTCACCTGGAAGCGGATCGGCTGCCCTGGTCCGCCCATCTGAATTGAGCCGGGAACCACGTCGCCACCAACCCGCACGCGCGTCCCGTCGACCTTGTCCGCCTGGGCCTGCAACTCGCCCACCGTCACGAAGTAGGACGCCGCGGTCCCCTGCATACTGTTGTAAATCAGGAACCCGACAGCCAGGGCCAGGACGACGCCGGCGACGAGGATCTTCGTGTTGAGCCACGGGGCGCGACGGCCCACCGCAGCCGGCTCGGCGGCCACTCCGCCAGTCATCGCTCCTCCTCCCACACACCGGACCCGCTCGCCGCGGGCCGCTGGCGCGCCCGGCGCCCGGCAGCGCCGAGGGCGACGCAACTCATCGCTGTCCAATCCCGGTGGGGTACACGCTCGACAGGATCACGCCGAGCAGGAATGCCACGCTCCCGAGCATCAGGATGAGCCAGGCGCGATCGAACCGGGACGGCTGCCGGGGAACCTTCCGACCGGGCAGCGACACCGTACGCCGCGCGCGGACGAATGACCCCGCCAGCCAGAAGGCTGCCACCGCAGCGGCGACCTTGATCGCCAGCAGGACGACGTAGGCAACCGTTCCACGCCCGTCGGCAAGCCCGTCCCACATCAGGACGACCCCGGAGCCGACCATGAGGAACGCAGCCACCGAGGCCCAGCGGCCGAACTCCCGCTGCGCCGCGCGCGCCAGTGCCCTCGCCTCCTCGTCCGCCTGCCGCATCTGCGGCCGCAGCGCCAGGACGTAGTACACACCACCTCCCACCCAGGCTGCCGCCGCCAGTGCGTGCGTCAGCCGGAGCAACAGCCGCGTGATCGACGGGATGTCCACGGTTCGCCTGTCTCACCTCACCGGCTCCCACGTCCCGCCGGAACTGTACCAAATTTCACGATCGCCGGGCCCCACCGGTCTATCCGGCACCGGTCAACTCCCGAATGAAGCCGTGGAGCTGTTCCACCGACTTGATCGGGCCGTTGTACTTGCCCAGCAGCGTGCCATCCGGCCCGATGATAAACGTTTCCGGCACGCCACCGACACCGTAGTCAATCGTGGTCCGCCCGTTGTCGTCGACGGCATTGGGATACGACAGCTTGTGCTCCTCAATGAAGGCCTGGGCAGCATCCTGCTGATCCCAGATGTCGATCCCGATGATCACCGTGTCACCATCCAGGGAGGCCGCAAAATCACGCAGGACCGGGGCCTCCTCCTGGCACGGGGGGCACCACGATCCCCAGAAGTTGAGCACCACCGTCTTACCCCGGAGCTGCTCCAGGGAGATCTGCTGGCCATCGAGCGTCCGAAGGGTGAACGAGGGTGCGGTGCGGTTTTCAAAGCGGATGAGGTGGCCGACGGTGTTGATGCGGCCGCCACTTGCCAGGCTGGTCGAGTCACCGGGGGACCAGACGGCATAGGCGAAAAGGCCGAGAAGCGCAACGACGATGACGACAACGAGCGTCGGGATGAGACGGTTCCGTAGCGAATCCTGTGGCACGCGGTCCACGATCCAGCCCTCACGTTCCACCGGACGGTAGGACACCGATCCGGCGGCGGATGCCCGCGCAATTACCCCCTACACCGGCCCCCACGTCCCGCCGGAACTGTACCAGATTTCACGATCGCCGGGCCCGCCGATCTATCCGGCGCCGATCAACTCCTGAATGAACCCGTGGAGCTGTTCCACCGACTTGATGGGTCCGTTGTACTTGCCCAACAGGGCGCCATCCGGCCCGATGATAAACGTCTCCGGCACGCCACCGACGCCGTAGTCGATCGTGGTCCGCCCGTTGTCGTCGACCGCATTGGGATAGGTCAGCTCGTGTTTCTGAATGAAGGCTTGCGCCGCGTCCTGCCGATCCCAGATGTCGATCCCCACGATCACCGTGTCGTCGTCCAGAGAGGCGGCAAAGTCGCGTAGGACCGGGGCCTCTTCCTCGCAGGGCGGGCACCACGATCCCCAGAAGTTAAGGACCACTATCTTGCTCCGGAACTGCTCCAGGGAGATCTGCTGGCCGTCGAGCGTCTGCAGCGTGAACGAGGGGGCAGTGCGGTTCTCAAAGCGGATGAGGTGGCCGACGGTGTTGATCCGACCACCGCCCGCCAGGTTGGTCGAGTCACCGGGGGACCACATGGCATAGGCGAAGAGGCCGAGAAGCGCGACGACGATGAGGACGACCAGCGTCGGGATGAGACGGTTCCGTAGCGAATCCTGTAGCACGCGCTCCACGGTGCAGCCCCCACGTTCCACCGGACGGCAGGGCACCGATCCGGCGGCGGATGCCCGCGCAATTATCCCCCACGGCCCGACGCTTTCAAGGGCGCGCCACGGCTCGCCGTCTCTGAGCCAGCCTCGCCGTCGCGTGACCGCGTGGCCGTCGCACAGAGCCGCGGCGCAACGCCCAAGCCGGCCACGCCGCGAGGTCACCCGTGCCCGACAACTCGGACCGAGGACGTCATGGAAGTTCCGTCAAGTGGCGGTTCGACGCGCCGGCCCGTCATCCTGAGCGAAGCGAAGGATCTCGGACGAGTCCAACCGTCCGGCATACGATACTTCGCGCCGCTCAGCATCACGCGGCATCAAGCGACCAACGGCACGCCGTCTTAGAGGTAGGAGATTTCCGCTCCCAGGGAGGCAAACTTCTCGACGATATCCTCATAGCCGCGGCGCAGGTGCTGGATCTGCCCGATGCGGGTCTCACCCTCGGCCACCAGGCCCGCGAGCACGAGGCAGGCGCCGCTTCGAATATCGAGCGCCTCCACGTCGGCGCCCCGGAGCCGGGTCGGCCCGTTGATGATCGCCTGCTGCCGGTCAATCACCGTGATGTCGGCGCCGAGCTTGGCCAGCTCCGCGGCGTAGCGCAGCCGGTCGTTGAAGACCCGCTCAAAGATGCGGCTCTGCCCCTTGGCCTGGGTCATGAGCACCGCGAACGCGGCTTGCAGGTCCGTCGGGAAGCCGGGGAATGGGAGCGCCTGGATCTCGGTGGCGTGCAGTTCCCCGCGCCCGCGCACGAGCATCGACGTCTGATTCCACCACACCTCGGCTCCGGCTTCGCGGAGCTTGTAGGTAAGCGGGAGCATGTCCGGCTCGGAGACGTTGTCGAGGATCACCTCGCCGTCGGTGATCGCGGCGGCGATGGCGAAGGTTCCTGCCTCGATGCGGTCCGGGAGGATCGCGGCGCGGTACCCGCGGAGCCGATCGACCCCGTGCACGCGAATGTGCGGGGTGCCGACACCGGAAATGCGCGCGCCCATGTCGCGCAGGATCGAACCGAGGAAGCTGATCTCCGGCTCGCTGGCGGCGTTGACGATCGTGGTCGTGCCGCGAGCCAGGGTCGCCGCCATCAGCAGGTTCTCAGTGCCGGTGTGGCTGGGATAGTCCATGTACAGCTCGGCACCGTAGAGGCGACGGGCCCGCATCACGTACCCACCGTCGGTCTGCGTGATCTCCGCCCCCATGCGCCGGAAACCGCGCAGATCCACGTCGACCGGCCGGGTGCCGAGACGGCAGCCACCTGGCGGCGACGACGATGCCTCGCCGAAACGCGACAGCAGCGGACCGGAGACGAGGAACGACGCGCGCATACGCTCGACCAGTTCGGGCGGGGCGTCGAACCGGTGGATGTTCGCCGCGCAGATGCGAACCCGACGGTTCTCCTGATCAAACTCGACATCGGCGCCGAGCCAGCGCAGGAGATCCGCCATCACCAGCGTGTCCTCCAGCACCGGGACGTTATCGAGCAGGCACTCCTCGTCGGTGAGCAGAGCCGCCGCCATCGCGGGCAATGCCGCGTTTTTCGCCCCGCCGATTGCGACGCGCCCATACAGCCGCGTGCCGCCGCGTACCCGGATCGTCTTCGCCTCCGTCGCCACCTGCATTGCGCCGCTCCGAACTCTGTTCAGGGAGATGTGGGTCTCGGTTGTTTCCTGTGGGTGCCCCGACGCCACGCGCGCGGTGGACCCGGTTGTCCCAATTCCACACCGGTTCCCCCGCTTGAGCAACCCGCCGGACGCGTCCGTAGAAGACGCTGCGGTCCCGGGACTGCCCCGGGACCGACACACGGCACGCGCTACAAATTGCCGAGTTCTTGCTGCGGACCGACCGGCTGCCGGCCACGGCTGCGGCGCCCGACCTTCAAGCGGATGATCGAGCGGCGCAGCGCCGCCTCGGCCCGGATCAGGTCCACATCGGCCTGGGCCCGCCCAAGTCGTGCCTCGGCTCGCTTTCGTGCCTCCTCAGCCCGCGCGAGATCGATTTCCTCGGCCCGCTCCGCGGTGTCAGCCAGAACCCGCACCCGGTTGTGCGCGACCTCGACGAACCCACCGAAGACCGCCAGCGACTGCTCCTGGCCGCCTTTGATGACGCGCATCTCGCCGAGCGACAGGAGTGAGATCAGCGGGGCGTGCCGCGGCAGGATGCCGAGCGTACCGTCGGCCCCGGGGACTACCACCATGTCCACGTCGTCCTCCTGGAAGACGACGCGCTCCCCGGTGACGACTTCCACACTCAGCTTGGCCATGCCTGTCTCCTCAAGCGACTGTCGTCATGCGCCCTACATCATACGTCATACGTCACACGTCCTGCCCGGGCTGCCCGGGTTCGGACGAATGACGTATGACGCATGACCGTTGACGCCTGCTCCGGTGTTACTGCTCCCGTGCCATCTGCTCGGCACGCTCGACCGCCTCGTCGATGGTCCCCACCATGTAGAAGGCCTGCTCCGGAAGCGAGTCGTGCTTGCCCTCGAGGATCTCCTTGAAGCCGCGCACCGTCTCCGAGCGCTCGACGTAGCGGCCCGGGCGGCCGGTAAAGGCCTCGGCCACGAACATCGGCTGCGACAGGAAGCGCTGGATCTTGCGGGCGCGCGCCACGATCAGCTTGTCATCCTCGCTCAACTCCTCGATACCGAGGATGGCGATGATGTCCTGCAGGTCGCGGTAGCGCTGCAGCACCCGCTGCACCTCGCGAGCCACCTCGTAGTGCTCCTGGCCCACGATGTTCGGGTCAAGGATGCGCGAGGTCGATGCCAACGGGTCCACCGCCGGGAAGAGCCCCTGCTCCGCGATCGAGCGCTCCAGCGAGATCGTCGCGTCGAGGTGAGCGAAGGTCGTGGCCGGTGCCGGGTCCGTGTAGTCGTCGGCCGGGACGTAGACCGCCTGCACCGAGGTAATCGAGCCGCGCTTGGTGGAGGTAATGCGCTCCTGAAGCTGACCCATCTCGGTCGCCAGCGTCGGCTGGTACCCCACTGCGCTCGGCATACGACCCAGCAGTGCGGACACCTCGGAGCCCGCCTGCACGAAGCGGAAGATGTTGTCGATGAAGAGGAGCACGTCGCGCCCCTCGTCCCGGAAGTACTCAGCCATGGTCAGCCCGGTCAGGCCGACACGCAGGCGCGCTCCGGGCGGCTCGTTCATCTGCCCGAAGACCAGCACCGTCTTGTCGGCGACGCCGGACTCCTGCATCTCGCCCCAGAGCTGGGTTCCCTCGCGGGTCCGCTCGCCCACACCGGTGAACACGGAGTAACCACCGTGCTCAGCGGCGATGTTGCGGATCAGCTCCATGATGATGACGGTCTTGCCGACGCCGGCCCCGCCGAACACACCCGTCTTACCACCCTTGGTGAACGGGGCGATCAGGTCGATCACCTTGAGCCCGGTCTCAAACGGCTCGACCTCGGTCGACTGCTCCTCAAACGTGGGCGCCGGCCGGTGGATCGGGTAGTACACCTCCGCCTGCGGCGCCGGCCCGTCATCGACCGGGCGGCCGACGACGTTGAAGATGCGGCCGAGGGTTGCCTGGCCGACGGGCACCTTGATCGGGCCGCCGGTGTCGAGAACCGGCATGCCGCGGCGCAGACCGTCGGTGCTGCTCATCGCCACGGTCCGCACCCAGTCATTCCCCAGGTGCTGCTGCACCTCGAGCACGAGCGGCTCGTCGCCCTCCCGCTCCACCTCGAGGGCGTTGTAAATATCCGGCAGTTGGTCCGGCGGGAACTCGACGTCCACCACCGCGCCGGTGATCTGGACGATCCGGCCTGTCGCTACCGTGGTTGCCATGTCCGGTGTATCCTCCCTCGCCCGCTGCGGTCCCACCGCCCGCACGGGCGCCTCTGGCTAGCCCAACGCCGCCGCGCCGGCCGCAATCTCCGTCACCTCGCGGGTGATCTGGGCCTGGCGCGCCTTGTTGTAGGTGAGCGTCAACTCCGACACCAACTCGCGCGCGTTGTCGGTCGCGTTGCGCATCGCCACCATGCGGGCGCTGTGCTCGCTCGCGATCGACTCCAGCAGCGCCTGGTAGAGCTGCACTTCGACGAAGCGCGGCAGCAGCGCCTGCAGCACGGCCTCCGGGCTGGGCTCGAAGATATAATCCGTGACCTCGTCCGTGCCGGGCGGTGCCTCAATCGGCAAGACCTGCAGCACTTCCGGCACCTGGCGCAGCGTGTTGATGAAGCGCGTGTACACCACGTACACGGCATCGACCTTGCCTGCGACGAAGTCGTCCGTCGCGATCCGCACCACCGGCCGGATCGATTCCAGCGACGGATAGTCACCGACGTCGGTGAACGACGCCACCAGCGGCCGGCCGTACCGCGTCAGGAAGTCGCGCCCCTTCCGGCCGATGGTCACGATGTCGATGTTCTCCAGCGACTCCGGCCGCTCATTCATGACCTGAATCGCGCGGCGGATGACGTTCGTGTTGAAAGCACCGGCCAGTCCGCGGTCGGAGGTGATCAGAATGATCTGCGAGCGCTGAATCGGCCGCCGCGCAAGGAGCGGGTAGCGCGCCTGCTCCTCGGTGTCGGCCATGGCCGCCAGATCACCGATCATGGCGCGGATGCGCTCCGCATAGGGCCGGGTGGCCAGCACGTGCTGCTGCGCTCGCCGCATCTTGGACGCGGCGACCATCTCCATCGCGCGGGTGATCTGCGCCGTGTTGCGCACGCTCCGGATGCGGCGCCGGATCTCTCGCGGTGTGGGCACGGTCTGTCTCCTCCCTCAGATCCCCGGCGCTATGCTGCCTGGCCGCCAGCCCACATCGACCGCTTGAACTCCTCGACCGACTTCCGCAGCTCCTCGATCATCTCATCAGTGAGCTGCTTTTCGGTGACGATGCGCTGCAGCAGGTCAGACTTGCTGGTCCGCATGTAGTCGAGGTACTGCTGCTCGAACGTCCGCACCTGCTCCACCGGCACGTCGTCGAGGTACCCGTTCGTCGCGACCCAGATGATCGCCACCTGCTCTTCGACCGGCATCGGCTGGTACTGCGGCTGCTTCAGCACCTCGGTCAGCCGCTGGCCGCGGTCGATCTGCCGCTTGGTGGCCGGGTCCAGGTCGGAACCGAACTGGGCGAACGCCGCCAGCGAGCGATACTGCGCAAGCTCCAGGCGCAGCCGACCGGCAACCTGACGCATCGCCCGGATCTGCGCGTCACCACCCACGCGGGACACCGACAGACCGGCGTTGATCGCCGGGCGGACACCCGCGTAGAACAGGTCCGGCTCCAGGTAGATCTGGCCGTCGGTAATGGAGATGACGTTCGTCGGAATGTAGGCCGACACGTCGTTCCCCTGGGTCTCAATGATCGGCAGCGCGGTCAGGCTGCCGCCGCCCAGATCATCGCGCAGCCGCGCGGCGCGCTCCAGCAGGCGCGAGTGCAGGTAGAAGACGTCGCCCGGGTACGCCTCGCGGCCCGGCGGGCGGCGCTGCAGCAGCGCGACCTGGCGGTACGCCCACGCGTGCTTTGACAGGTCGTCGTAGACGACCAGCGCGTGGCCGCCGCTCTCCATCACTTCCTCGCCCATGGCGCAACCGGCGTAGGGCGCCAGGTACTGAAGCGGCGCCGGATCGGCCGCCGACGCGACGACGACGATCGTGTTCTCCATCGCGCCCTCACGCTCGAGGGTCGCCACGATCTGCGCCACCTGCGACTGCTTCTGGCCGATGGCGACGTAGATGCTGACGACGCCGGTGTCGCGCTGGTTGATGATCGTATCGAGCGCAACGGCCGTCTTACCCGTCTGGCGGTCACCGATGATCAGCTCGCGCTGGCCCCGGCCGATCGGGATCATGCTGTCGATCGCCTTGATACCGGTCTGGAGCGCGGTATCCACGTTCTGCCGGGCAACCACACCGGGGGCGATCCGCTCCAGCGGCCGGAAGCGATCGGTCTGGATCGGGCCCTTGCCGTCGATCGGCTCGCCGAGGGCGTTCACCACGCGACCCAGGAGCGCCGGGCCCACCGGCACCTGCGCGATGCGGCCGGTCGACTTGACCTCGTCGCCCTCCTCGATGCCGGTGTAGTCACCGAGAATGATGACGCCGACCGAGTCCTCCTCGAGGTTGAAGGCCATGCCCATGACCCCGTTGGAGAACTCCACCAACTCACTGGCCATGACATCGCGCAGGCCGTGCACGGTCGCGATTCCGTCACCGACCTCGACGACGTAGCCGACGTTGGTGACGACCATGCGGCTGCCGTAGTTCTCAATCTGTTGGCGCAGAATGTCGCTGATCTCGCTCGGTCGTACGACCATGGTTCCTCCCGATTATCCGCTTGGGCCGCTCGTTTCTGTCATGTCAGAAGCCGGTGGCACTCGCCCGACTCGAGGCGGCCCCGGCTAGCTCACCATCCGCTGTCGAAGCTGGTGGAGTTGCGTCCGTACGCTGCCGTCGATCAGGTTGTCCTCCACCCGCACGACAATTCCGCCGATGATATCGGGATCGACCCGCGGCCGCATCTCGACCTGCTTGCCGATCAGGGCCGCCACGCGCTCGCGCACCTGCGCCTGCTCATCCTCATCGAGCGGGACCGCGGTCGTCACCTCGGCCACGGCAATGCCGCGCTCCTCCATGACGAGCTGCTGGAAGACCTCGGCCACCTGCGGGAGTTGCGGCAGCCGCCCGCGCTCCAGGAGCAGCAAGGCCAGATTCCGTACAAGCTGCTGCGACTCGTCCGGCAGGATCGCCTCGATCGCCTGCCGCTTGGCCGTCTCGGGCACTGCCGGGCTATCGAAAAACTCCGACACGCTCGGGTTCGCCATCACGCCGGCCAGTTGACGGAGATCCTGCTCCCACTGGTCGAGCTCGCCGCGCTCCCGAGCTATCTCAAATGCCGCTTGCGCGTATCGCTTGGCCGCGCCGGCCACTGGCATCGCACTCTCCCCCTTGCATCCGCGTCACTCGCGGGCGCGGCCGTTGCCGGCCTCTGCCAGGGTTTCCTGGATCAGGCGCGCCTGATCGGCACGGTCCAGCTCGCGCCGCACGATCTTGGTGGCGGCGGCAATGGCCAGATCAGCGACATCCTGACGGAGCTGCTGCCATGCCTGCTGCTGTTCGGCCTGGATCGCCGCGCGCGCCTTCTCGATGATCTGCTCGGCCTCGGCTCGGGCCTGCGCCTGAGCACGGGCGAGCACCTGCTCGCTGTTCTCTCGCGCCTGCGCCAGGATCTGCTGGGCCTCGCGACGCGCCTGGTTGAGCACCTCTTCATTCTGGGCGCGCGTAGCCTCCAGCTCGCGCTGCATGCGCTCCGCCGCCTCCAAACCCTCCTGGATGCGCCGGCGCCGCTCGTCGAGCATGTTGGTGATCGGGCCGAGCGCCAACTTCCAGAAGATCACGATGAACGCGACGAACGCGATCAACTGGATGATGAGGTTGGCGGGAGTGATGCCGAGACTTTCCATCAGCGCTTCCTCATGGTCTTGATCGCTCCCCGGTTGCGCGATCACCCGGTCAGACGGTCTCCACACCCATCAGGTGGGGCGGGGCCCCCTCCATGTCCCATGTGTGAGATGTGCCGGTGGGGGGGCGGGGCCGGGGCGGCCCCCGGGGGCCGCACGAGAGGGCGGCGGGACTGGCGCG
>NZ_JADGHZ010000093.1:12500-13822 GCF_019683595.1 Sphaerobacter sp. | reverse complement strand
TCCCAGGTCAACCGGCCGGGTGCCGGGTGGGGGCAACCTCATCCGACCGGCGGAGGGGCGCAGGGTGTGGCCCCGCCTGTGGAGGCCGCCACGCGGCGGCGGAGGGCGGGTGGCCCCCTGGACCAGCCCGCCGACGGCAGCCCGGTCGTCAACCTGGTCCGATCCGGTGCACTCGATCACGCTCCAGCGGTCAAGGTGCCGCAAGAGCTACGGCCGGGCGTTTAGCTCAGTTGGTGAGAGCACACCCCTGATAAGGGTGAGGTCCCTGGTTCGAGTCCAGGAACGCCCACCGGCGGCGTCACCAGATGGGGCTGTAGCTTAGCTGGGAGAGCGCCGCCCTTGCACGGCGGAGGTCAGGGGTTCGAGTCCCCTCAGCTCCACCGGGCACCTTAACAATGGAGTGGCGAGGTCCGAGCATCTGCGTGGGTGGACGGTCTTTGCGTCGTGCTGGTGTCCGCCGTGCTGGTGGGCAGTGCGCGGATGCAGAGGGGTGATCCACGAGGAAGGCACACGGTGGATGCCTCGGCGCGTGGGGCCGATGAAGGACGTGGCCAGGCGGCGAAACGCCTCGGGGAGCCGCGGGCAGGCAGTGATCCGAGGGTGTCCGAATGGGGCAACCCGTCCCGGGTTATACCGGGACACCCGTCGCTGAACCCATAGGCGGCGGGGGGGTACCGGGGGAACTGAAACATCTTAGTACCCCGAGGAGCAGAGAGCATTCCCGTAGTAGCGGCGAGCGAACCGGGAGGAGCCCAAACCCGGCCGGTGGTACAGGCTGCCGCCGATGCTGGTCGGGGGTAGGACGGCCCGGGGGGCGGGGCGGCAGACCCGCCACGGAGTGAGCAACCAGCCTCTTAGCCGAACGCTGCTGGAAGGGGCGGCCGGAGACGGTGAGAGCCCGGTAGGCGACGGGGGGCTGGCTCCGCCCGGGTCCGTGAGTACCGCGGGACACGTGGAATCCCGTGGGAAGCGGGGTGGCCCACCACCCAAGGCTAAATACCCCACGCGACCGATAGTGGACGAGTACCGTGAGGGACAGGTGAAAAGCACCCCGGTGAGGGGAGTGAAAGAGAGCCTGAAACCGTGTGCCTCCAGACGGTCAGAGGGGGGCGCGAGTCCCCTGATGGCGTGCCTATTGGAGAATGAACCGGCGAGTGACCGTTCGTGGCCAGGCTAAGGGAGGGACACCCGGAGCCGGAGCGAAAGCGAGTCTGAAGAGGGCGTGCTGAGTCGCGGGCGGTCGACCCGAAACCCGGTGAGCTACCCATGGCCAGGCTGAAGCGCGGGTAAGAGCGCGTGGAGGGCCGCACCGACGTCTGTTG
>NZ_JADGHZ010000093.1:0-10000 GCF_019683595.1 Sphaerobacter sp. | reverse complement strand
GTCGCGGGTTCGAATCCCGCCCCCGCTACCAGCAACAGCCGACCCATTCGGGTCGGCTGTTTTGGTTTGTTCCGTGCATCGGCCGATCTCACGTCGAGATCGGCCGTTTTTCTTGTTGGTCCTGTCGGGTACGTCGTCTCAGAACATGGAGAGTTGCTGGACGGCGGGCGCGGTACGGACGACCGCGACGTCGGAGCGCGCCGTGAGTGGCGGGAAGTGATGGTCGAAGGCTGCGTCGTCGGGGAACAGCGGGCGGAACCGCGCGGCCATGTCACGCAGACGGCGCAGGAGGTAGTCGACATCCTCATCCCCCGCGTACTGCTCGATGCGGGCGAGGCTGCCGTCGGCCCGTTGGTAGACCGCGATGCGCTCGCCGATCCGTTCCCCTGCGGCGGCGTCGGCCAGTCGCCGGTTGGCCTCGCTGGTGTACGTCTTCTCGGTGATCGTCTCCCAGCGGGCGATGTCCTGCACCGGAAGGGCGCGCTGGATCAGGCGCTCGGCCGTGTCGAGGTAGAGGTCGCGGACGGTGGCGGGCGTGCCCTCGATGAAGGCGCGAGCGGCATCCCGCAGGAAGCGCCGCAGGACCGGCTCCTCGCGCCGTGAGCGCAGGCTGCTCCCCTTGAGGATGATCCGTCCGTCCTGCGCCCGCAGGACGTAGTTCTTCGTCTTGAGCGAGATCATGCCGTCGAAACTGCCATCGTGCGCCAGGCTAATGCCACGCGGCAGCCGCTCGCCGATCGCGGCGACGAAGGCTTCCTCGGCGTCCCGGCCGCGCACGTGGGGCGGTGGGCGGAAGTAGACGCCGTCGGTGTCGATCTCGATCGTCTCGGCGCCGGCCTCATCGAGGGCGTCCACGACCTGCCGGATGATCTCCTGCCCGCGCAGCGTGACCCGTCGGGCTGCATCAAAGTCGCTGAAGAGCGCGCGGCCGTAACCGAGGTAGCCGTAAAAGGAGTTGATGAGCACCTTGAAGCTGGACTGGAGGCCGAGCCAGCGTGCCTGCTCCGCGCCGGTCGTCTCCCGTGCGCGGCGCTTGGCTTCCAACCGCCGGGCGGTGAGGACCTCCAGGAGGTCGAGGTAGACCTGCAGCACGTCGGTCGCGGGGGCGATGCGGTCGCTGAGCATGATGGCGGGGTAGAGGCTTTCGACATCGCACTTGACCACCGGGCGGAACACCCCGACGCGGCGGACCTCCGTGTAGCCGCCGGGGTAGGGCTTCGGCGTATCCGGGAGGGGCAGGCTGTGCTCGAGCGCGAGGTAGACGCGGGTCATGAGGTAGTTGATCTTCTCGCCCGGCCCGCCGGTGGCGACGCCCTGTAGCCCGCGCGGCAGGATCTGGCTCTGATAGAACTCGGTCGGGAGGGCCAGCTCGCTCAAGAGCGCCACGTCGGCCACGTCGTCGAGCGCGTAGGCGTGGACCCGCTGCCGATCCTCGGCATAGACGCGGCCGATCTCGTCGCCCGGGATGAAGATGCGATCGGGATGGGTGAGGCCGAGCGCGTCGATCGACTGCTTGAGCCCGTAGCTTTCCAGCTCGTTGGCAGTGTCGTAGCGCTGGATCTGCTGGTAGGTGTCGACGATGTGCCGGCCGAAGATCGACACCGCCTGGTACGGGATCGTTCGCGCGCCGGCCTTGAAGCGCTGGGTGCCGCCGATGCGGGGCGGTGAGCCGTCCCGGCCCCAGGCGAGCGTCACCCCGTGCTGCCGGGCCCGCTCGATGAGGAACGGCAGATCGAAGTTGAAGAGGTTGTGCCCCTCGATGACGTCGGGGTCGATCTGCTGAATGCGCTCGGTGAGCGTTTGCAGCACCCCCGCCTCACCCAAGTCGGCAACGTCGAGCACTTCCCGCCGGCCGCGGTTGGTCGACAGCGCCACGACCAGGATTTCGGCGCGGTTCGAGCGCGCGTCGAAGCCGGTCGTCTCAATGTCGATCTGCATCCGGACGATGTCGTCGAAGTCCATGCCGCGGAAGAGGTTCCGCCCGGTCAGGGTGAGGTACTGATCGGTGGGGTGCCCGAAGGTGTGGACCGGGTACCCCCGCTGCTGGATCTGCTCGATCGCGGCGCGGAAGGCATTCCAGCTCACGAACCGGGCGAGGTACCGCAGCGGGAGATCGCCCTGGAGGCGCACGATCTCGGCACCGCGCCGGTCGAGGGCGCCAGCGCCCTCCTCGGTCAGTACAGCCCACGGGTGGAAGGGAGCCGACTCGGCCACCACGCGATCATCGTGCAGGCGGCGAAACACGCGCACGTGTGACTGGCCCACGCGCTCGACCGCGACGATACGCTCCGTGGGGTCCTGGCCGTAGAGAAGGGTCGCTCGATCCTGCATATGCATCGGCCTCGCCGGCAACTATACCACGCGGGGCCGGCAGTCCCCGGGACTGCCCCGGTATTGCTCGTTACCAACGTACTATGGCCCTGGCATAAGCACGTTCCTACACTCTGAGTAGCACATCGACCAGGCTCCGTCTGCGATGTAGCCGAAATCGTGGCAACGGCCACCTGTGACGAGGCGGCTCACAATGAGCCGGAGAGGGAACGTACTGTATGCGCAAGGGCGGACGGCTCTTCATTCTCCTCGGCGTGGCATTGGCGCTGGTGGCGGCGTTGCTGGCAATCGTCGCGTTCTCCGGGGTTCTCGGCCAACCGGAGGAAGAAGGCAACGCGCCCGCGAAGGCCAATGTGGTGGTCGCTGCGCGGGATATCCCGGCCAACACCGTGCTCTCCGAGGATGACATCCAGGTTACCCAGGTAGATGCGTCGGGCGTGGCACCGGGCAGCGCGACCTCGCCCGCGCAGGTCGTCGGGATGGCGGTGTCCGGGAATCTGGTCAAGGGTCAGCAGATCCTGGCCGCCAACCTGGTCGCACCAGGGCTCACGTTTGACCTGGCTGAGGGGCGCCGCGCGATCGCGCTGCCGGTGGACCGGATCAATGCCCTGGGCGGGATGATCCGCCCGGACGACCGCATCGACATCATCTACTCGGTGCGGATCAACCTGTCACGCGTGGTGCCGTCGGAGCCGTTGGAGGTGCGCGACACGACCACAGGGTACGCCAAAGACGACACGCTTGTGCTGCAACCGCCGCCGGGGGCGGCCGAGGGGCAGACCTACCCGTACCCGGGTGAGCCTGGCTCGCGCTTCCTGGTTGAAGACAACGCACCGGGGAACCCGGTGACCAAGGTCGTCGTGCAGAACGTGCGCGTGTTGCGGGTGATCGCGGGCGATACCACGGTCAGCAACGGCACGAGCGCGACCGGCGACGGCGAGGCGTCGAGCACACCGACTGCGCCGCAGGGTGCGGCGGAGAAGTTGCCGGATGCAGACCTGCTGGTGCTGGAGGTCGATCCGCAGCAGGCTGAGGTCATCAAGTTCCTGATGGACAACGACGGGCAGTACCAGGTCGTTCTGCGCCCGAAGGACGACAACGGCGCGGTGACCACGACCGGGGTGACCTACGAGCAACTGGTCAACGAGTACGGCCTGCCGGTGCCGAAGACCGTTCGGCTGCCGGGTGGAGGACAGTAGATGTCTGGGAGCACGATCCGGGTTCTCATCGTCGATGATGTCGCGGAGAGCCGCGACAACGTCGAAAAGCTGCTGCGGTTCGAGCCCGACATCCAGGTCGTGGGGAAGGCATCGAGCGGCAAGGAAGGGATCGACCTAGCCGTCGCGCTGCACCCGGATATCGTGCTCATGGACCTCAACATGCCCGACATGGACGGCATCGCGGCGACGATGCAGATTTCGGCCAAGGTGCCGACCACGTCGGTGATCATGATGTCGGTCCAGAACGAGCCGGACGTACTCCGGCGGGCCATGCTGGCGGGGGCACGTGAGTTCCTGGCCAAGCCCTTCAGCCTCGACGAGTTGATCCTTGCCGTGCGGCATGTCTCCCGCCTGGCGCCGCGTCCGGTTCAGGTCGTCACCGCGGCCGCGGCGACCGGCAGCCCGAACGGCCGGGCCGGCGACGGCACCAAGGGGCGGATTATCAGCGTCGTCAGCAGCAAGGGTGGGGTCGGCCGCACGACCCTGGCGACCAACCTGGCCGTCGCCATCCGGCGCGCCACGCAGAAGCAGGTCGTCCTGGTCGACGGTGCCCTGCACTTCGGCGATGTCGGCGTCATGATGAACGTCGCAGACGGGAAGACCATCGCCGACATCGTGCCCCAGGTGCACTCGCTCGATCGGGAACTCATGGACGACATCCTGGTGACGCACGGGAGTGGGGTGCGGCTGCTGCTCGCGCCGCCCACCCCGCAGGAGGCGGAGACTGTCACGGCCGAGCACCTGCGTGCGTCGCTCTCGCTCTTGACTAAGATGGCGGACTACGTGGTGGTCGATACCCGTCCTGGATTCGACGACGCCATGCTGTCGATCATGGATGCGTCCGACCGGATCCTGCTCGTGCTGACGATGGAGATGACCGCGATCAAGGACGCGCGGCAGTTCCTGGAGATCACGGAACTGCTCGGCTACCCGATGGACAAGGTTCTGTTGGTTCTCAATCGCCAGAACACGTTCTCGGGTATCCCGGCGCAGGACATTGCGGAGAACCTCAAGCGCGAGCTGGTCGCGAAGATCCCGGACGAGCCGGCGGCGCTGCTCCGGAGCGTGAATGAGGGGGCGCCGCTGGTCGAGACCCAGCCGGAGCACCGCGTCTCGGTCGAGATTAAGCGGCTCGCGACCAGCCTGGTCGCGGAGGATGCGACCGAGGTTGCGGTGACGGTGAAACAGTCGGAGCGCGCCACCGGGCTGGTGGGCCGTCTCCGGACAGCCTTGCGTCATGGTTGAGCGGTCAGCCGCGCCGATGTCCTCCGGGATGGGTAGGGAGTAGGGCATGTCGCTCTTGAAGCGCCTGGGCAACGTACCAACGGAGGCCGTGGATCCAGCGCCGCCTGCGGCGCCGCCGCAGACGACCAACCGGCTCTCGCCACCCGCAGCGCCCGCGACGCAGCGCGTCGCGACCGGCGAGCTTGCGGCGCTTCGCCGGCCGACCTTGGGAAGCAGCCCCACGGCTGCGCACCGCAACGACTCCTTCAATGAACTCAAGAGCCGCATCCAGAACCGGCTGATCTCCGAGCTCGACCCGCGCATGGACCTGGGCAACCAGGAGGAGGTGCGGCGCACGGTCGAGGAGACCTTTGCCTCCGTGCTGGAGGCAGAGAACATCGTGCTGACGCGCGTCGAGCGGCTGCGCCTGTTCGAAGCGATCGCCGCCGAGATCCTGGGATACGGGCCGATCGAGCCGCTGCTCAAGGACGACAGCGTCTCCGAGATCATGGTCAACGGCCCACGCCAGGTCTACGTCGAGCGGAACGGCAAGCTGGAGCTCACCGACGTCACCTTCCAGGACGACGACCACGTCATGCGGGTCATCGACCGAATCGTGTCCCCGCTGGGGCGGCGCATCGATGAGAGTTCGCCGATGGTGGACGCGCGTCTGCCGGACGGCTCCCGCATCAACGCGGTGATCCCGCCGATCTCGCTGGTCGGACCGACGCTGACGATTCGAAAGTTCGCGCGGGACCCGCTGACGGCCGAGGACCTGGTGCGCTTCGGCACGATGAGCGAGGAGATGGTCACCTTCCTCAAGGCGTGCGTTGAAGCGCGGTTGAACATCGTGGTGTCGGGCGGAACGGGCTCCGGTAAGACGACGACGCTCAACGTCTTGTCGTCGTTCATCCCGCCTGACGAGCGCATCGTGACCATCGAGAACGCGGCAGAGTTGCAGCTCCGCCAGGACCACGTCGTCACGCTGGAGTCGCGGCCGCCCAACATCGAGGGACGCGGGGAGATCACCATCCGCGACCTGGTGGTTAACGCCCTCCGAATGCGGCCGGACCGGATCGTGGTCGGTGAGTGCCGCGCCGGTGAGGCGCTGGACATGCTCCAGGCGATGAACACCGGCCATGACGGCTCGATGACGACGGTGCACTCGAACAGCCCGCGCGACACCCTGGCTCGCCTGGAGACGATGTGCCTTATGGCGGGGGTGGAGTTGCCGGTGCGCGCGATCCGTGAGCAGATCGCGGCGGCGGTTGACCTGATCATCCACCAGGCGCGCCTCAAGGACGGCTCGCGCAAGATCGTCGCGGTGACGGAGGTCCAGGGCATGGAGGGCGACGTCATCGTGATGCAGGACATCTTCGTCTTCGAGCAGACCGGTATGGAGAACAACAAGATCGTCGGGCGCATCAAGCCGACGGGCATCCGACCGAAGTTCGTGGAGAAGTTCGAGGTTGCCAACATCTATCTGCCGCCGACGATCTTTGGGGTGGGTTACGATCGGCTCTTCTGATTCGGGGCACGCCGCCGGCTGGCAGGGTGGCACCGTTAGGAAGCGGGCGTGGATCTCCTGACACTGGTCCTCATCTTATTCCTCCTGGCCGCGGGTTTGGTGGCACTCGGCCTGTTGGTCCGCCGAGAACAGGCGGTGGCACCCGAACTCGAAGAGCGGCTGGAGCGGTTCGCCTCACTGGAGTCGCTGGCAACGGAGTCGCTGTCCGGTGCCCGCACGCCGAACGTCCTCGCCCAGCAGGTCGACCGCGTTGTCCAGGGCAAGACGTTCTCGGAGGCGGTCGCGCTGCAACTTGCGCGCGCCAACATCCGGATGACGGTGGGCGAGTTCCTCATCGTCCGTGCCGGGTCGGCCGCGTTCGGGTTCATGCTGGGGTTCCTGCTCGGACGCGGGATCACGCAGCCGATTTTGGGGCTGCTGGTCGGCCTGGTCGTGGCCCTGATCGGCTGGATGGTCCCGCACTGGTATATCTCGATGCGGGCGCGGCGGCGGACGAACGCCTTCGTGAACCAGCTTGGTGACACCATCACCCTGATGGCCAACTCGCTGCGGGCCGGGTACAGCCTCCTGCAAACGATGGAGCTGGTCGCGCGCGAGTCGCCGCCCCCGATGAACGAGGAATTCCGGCGCGTGGTGCAGGAGGTCGGGCTCGGCATCCCGACGCAGGAGGCGATGGCGCATCTGCTGCGCCGGGTGCCGAGCGAGGATCTGGACCTCCTGATCACGGCGATCAACGTGCAGCACGAGGTGGGTGGCAACCTGGCGCAGATCCTGGACGTCATCGGGGAGACGATCCGGGAGCGAGTGCGCATCAAGGGTGAGATCCGCGTGCTCACCGCCCAGCAGAGCATCTCCGGCTACATCATCTCCGCGCTGCCGGTTGGCCTGGCGCTGTTGTTGATGGTGATCAACCCCGGATACGTGATGGGCATGATGCGCTGGCCGTGGATCTGTATGCCGATCGGCGGGGTGGTGTTGATCTTCCTCGGCTTCATCGCCATGCGGAAGATCGTCAACATCGAGGTCTAGCAGGGACGAGCGGGGTAACGCACGACGATGCAACAGATGCTGCCGGTTCTCTCCATTACCATCATGGTGGTCGCCCTCGTACTGGTGGTCCTCGGCGTGCGCAAGCCGCGGCCGCAGGTCGTGATTGAGGAGCGTCTTTCTCAGTTCGGCCACCGCGTGCCCACGCTGGAAGAGCTGGAACTTCAGCAACCGTTCAGCGAGCGCGTGCTGAAACCACTGCTCCGCCGCCTGGCCGGGATGATGTCGCGGTTTGCCCCGAAGACGAGCCACCAGCGGCTGCGCCAGAAGCTGGTGGAGGCCGGCAACCCCGCCAACCTCGGCCCGGCCGAGTTCACGGGGCTGCGCGTGCTGCTGGCCGGCGGCCTGGGTGGCCTATTGTTCGTCCTCTTCCTCATGAGCGGCAGCAGCCTGCTCTACCTGATCCTGTTCCCGGCCGTCGTGGGGGCGATCGGTTACCTCCTGCCGGGCATCTGGCTGGGGACCCGCATCAAGCGGCGCAAGACGGCGATCATCCGCGCGCTGCCGGACGCCATCGACCTGCTCACGATTAGCGTGGAGGCCGGGCTCGGCTTCGATCCCGCGCTGCAGCGCGTGGTGGAGAAGTGGGACAACGAGCTGACGCGGGAGTTCGGCCGCATGCTGTCCGAGATCCGCATGGGACAGTCGCGGCGCGAGGCGCTGCGCGACCTGGCCGCGCGCACCAATGTGGATGACCTCAACGTGTTCGTCTCCGCCGTCGTGCAGGCCGACCAGCTCGGTGTCAGCATCACCCAGGTCCTGCGCGTGCAGTCGAAGCAGATGCGCATGCGCCGCCGCCAGCGCGCCGAGGAGCAGGCACACAAGGCGCCGGTCAAGATGATCTTCCCCATGGTGTTCCTCATCTTCCCCGCGCTCTACATCGTGCTGCTCGGCCCGTCGGTGCCGATCGTGTGGGAAGCGTTCGTGCGCTGACCCCGCGCGGGTCGGCCGAGGGGAGCGCCGCGTGACGAAGCGCGACCGGCAGTGGCCGGCGTCGATCCGGGTACTGAACACAACGCGGGGCACGGTCGTGGCCGAGCGTGTGCAGGTGGCGCGCAGCCTCTGGGAGCGGACGCGCGGACTGATGCTCCGTCCCACGCTACCACCCGGCACCGGTTTGCTGATCGATCCGTGCTCGTCGATCCACTCGATGTGGATGCGCTTCCCGATCGATGTCCTCTACCTCAACCGCGACGACGTGGTGGTGCGGATTGCCGAAGCGATGCCGCCGTGGCAGATCGGCCCGTTGTTCACCGGGGCCCGCTACGTGATCGAGCTGCCGCCGGGTACGATCCGCGCGAGCAAGACGTCGGTCGGCGACCGGCTCGACTACGTGCCCGCTCGCTCCGCAGGCGCCACGCTCCCAGACGAATTGGAATCCGTGGGGAGCCCAGCCGCCACCTCCACACGTGCCTCGGACGTGCACTGATGCCGAGCCCGCTCGCGTGGGCCCGCCGGTTGGTGCGGGCCGTGGAGGCCACGCTGCTGCCGGCGGTCTGCGGCGGCTGCGGCCGGCGCGGCGAGTGGCTCTGTCCCACCTGTGCGGCTGCGTTGCGCCCGCTAACCGGCCCCCAATGCCGCTGTGGTCGACCTCGCACGCGTGGCCGGGTCTGCCCCATCTGCGCGGAGTGGCCGGAGGGGCTGGGACCGATCCGCGCCGCCTTCGTCTTTGAAGGCCCGCTGCGGTCATCCATCCACCGCGTCAAGTACCGTGGCGAGTACGCTCGGGGCCGGTATCTCGGCGGTCTGCTGGCCGACGTGGCCGCGGCAACGCTCCACGACACCCCCCTGGACCTTGTCCTGCCGATCCCGCTCCACCCTCGCCGCCAGCGCGAGCGGGGATTCAACCAGGCGCAGATCCTGGCCGAGGTGGTGGCCGAACGCCTCGGCGTTCCCGTGGGGCAGGATCTCCTGCGCATCGTCGATACCCGCCCACAGGTCGGCCTGGACTACGCCGGTCGCCGGGCGAACATGCAGGGCGCCTTTCGCGCCGGCCCGGGCGTGGGCGGCGCGTCGGTGCTTCTGATCGACGACGTCGTCACCACAGGTGCCACGATGGAGGCGGCGGGCCTGGCCTTGCTGGAAGCCGGTGCACGACACGTCCGCGGCCTAGCCCTGGCACGCGGGGCGTAGACGGGGACGCCCCGGCCTGCGTGCTAGGGCATGGGCCGGGGGCTCTCGTCCTGGGCCTCTGGATGCGTGCCGCTGTCGAAGGTCCATATGAGTCGTCGAGCGCAACAAGTCCCGACTCAAAAACGATTCGCGAGGCAGGTGATCGCCGCGGCCGCGGTCCCAGTCGTCGGGCCGGTACTCGGGGATCAGCGGGCGGTGGCGGCGATGAGGGTTTCGGCTTCGCGGCGAGCCCAGGCATCGGCTTCGGCGATGGCTTCGAGGGTGAGGAGGCCGGGTTCGGGCTGATGGCGGTCGACCACCTCGCGGACGACGTCCACGATGCCGGTGAAGCCGAGACGTCCGGCGATGAATGCGGCGACGGCGACTTCGTCTGCGCTGCTGAGCACGGTCGGGTAGGTGCGGCCGGCCTTGCCGGCGGCGCGGGCAAGCTGGAGTGCCGGGAAGCGCTCGGGGTCGGGTGGGCGGAACTCGAGCTGGCCCAGGGCGGCGATGTCGAGTTGGAGGTGCGGGGCGGGCG
>NZ_JADGHZ010000092.1 GCF_019683595.1 Sphaerobacter sp. | reverse complement strand
CCCGTCGAGCAGCCCGCGCCAACCCGCAGCACCCGTCCCCCTCACCACCACACTCGGCGACCACGCGACCGCATCCCCGGATGACTAATGCGTAGTTCGTACGCGGGAGGGGCAATGTGAGGATCCCGCACCGCGGCGCGTGCCCAGCAGGATGGGTGGTGTGAAGATCCCGCGCCGCGGCGCGTGCCCCGGGGCTCAAGCCCCGGGCTCACAACAAAAGCCGGCTGTAGCCGGCTGGGAACGACGACGCCTAGCGGGGTGATGAGAGGAGCACCATTCCCAGCGGACACCCACGTAATTCGTCAAACTCCATTAGCCCCGGGAGCGCACCGAGGGCGCACACCGCATCATCAGAGGCTCTGCGCGGCTGCCCCCAGCCGGCTTTAGCCGGCTTTCCTTGTCAGCCCGGGACTTGAGCCCCGGGCACGCGCCACCGCGTGGGGACCCTCACGCCACCCAACGAGGGCACATACCACGGCCAGGGAACCCGTCACACCACCTGTCGCGAGCATGGCGCTCCGGACCCCGATCACCCTACACGTGCCCCGGAACCACCCCGCGCATCACGCCTCATCCATGGCGACCTGGGGGTCGTCCGCCAGCATGGAACGTGTGTCGTCGGCACGCACCGAGGGAAATACGGCGGCCAGGAGCACGAGCGCCACGAGCGCAAGGCCGCAGAAGAAGAGCGATTCCTGGACCCCGAACCGCTCGCCGGCGACGCCACCGAGCGCGTTGGTGATGATCATCGCCGCGAAGATCAGGGTCGAGCGGACGGCGAAGACCCGCCCCAGCAGCCGATCCGGGGTATGCCGCTGCACGAGAGTGACACTCGGCACCAGCACCATCATGCTCCCCACCCCGCTGATCGCCAGCAGGGCGACGGCCAGCCACAGGCGGGTCACGACGGCGGTGCCCATCACGCCGAGCCCCATCACCACCAAGCCGGCGATGACGGAGATCCCAGTCCGCACGGACGAGAGGCTGGTCAGCGCGAAACCGGCCAGGATCGAGCCGACGCTGATGCCGGTCCCGAGCATCGAGTACTCCCACTCGCCGCCGTCCAGCACGTCCCAGGCATAGCCGACCAGCAGCGGCCACGTCGCCCCCAGGGTGAGCGGGCCGAGCAGCATGACCGCCGTGTTGGCCCGCACCAGCGGCTGCCGCCAGACGAAGGCGATCCCCTCCCGCATGTCGTCCCAGATCGAGCGGACCGCCGCGTCGCTTTCCGGAGGTGCCCCGCGAGGGCGGATCGACGCGATGCACAGCGCCGACATGATGAACATCAGGCCATCGAAGACGAAGGCGGCGGCCAGTCCGTGCTCCGACCCGAGCCAGACACTCGCCGTGGAGACCAGGACGCCGCCCAACGGGTAGCCGAGCACGTCGGCAGTGTTTTCCATGATTCCGTTGAGCGAGTTGGCCGCGTGCAGTTCGTCGGGCTTGACCACCGACGGCAGCAGGGCGGTCTTTGCCGGGCGAAACACCAGTGCCAGCGTGTTGACCCAGAAGAGGATGAGGTAAACCAGCCAGAGGTGGATGTACGCCACGACGGGGATCAGCACCACCGCCGGGACACGCAGCAGGTTGCAGACGATCATTGCCCGGCGCCGATCCCAGCGGTCGACGAAGCTGCCGGCGGCCAGCCCGAAGAGGAGATCGGGCAGAGCGGTGGCGACGAAGGCGATGCCGGTCTCGGTAAGGGAGCCGGTCAGGCGGTAGACCAGCGCCGCGAGGGCCACGCGGTGCACGCGGTCGCCCAGCGTCGAGAACAGTTCGGCTCCCCAGAGCGCGGCGAAGTCCCGATTACGACGCAGGAGCCCGAAGCTGTGACCTGCCCGGCCCATGATCCCTCCCGGCGCGGTCGTGCCGCGTGTCGTGGCAATGCTTGGTTAGGAGTATAGCCCTCCCTGTGCCACTGAACAAGCAAGAAGGCAAGTCGGACCTGACGGAGAGCGTGCATCGAAGGATGCACTTCTCACGCTGCCACTGCGCGTCGGAGGCTCGTATCGGCCGGGCCGAGCTCCGAGCGATCCTCGATCGGCACCCGCGAGGACCGATCCCTGCGCAGGAACAGCCACCGCGTCACCGCCTGCGCCACGTCCGATTCGTTACCCCCGTCAGCCGTGGCCCGTCCCGGCCGCTGCGCCCCTTGCGTGCTCCTGAGGAGACCCACCGCTCCTCAGCGCAGGTAGCCGAGCTTCCGCGCGAGATCGACGCCCAGGCGGCCGAGCTGGACATCAGCGGCCGATCCGGCCAGTGGGGACACCTCGAAGCGCGCCCGCTCGAAGTACTGCACCAGCTTGCCACCGGCTTCGAACGGCTCGCTGATCGGGAAGCCGAACACGGCGAGCCCGCCGCCCGCCGCCCAGCGCTCGAGGAACAGCCCGCTCAGCGTGTGCTCGGTCTCCGGGAAGTACCGCCGCGCCTCGGACGCCACCTCAGCCGGAGCGGTCGGGAATGCCTGCGGCGCGACCTCGACGCCTACCCGGCCCAGCGACACCTCGAAGGGCGTCCCGGCCAGCTCCGGATGGTATTCGAAGCGCGCCCGCTCGAAGTACTGCACCGTGTGCACAATGCCGGTCACCGGGTCGCGCTCGGAGAACTCCTCGGAGATCGGGAACCCGAACGCGGCCAGCCCGCCGCGCTCCTCCCAGTAGCGCTTGAACCCATACGCCAAGGAGTGGCCCGTCTCCGGGAAGTAGACCCGATCCGGCTGCGACTCGAAGGCGGGGATGGGCACGAACGCCGGGTGGATCGGCTCCGGATGCAGGATGTAGGTCGCGCTAACCCGCGTCCCGGACTCACCGACGGCGGTGACCGTCCAGGTCCCCTCCGGTAGCAGGTGGCGCGGGCCGAGGTCGACCGTCAGGGTGCCGCTCGCATCGGCGGCGACACCGCGCCAGACCCGGCGCGCGCCGTCCTGGGGCGTGAGCCAGACCGTTGCCGCCTCCCCCGGCGCGAAGCCCTCAGCGGTGAAGCGGAGCCGCGGCCCGTCCACGTCGTCCACGCCCGAGACCTGGCCCTCCGCCGCGTACGCGGCCGAGATCGCCATCCGGACCGCCAGCCCGGCGTCCAACCGACCGTAGCCGCTGAACGCATCGATGCCGTCCGGGCCGGTCGCGTGCGCCGACTCCAAGAGGATCTGGCGCACACCGGCCGGGGAGAGGTCGGGGCGCACGGCCAGCACGAGCGCGGCCGCGCCGGAGACGAAGGGCGCTGATGCCGACGTGCCCCCAGCCGTCAGATAACCGTTGCCACCCTCGGGACTCCACCAGGTGCTGGTCACGTCGACGCCGGGCGCAATGAGGTCGACGAACGCACCATAGGACGAGAAGGACGCGACCTGGTCGTCCGGCGTGCTGGCGCCGACCGCAAGCACCGTCGGCACCGCCGCCGGGTAGTTCCATCGGCCGTTCGGCTCGTTCCCGGCCGAGGCGACGACGACCACCCCGCGCTCCTCCGCGTAGCGCAGCGCGTCGAAGAGCGCCTGGGAGTCCATGATGCCGTCCGCGCTGATATTGATGACGCGCGCACCCTGATCGACGGCGTAGACGATGCCGGCGACGAAGTTCGCGGTCGACCCGACCGCATCGCGGTTGAGGATCTTGACCGGCAAGATCCGGGCACCGGGCGCCACACCCGGCGCACCGCCGTCCGCTCGTCCGGCGATGATCCCGGCCACGAAGGTGCCGTGCCCGGCGTCGTCGCGCGTGTCGGCGTTCCCGTCAACGAAGTTCCAGCCAGGAAGGACGCGGCCGATGAGATCGGGGTGATCGGGGCTGACCCCGGTGTCGAGGACGGCCACGGTGACCGGCGCGCCATCGGTCATCCGCCATGCGTCCAGTGCACCGATGCGCCGCAGTCCCCAATCCCCCAGGGTGTCGCCATTCGCGAGGAGCCCGGCCGGTGACAGCGGGGCAACGAACGTCCGATCCGGCTCGGCGTAGCGCACCCCCGGCGCGGCGGCCAGCCGTGCCGCCGCCGCATCCGGATCGGTCCCGGCCGGCAGGTCAACTCGGTACAGCCCGGCTGGGCCGAGGGGCACCACCGCCGCGGGCTCCCCGAGCAGGTCCGTGATACCCTCCGGGATCGCACCGAATTCCGGCGTAAGGGACACCAAGATGGAGGTGGGAGGTGCCTCATCCGCGGCGGCCGGCAACGGTGCCAGCCCGGGGAGCGCGCCCAAGGCCAGACAGAACACCAGCGCAAGCACGAGCGCGCGTGCGCCGCGTAGCTGCTGTGCCCGCCGACCGTGAGCCGCGGCCCCGCCGAGCGCTGCGCGATGTCCCCCAACCAATCCGGTTCCCCCCTCCCGGCGGACCTGCCGCGCCCCCGGCGGCGGTCCGAATTGACACCTCCTGCAAGTGAAACGTATAATGGCCGCGGCCGTTGCGGCTGCGCTCTGCGCGTGGCTCGCAAGGTCATTTTGTTGTCAGCGTGTCAACGACCTGGCCATCAGCTGAAAGGTAGCGAGGGTGCCGAAGAGGACGTACCAGCCACGGCGCATCCCCCGCAAGCGCAAGCATGGCTTCCTCCGCCGGATGCGGACGCGCGGAGGCCGGGCGGTGCTGGCGGCACGGCGGCAGAAGGGGCGCTGGAAGCTGACGGTATCGGACGAGAAGAAGCCGACCCAGCGCTGATTCGACGGCTCATGATCGCGCGGGCGCTGCGCCTCCGTCGACCGTTCGAGTTTGAGCGCGTACGTAAGCAGGGCCGCTCCTGGGCCACGCCGCTGGTGGTCATGGCGGTCCTGCCCAATGACCTCGAGCACAACCGGTACGGCTTCGCCGTCGGTCGACGGATCGGCAAGGCCGCCGCGCGCAACCGCGTCAAACGCTGGATGCGCGAGGCCGTGCGGCACTTGCACCCTCGCCTCCGCCAGGGGTACGATATAGTGTTCATCGCCCGCGGCGCCGTAGCGTCCCCGGACGTGACGTATCACCAGATATTCGATGCGATAACCACGCTGACGGCGCGGGCCAAGCTGCAAACGGCAGCACCTGTACCGCCGGCATCTGACACCCGAGGCACACCCGAATGAAGACACTCGCGCTTTGGAGCATCCGTTTCTACCAGCGCGTCATCTCTCCGGGGCTCCCCGCTAGCTGCCGCTTCTATCCAACCTGCTCGGAGTACGCCTACCAGGCCATCGCCAAGTACGGTATCATCAAGGGTGGATGGATGTCGGCCTGGCGGATCCTGCGCTGCAACCCATTCTCGCGCGGCGGGTACGATCCGGTCGAGTAAGTTGATCGCCGGTGAGCCTGCCCGTTCGCGGCTCTGCGCGTGAGCTTCGGTCTCTTTAGGAGGATTCTCACTTGCCACTCTGGAGAGAGTTCGTCGGTCTGATCGAACTCGGCCTGGGCTACCTCGCGGATTACACCGGGAGCGCGGGGCTTTCGGTCATCATCTTTACCATCCTGTTCAAGACGGCGCTCCTGCCGCTGACCATCAAGGCGGTGCGCTCCACCTCCGCGATGCAGGAGATCCAGCCCAAGCTCAAGGAACTGCAGAAGAAGTACGGCAAGGACCGCCAGCGGCTCTCGCAGGAGACCATGAAACTCTACCAGGAGCACGGCATCAACCCTGCCGCAGGCTGTCTGCCGATGCTCCTGCAAATGCCGATCTTCTTCGGGCTCTACTTCGCCATCCGCAGCTTGTCCCAGGCCGGGACCGGCATCTGGGGCGAGGGCTTCATGTGGCTGCCGAGCCTGGCGACCGCCGACCCGCTGCATATCCTGCCGATCATGGCCGGCCTCTTCCAGTTGGTGCAGACCAAGATGACGCGCCCCGCCGGCCAGGGGAAGATCACCGACCCGCAGCAGCAGATGATGAACACCATGATGACGTTCATGCCGCTGATGGTCGTCGCCTTCGGCTGGAACTTCCCCGCAGGGCCGGTCCTCTACTGGGCGGTGTCGGCGCTGTACAGCGTCGTTCAGCAGTGGTTTATCACCGGCTGGGGGTCGATGCGCGACTGGCTCCCGTTCCTGCCTGAGTTGCCGGAGCACCGCCGCCTGGGTTACCAGGACCCGGCCAAGCGGGCCGCGGCGCGGGAGCAGGCTAAGAATAGCTGGTTTGCCCGCATGAACGGGCGCCTTCAAGAGCAGATGGCGGAGTCCGCAAAGCGCGCCGGCGCGGTACGCCCCGTGCAGGAGAAGGAGGAGCCTGTCTCCACTCCAACGGCTGCCGGGAGCGCTGGGACGACGAAGCAGCGCGCCGGGGCCGCAGCGCGCCCGCCCCGGACCCCGCGTCCCGATCTGGTGCCTCGCAAGTCCCGTCCGTCGAAGCGCGACTCATCGGCGGAAGGTGATTGACCCCGGACCGGGACCCAGGAGGAGAAAGGTGTCGGGCAGAGCATGGATCGAATCCGCATGCGGAGCGTTGAAATCCAAGCCCGCTCGGTCGAAGAAGCCGTGCGGCTGGCCCTGGAGCAATTGGGCCGCACGCGCGATCAGGTCCACATCGAGATCCTGATGGATTCATCGGATGAGGAGGATGGGGAAGCCCTCGTCCGCGTCACTGCCAAAGACGGCGCCCCGTCGCGCGGCCGGGGCAAGGGGAGCGGGACCACGACGCGGCCCAGCGTCGGTGCCCGCCCGATGAGCCGTCCGTTCCCGGAACCGGCCAACGCTCCGCGCGTCGACGCCGAGACGGAGCAGGTGGTCAAGTCCATCGTCCACGAGCTGCTCACCGCCATGGGCTTTCAATGCACCGTGCTGGCGGTCGACAACCCCTCGTTGATCCCGATCGGCCCGGACGAGCCCCCCACGGTCTTCATTGATGTCCACGGCCGCGACCTGGGGATGTTGATCGGCCGACGGGGCGAGAACCTGGCGCAGCTCCAGTACCTGGTCAACGTCCTCGTCAATAAGCGCCTCGACACGTGGACACGCGTCATTTTGGACATCGAGGGGTACCGGTCCCGGCGCGAGGAGTCCCTCATCAACCTGGCCCGGCGGGTGGCCCGGCAGGTCGCTCGCAACAAACGGCCGATCTCGCTCGAGCCGATGCCCGCGAACGAGCGTCGCGTGGTCCACGTTGCCCTGCGCGACGACCCGGTGGTGACCACCTCCAGCAGCGGCGAGGGGGCTCTCCGGCGCGTCACGGTTTACCCGAAATAGCACCCACGCAGCAGCGTCGCAGCGGGAGCACCGGTCCCGTGCCGGCTCCCACGCTCGCGTCGCCTGCGTGGCACGAGCGACACGAACCGCTGCGCTCACGGCGCTCCTGACGCCTGAGAGATGGATGGACGCATGGCCGCCCAGCAGACGCCCGACTACCTCGTCATTGGTCACGTGACCGTCGACCGGAACCCGAACGGCTCCGTCAGCCTGGGAGGCACCGCCCTCTACGCCGCACTGACCGCGGCACGCTTCGGGCTGCGCGCGGCCATCCTGACCCGGGGCAACTTCACCCAGCACGGCCCCGAGATCACCGAAGCCCTCGCCCGCTATGCCGCGGAGATCGACATCATCGTCCAGGCGGCCGCCGCGCCGACCGTGTTCACCAACGTCATCGTCGCCGGTCGCCGCCAGCAGACGGTCCACTCCTGGGCCGGGCCGATCGATCTCACCGGCTTGCCGCCCGCCTGGCGTTCGGCCGGCGTCATCCACCTGGCCCCGGTCGCCCAGGAGATCGACGCCCGCCAGGCCGGCCGGCTCAGCCCCGACTACTTCGGCGCGACGCCCCAGGGCTGGATGCGCCAGTGGCAGACCAGCCGGCAGCACCGGGTGTCACTCCAGCCGCTGCGCCTGCCCGACGAGATCCTCAGCCGCCTCGACGCGATCGTCGTCAACTCCGAGGAGCACACCCTGGCGCGGGACGCGCTGAACACCGTCGGTGCGCGGGGGATCGCCGTCGTCACCCGCGGCGCGGAGGGTGCTCAGGTGGTCGACCGTGGCCGGGTGATCGAGGTGCCGGCCTATCCGGTGCCGACGGTCGAGGACCTCGGCGCCGGGGATGTCTTCGCCGCCACCCTCTTCCTTCTGCGCGCCGAACACCAGCCGACGACCGTTGCCGCCCGCATGGCCGCGGCCGCGGCCGCGCTGCGCGTGCAGGGCCACGGCCCGGATGCCGTGCCGACCCGCGAGGCGGTCGAGGCGTTCCTGGCCCGGATCGAGCGCCGCCCCGCCCGGCCACGTCGCCGTTGACGTCCACCCATACCATCACCGAGGAACCGCCACCACGATGTACGCCGACACCATCAGTGCCATCGCCACGCCCCTCGGTGAGGGGGGTATCGGGATCGTCCGCATCAGCGGCCCCGACGCCGACCAGATCGCCAGCCGCATCTTCCGTCGCGGCCGAAACCTGCGCCCGGTCGACGTCGCGCGGCTCGACTCCCACCGCCTCTACTACGGCTACGTCGTCGATCCGCGCGACGAGCGCGTGGTCGATGAGGTGCTCCTGGCCCGCATGGCGGCACCGCGGAGCTACACCCGCGAGGACGTGGTCGAGATCTCCTGCCACGGCGGCCCGCTCGTCGTCCGCGAAGTGCTGCGGCTGACGCTGGCGGCCGGGGCTCGCCAGGCCGAACCCGGCGAGTTCACGCTCCGCGCCTTCCTCAACGGCCGGATCGACCTGGCCCAGGCCGAGGCGGTCATGGCGGTCGTCTCCGCCCGCACCCCCGACTCACTGGACCTGGCCGTGGGGGAACTGCGCGGCCGCATGGTGGGACGGCTCGGCCCGGCCCGCGAGGCGCTAATCGAAGCACTCGCCTACCTCGACGCCTCCGCCGACTTCCCGGAGGACGAAGTCCCGCCGCTCGACCTCGCCGGAACCCTCGCCCGCGCCGAGGCGGCGCTCGACGAGGTCGTCGCCGGTGCCCGGCTCGGCCTCCTCTACCGCGAGGGCGTCCAGATCGCAATCGTCGGCCGCCCCAACGTCGGCAAGTCGAGCCTCCTCAACGCGCTGCTCCGCGCCGAGCGCGCGATCGTCACCGACATCGCCGGGACGACCCGCGATGTGATCGCCGAGTCGATCAACCTCCAGGGCATCCCCGCTACGCTGATCGACACCGCCGGGATCGCCGACACCGAAGACATCATCGAGCGCATGGGCATCGACCGCTCGCGCCGCGCGCTGGACACCGCCGGGCTGGCCATCTTCGTCCTCGACGGCAGCATGCCGCCCACCCCGGACGACTTCCGCGTGGCAGACCTGCTGCAGCGCCGCGTCGCGTCCGACGGCCACGACCGGCTGGTCCTCGTCCTCAACAAGCGCGACCTGCCGGATCGCCACGACCACGAAGAGATCCGCGCCCTCCTCCCCGGCGCTCCGGTGGTGGAAGTCTCCACCCGCACCGGCGACGGGATCGCCCAGCTCGAAGCGACCCTGGCCGAGGCGCTCATCGCCAGGGCCGCCGAGGGAGCCGCGCCGGCGCTGGTGACCCTGCGCCAGCAGCAGGCCCTCACGCGCGCCCTGGAGAGCGTCCGGCAAGCCCGCGCCGCGCTGGACGACGCCATCCCGCTGGACCTGGTAGCGGTGGACGTGCGCGATGCCCTCCTCGCCGTCGGTGAGATCACCGGCGAGCAGGTCAGCGAGACCATTCTCGACGAAATCTTCGCCCGCTTCTGCATTGGGAAGTAACCGCGATCCGGATCGCGGGAGCCGGGAGCCACGTAGCGCGTAGCCAGTACCCAGGGGGTCGCGTGAAGGATCCAGCACGGCGGCCTGTGCCCGGGGCTCAAGCCACCGGGCTGACAACGAAAGCCGGCTGAAGCCGGCTGGGGACCGATTGGGGTTCAGCCTCCGGTGAGACGGAGCACACCGAACGGTGTGTGCCTGGGGCTAGAGTCGCCGGGCTGACAATCAAGAGCCCACTGAAGGGTCTGGGGCGCTGGCTCCGCTGGGTGGCCAAATCGGAATACGCCGGTCGGTAGCCATCGCAGCCCCTTCAGTGGGCTTACCCACCATGCAGCCCGGCGGCTTTAGCCCCGGGCACGCACCGCGCCGCGAAGACCCTATCAACGGGGTCTGGGCCGTACCCCCCAGCCGGCTTCAGCCGGCTTCTCCTTGTCAGCCCGGGGGTTCACCCCCGGGCACGTGCCGACCGCGTACACCCTCGGAGCTCGTCTGGCACCATCGATCACGGGCGCGTGTCAGCCGCGCGGACCCGTCAGACGTTGCCGACGCTCTCTGGCCGTGATCGCTCCACGCCTCACGACAGCGGCGGCTGTGGCCGCCGCACTCCAAGAGGAACGCGGCCACGCACGCCGCCGCGCTCACGCCCCGGAGATCACCCCGCGCGGGTTGTTGCGCTCCCCGGCAGTGAAGGGGTTCTCCCACGACACGCCGACACGCGCGAAGCGGTTCGGGTCGAACGGCGTGAGGTCGAACGCGCTGATTCCCTGGACGATCAACTGCGCCAGGGCCTTCCCCGTCGCCACGGCCCAGGAGAACCCGCCGCCGTTGAAGCCCGCGGCCACATACAGCCCCTTCGTGTCTCCATAGGGGCCGATGAGCGGCAGGCCATCCGCGGTGAAGCCCATGATCCCGGCCCAGGCGCGCACCACGCGCAGCGGGCCGAGCCGCGGGAAGAGGGACGTCAGGCATCCGGCGATGCCCCCGAGCACCGGCGGCGTCGTCTGCTCGGCGTAGAGGCCCAGCCCCTCGTTCTCGTCCAGCCGGCGGAAGCCGCCACAGAGGATCTGCCCCGTCGGAGTCTGGCGCCCGTACTCCTTGTCGAAGTTGGTACCGAACGGGTACGGCAGAACCGGCGGCACCGGCTGCGTCACCAGGATCTGCCCTCGCGCCGGAACCAGCGCTCCCTGCGGCAGGTCGGGCAGAAGCTGGGGCGTCCAGGCGTTGGCGGCCACGACCACGGTCCCGGCCGCGATCGTCCCGGCGGACGTCTCCACCCCTGCGACCGCACCGTCGCTCGTCAGGATGCGCGTGACCGGCGTGTGCGTCACGAAGCGCGCCCCGTAGTGGCGCGCGCCACGGGCCAGCGCGTGGACGAGCTGGAACGGCCAGAGATGCCCGTGCCCGCGCGCGAGCTTCGCGCCGAGGATCTGATCCGAAACCACCGGCACCAGGTCCCGCACCTCCTGGGGGTCCAGCAGTTCCACGTCGATCCCGTGCTCCTGCTGCCGCCGCACACTCTCCTCGAGGTGCGCGTACTGCTCCTCGGTGGTGGCGATGTCGAGCGTGCCAGGCAGGCGCAGCGAGAAGTCGTCGTCCAGCTCTCGCGCCAGATCCTCCTGCAGCATCCGCAGGTTCTCGCGGGTCAGGGCGTAAACGGCGCGGCCCGCTGCCGAGTGCAGCGACGACCCGGCACCGGTCAACCCGCCGTTACGGCCTGAGGCGCCGGAGCAAATGCCGCGCTTGTCGAGCACCACGACTTGCTTCCCGCGCATGGCGAGCTGGTACGCGACCGAGCAGCCGGCAACTCCAGCCCCGATGACTACGACTTCTGCCTCCTTGGGAATCGCCCCTCTCTCCTCCCCATCCACGGTCGCATCCCTCTCCTTCACCAGATCAGGCACACCACCCCCGGGCGCGCCGCACCCAGTCACTTCATGATCGCATATTCGGGAATCGCCGCGCTGTGCCCACGGCGCATGTCGCGCCGCTGATCGTACCGCGACATGGCCAGATCCGCAGGCACGTGAGATGCCGCCGCGCATCGTGCGGCATCTGACGCGCGGGCAGCGTAATGATGATCCAGTGACCGAAACGCTGTCAGGCGAGATACGTCTTCCCACAGGGCTGGGATCGCTCGGCCCCGCCCGCTCACCCCACCAGCGCCTGGACCGCCTGAGGCACGAGGCTCACCAGGAGCACCACGGCGACGATGGCGGCCAGGAAGAGGACCGTAATCAGCAGGAAGTGCAGCAGTGCCGAGCGGCTGGCCCGCTGCTGGGCACGCCGCGCCTGCGGCGAGACCGGCGCCCGGTTCATGAAGGGGGAGGGACGGCCCGGCATGTTGCCGGTGTAGCGCTGCATCAGCGCGTCGGAGACTGCGCGCTGGCGGATGGCGGCGTCGTACTCGCGGCGCACCTCCGGCTTGCCGAGCACGGCATAAGCGGCGTTGAGGAGTTTCGCCCGCTCTTCCGCCTTCTTCCGCTCCGGCTCCGTATGTGCCCGATCGGGGTGCGCCGACCGCATCAGAGTGCGATAGGCACGGGTGATCTCGGCCCGCGTCGCCGTGTACGGGACGTTGAGCACCTGATAGTAGTTGATCTCCGGGTCGAACCGCACCCGAGGTCCGGCCATGGCTGCGCGGTCTCCTCACAGCGTGCACCCCACCACCGGAGCACTGTTGTCAGATTGTATCGCGGACACCGTTCCCACGCTCCCTGGCGTGGCACCCGTTCTGCAGGGACGAGGGTGCCGGCTGCGCCGGCTCACGACGCCGTCCACCCGGCCCACCCTCAGATCGGAGATGACATCATGCGTGAGCGGTTCCGCCACCCTCAGGGCGATGGAACCGATCTCGTCATCCAGGAAATCCCGGGAACGCAGGGCTCGATCTGGGTATTGGTCAGGGACTCGCCGGGATCCACGGGGCGCGAGACGGTCATGCTCTGCCAGGCCGCTACGGCCGACGAGGTCGTCACGGAGTGCGTACGGCTCCTCCGCGCCCAGCACGGCGGGCGCCCGGAGACCTGGCACGCCGTCGTGGCCGAGTCGCTGGAGCCGTCCTTCTGACCCGAGTCCGCCACAGCGACCCGCGGGCATGCCGCCACTATCGGCTGGTGGTATGGGGACGACGGAGGGTTGCTCATGCGCGCCCGGTTGCCCTGGACGATACGGCTCGCCGACTTCTGGTGGCGGCTCACCGGCCGCCCGGCGCCCTGGACCTGGTGGGAGCGCCGCCGCGCGGTCCGCACCGCGGAGGAGATCCTCCGCGTAGCTGACGCACGCCCGGCCGGCCCCTTCGCCGCGGGGACGGACGACGAGCGATAAACCAGTGTCCACCCCGCCGGCTGCTACAATAGGAGCCAGGCCGGGAGGCGAGACGACGATGCGGAACCGACCCAAGCCGCGCATCCATACCCTGGCGCACCCTCGCCTGGTGCTCGTGCCCAGCGCCGGTCTGGTTGTTGCCACCGTGCTCCTGGCCGCGGGGATCGCCGCTCTCCTGGACCTGGCCCCAATCGTCCCCTTGACCCTCACCCTCATCGTAGCCGTCGGCAGCGTCACCATCGCCCGCGGGGCAGGCTGGTCCGACACGCTTCCGCCGCTCGACCGGGAAACACGCCGGCACAGCCGACCTGTCGAGTGGCAGGCGCTCCTCGACATCGAGCGTGCGCAGACTGCACCCGAGCGGCGTCTCCGCCTGGCGCGGGAGTTCCGCCGCATCGCCGCCGAGGCCCTGGCTGCCCCCGCCACCGACCGCCGCCGCTGGCCACACCCAGGGCGCCTCGCCGCCCTCGCCCGGCAGGCGAAGCTGCTTCATGCCAGCGCTACCGACCGCTCGGTGGGCTTCCTCCCTGAGACGCTGCCGGACGACCGGCTCTCGGCCGAGGTGCTCGCCGAGGCGATCCACACCCTCACCGGCTACCTCGCGCTCCTGGCCGCCGTGCGCCGCGCGCCGGGTTGGGACCTGGAGGTCCAGCGCGTCGTCGTGCGCGAGCGCACCCGCCTGGAAGTCGCCTTGGAGCGCGTCAACAGTGTCCTGATGGATGTCTAGTGCGTGGTCCGTGTTGCGTGATGGGTAGTCAGGACTCGGTGCACGCGATGCGGGGTACGCGACGGGGCCTTGATCGGGCAATACCCGTATCGGCTGACCGCGTGAGCCTCTGCCATCCCACGCCGGGCCGTGCCCCCTGGACGAGGGAGTGGTTGTCATCCTGAGCGGAGCCGGGGGGGGGGGGCCCCCCCCCCCCCCCGCGCGCCCGCGGGCCCCCCCCCGCGCCCCCGAAAATGGTGTGTTTTTAA
>NZ_JADGHZ010000324.1 GCF_019683595.1 Sphaerobacter sp. | reverse complement strand
GGCTCGGGGCGGGTGGCGGCGTCGAGGGCACGGGCGAAGGCCTTGAAGAGTGCCTCGACCTGGTGGTGGGTGTTGGAGCCGTAGAGCGTCACGACGTGGAGGTTGATGCGAGCTTCGATGGCCAGCGTCTCGAAGAAGTGGCGCACCAGGTCGGCATCCATCAGGCCGACGCCGGGGCCGGTGATCGGGTCGCGCTGGACATAATAGCCACGCCCGCCGCAGTCGACGGCGACGTGGGCCAGCGCCTCGTCCATCGGCACCGCAACGTCGGCGGTCCTGCGGATGCCGCGGCGCTCGCCGAGTGCCTGTCGGATCGCCTGGCCCAGGCAGAGGCCGACGTCCTCAGTCGTGTGGTGGGCGTCGACCTGGAGATCGCCCCGCGCGGTGACGGCCAGGTCGAAGAGGCCGTGGCGGGCGAAGAGGGTGAGGAAGTGGTCGAGCGGCCCGATCCCGGTGTCGATCGCGGCCTGCCCGCTGCCGTCGAGGTCCAAAGTCAGGTCGATCTCGGTCTCGGTGGTCCGCCGGGTGATGGTGGCGCGGCGCTGCTCCATCGGCTCAGATCTCCCCTGCCATGCCGCGCAGCGCGGCCATGAGCGCGTCGGTGTGCTCCGGGCGGCCGACGGTGATCCGCAGGTAGTTGCGGAGCTCCGGGTCGCTGTACTTGCGGACCAGAATACCCCGCCGCTCCAGGCGCCGGTGGATGTCGTGCGCGTCGCCGCGCGTGACCCGGCAGAGGATGAAGTTGCCCTGCGAGGGGTAGGGCTGCAGGAAGTTGAGCTTGCGCAGGGCGCGGAAGAGGCGGCCGCGCTCGATCTTGATGCGGTTGACCGTCTCCCGCAGGTAGTCGATGTCGTCCAGCACCGCCTCGATGGCTTTCAGCCCGGCCGCGCTTACGTTGAACGGCTGCTTGACCTTCCACAACTCGGCGGCAAGGGCGTCGGGGAGGATGGCGTAGCCGAGCCGCATCCCGGCCAGTCCTGCCCACTTGCTGAAGGTGCGCAGGATGACCAGGTTGTCGAACTCGCGCGCGAGCGGAACGAAGGTCTTCCCGGAGAACTCGTAGTACGCCTCGTCGGCTACGATCAGCGCGCCGGTGCGCAGCAGCCGGACGATCTGCTGGGTCGTGGGCATGTTGCCGGTCGGGTTGTTGGGCGCAGTGACGAAGATCAGCTTGGTCCGCTCGGTGACGGCTTGAATGATCGCATCAACGTCGAGGTCGAAATCGGCGGTGCGGGGCACCCGGCGGACGACCCCGCCGAAGAGGGGCGCGCGGGACTCGTACACGCCGAAAGTGGGAGTCGGCACGATCACCTCATCGCCCGGGTCGATGGTGGCCAGCAGCAGGAGGTCGATCAACTCGTCCGAGCCGTTGCCGATGATGATGCGCTGGCTGGGCGCCCCGGTGTACGCGGCGATGCGCTCCCGCGCCACCCGCTGGTCGGCGTCCGGGTATTCCTGGTAATGGTCGAAGCTCGCCAGTACCTCCTGCACCCGCATTGAGGTCCCGTAGGGGTTCTCGTTCATGTGCAGGCGGATGATCTCGTCGACTGGTTTGCCGATGCGATCGGCGACGGCCTCAACCGGTTCGACCGGGACGTATCCGTCCAGGTCGAGGACAGTGTTGCGGATGAGCCGCCGAAGAGCCTTGGGTATTGCCACGTAGCCTGTCCGTCTCCCGGTGTCCGTCCCGGCGGCGGTGGCTTCACCACGCCGGTACCCGCTACAATCGTTTGCCGATCACCGTCGTGCGTTGTGGAAGCAAGGGTGACATATGCGACGAATTCCCGGTCCCGCTGCCATCAGGCAAGGACCGGCGCCATCTCCTTGCCCGGGGCGCGGCGGTGCGGTCCTGCGCCGGGGTGGACACCGTTCCGAGCGCAGCGCTGCCGCCATGGTCGCTATTATAGCCACGGTCGGGCTGGTGCTGGCCCTGCTCGCCACATCGGCGGGTTTCGTACCCGGCGCCGGCCCGGCGGCGCCCCGGCCCCGGGGGGGGGGGGGCCGGGGGCGGGCCCCCCCCCGGGC
>NZ_JADGHZ010000091.1 GCF_019683595.1 Sphaerobacter sp. | reverse complement strand
CCTCCGCCGGGGGGGGGGGGGGGGGGGGGGTCTCCGTGCGACGGTGATCGGGTCGCCGGGGCGGACGTCGCCCCCGGCGATGACGATACCCATCACGCCGGCCTTGCGGATCAGATTGCCGTGCTCGTCGCGATCGAGCACCGCCTTCATCAGGCCGCGCTGGATCCCTTCGAGCTGCTTGCAGGGGTTGCGCAGGCCGGTGATCTCCACGATGGCTTCCTCGCCGAGGCGCAGGCGCGTGCCGGTGGGCAGGCCGAGCAGGTCGATCCCCTCGGTGGTGATGTTCTCGCCCATCTGTCCCGGCGCGACATTGAAGCCGGATCGGCGGAGCTCCTCGTGCAGCTCCGCGTGGATCAGGTGGACCTGGCGCAGGTTCGGCTGGTTCGGATCACGGGCCACGCGGGAGCGGTGCCGCACGGTGATCCCGGCGTGCGCGTCCCCAGCGACGCCGAGTCCCGCCAGCAGCGTGATCACCGGCTGGTTCGGCTTGCTCATGGTGTGGGTTGCACTGCGGCTCACCGCCACGACTCGTCCGATCATAGACCCCTCCGGTTCGCTGCTGTCCGGGGCCGAGGGGTGTTTCACGTGAAACATGGCGGAGGCGTCGGGCGAGGAGGTTTCACGTGAAACACCCGCGCCGGCTACTGCTCGATGATCCAGGGATCGACCGCGCGCTCGTAGGAGACGAGCTCCTCCGGCCGGAAGAAGAGGTTGATCTCGTGCTCGGCGCTCTCCGCCCCGTCGGAAGCGTGGATCAGGTTCCGGCCGATGGTGAGGCCGAAGTCGCCGCGGATGGTGCCGGGTGCGGCGTCAACCGGGTTGGTCGCCCCCACGGTCGCCCGCGTCACCTCGATGGCCTTCGGCCCCTCGAGCACGCCGACCACCACCGGGGCAGAGGTGATGTACTCGACCAGGCTGGCAAAGAACGGCCGCTCCCGGTGCACCCCATAGTGTCGCTCGGCCAGCTCGCGGCTGATCTGCATCATCTTCAGCCCGACGACCTTCAAGCCGCGCCGCTCCAGCCGGGCCAGAACCTCCCCGATCAGCCCGCGCTGCACCCCATCCGGCTTCACGATGATGAGCGTTCGCTCCACGCTCGTGTCCCTCCGCTCTACCCGCTCGGCCCTTCTCGGCCGCATCCAGACACAAAACACCGCCGGCGTTGCCGGCGGTGCTAGCCTACCATAGCTTCCACGCTACTCGATTGCGCTTCCGTCGTCGCGGATCACCTGTGCCAGCTGGGTCAGCACCCCGTCCATCACGTCCACCAGCCGCTCCCCCGGCGCGGCCGGATCGGTGAGCGCGACCAGCATCAATTCGTCGCCGACGAGCAGGTGGAGCACTCCCCCCTGCACGGTGACGCTCCCGTATCGCTCGCCCTGCTGGACCACGTGCTGCGCCAGAGCCGACCCGGACGCCGCCAGCACCTCCGCATCGTCGCCGTTCAGCCCCGCGGTGGCCACGATCAGCCCGTCGGCCGTGGTGGCGACGACGGCCAGCACGTCGCGGTACTCGAGCAGGTCGAGGAGGTAGTTCTCCACGCGCTACCCCCTCCGCTCGCCGCGCCGCCCCTGCGCCCGCGACACCGCCAGGCCGTAGTGCCGGGACGCCAGGTGCACATCGCCCCGCTTGCGGTAGATCGCCCCCAGCAGCCGGTGTGCTGCCGGCGCGGACTCGGGCGCCAGCTCGGTGATCCGGATCAACCCGCGGATGACCGCCTCACTCTGGTCCGGCGCGTGGCGGTAGAGCCACTGGTAGTGCTCCAAGGCCGTCTCGGCCTGCCCGGCTTCCACCAGCCCCTCGGCCAGCGCCAGCCGCGCCTCGCTGGACTCCGGATGCTCGCGCACGGCGCCCTCCAGCGCGGCCAGATCCACACCCTCCGGCTCGCCGGTTTCGGGTTCCACCGGCGCCGCAGCGGTCTCGGCGGCCGGCTCCAACGGCTGGTCGCCGGTGATCCGCCCGGACGCAATCAGCTCTTCCTTGGCGTCGCGCGCCCGCTCGACAAGGTCCGGCCCGACGCCCAGGCGTTCGATCGCGCTGCTCACCGCGGCGGCATCGCCCGCCTCGTCGTACTCCGGCAGCGCCGGCGCCTCGTCCACGACCGTCTCAGCGGGTACCGGCTCGACCTCATCCTCCAGCCCAGCCGTGTCCACCTCGGCGAGCGTCGACTCGACTTCTTCCTCCAGTCCGGCCAGATCCACCTCGTCCAGCAGCATCGCTTCAGCGGATTCGTCGGCCGCATCGGCTGCCGGTGCAGGAACGTCCGCCTCGGCCGGGAGATCAGCCGCTTCGAGCGACTCGATCTCGGCCTCGGTGTCGGCCGCCTCCTCCGCCACAGGGGATTCCTCGGCCACGGAGCCTTTCTCGGCCACAGCGGGCTCCTCCGCGACCGGTAGCACGTCGTCCTGGCGTGTGCGCTGGAAGAAGGGGATCTCTTCCTCGTCGAACGTGAAGGGCTCGACCCCGGCTGCATCCAGGCTGCGGAGTTCGTCGGTGTAACCCCGCGGCATCTCGCCCGGGATCGCCTCCAGGATCTCCCGGTCGATCGAATCCCAGTCCCCGGCCAGTACCTCTCCGGCAGTGGTTTCGCCAGCGTCGATCTCCGCTGCGACATCAGGCACTACGAGGTCCCGCTCCGGCTCGGGCGTCTCTTCCGGTGTCTCATCGGGCAGCGCCGCGGCCGGCTCGGCGGTCAGCCCCGGGTCGAAGGGCGCCAGCCCGGTGTCCTCGAGCGAGCGGAGGATGGTCGTGTAGCCGGACAGCGGCCCGTCATCCGGCCGCGCGGCCTCGATCTCCTGATCGCTGGAGATGCCGAGCAACGCCGCCAGATCCGGCTCCTCCTCGGCCGGCTCTGCGGCCGGCGCGGCGGCCGCGGCGAGCGGCTCCGGTTCGGCTGGCTCCGAGAAGGCGGGCTCCGGCTCAGCCGGTGCCGATTCCTCCGGCTCCAGCACCCACGGCGGGGGGCCGGCGTCGGAGTCGCCGAACGCCGCGGCGTCGAACGGCTCGATGCCGCTGTCCTCCAGTGAGCGGAGCAGGCCGGTATACCCCGCGGTGGACAGGCTGTCGGGGCGCGCGGCTTCCAGCTCCTGATCGCTGGGCAGCGGAACGTCGAACGGGTCCGCCGCGTCCGCCGCGTCCTCGACGGGGATAACTGGCTCCGGCGCAGCGGCTTGCCACGTCGTCGCCGGCGTCTCGTCAATCTCCGGCGCGGTGAAATCGGGCGCGGGGCCGATGCGCGGGCGCTCGACATCAACGGTCGGCTCGGCGACCTCTTCCACCACCGGCGGCTCGGCCGGGAGGAAGAAGTCGACCCGGTCCGGTACGGCCGCAAGCAGCTCCGCCGCACGGGAGCCGTCGGGGTCGGCGGCCTGAACGTGCTCGCGCAGCTTCGCCGCTTCCTCGTCGTTCCCCAGGCGGCGCTCGATGTCCGCCAGCAGCACCAGGGCGCCGAAGGCCCCGGGCGACTGTTCCAGCACGGCCCGGCAGGTGGCGGCTGCGCGCTCCCACTCGCCCCGGCGCCAGAGCGCCTCGGCCAGGCGCAGCCGGACGTCCACACGCCCCGGATACTCGGCCAGCACGGCGGCACACTCGCTCACCGCGCGGCCCCAGCGGCCGGCATGGTAGTGGATCGACCCGAGGGCGGCACGCGTCAGTTGCAGGCGCCCCTCCGGGCCGTAGGTATCGCGCGCCAGCCGCACCACCCGCTCGCGCAGGTCGCCGCGCGTCGGCGCGATCTCCCAGGCAGCCTGGAAGTAGGCGAGGGCCGCCTCCGAGTCGCGACGCGCCTCGGCGATAAGGCCGAGGCCGACGTAGGCCCCGACGCACTGCGGGTCACGCTGCAGCGCCGCAGTGAACGCACGCTCGGCGGCGGCCTCATCGCGCTGCTCGAGGTAGGCCTCACCGAGCAGCCGGTGCGCGGTGACACAATCGGGGTAGGAGTGGAGCACCTGACGGCACGTCTCAACGGCACGCCGGTAGTCGCCGGCGCTGATTGCGTCTTGTGCCTGTTGGACCGCCTCTGCCAGCAGTAGCGCGGGCATATCGTCCTCGATTCCGTGGGACCGATGGTCGTCCTGCGTAGTCGTCCTGCTCTGACCTGCCGCGCAGCCTGACGCCCACGATGGCTCTCTCCGCAGCCGGCATATGCGGCTAGTATAGGGAGCGGTCTCGCCCCTCCTCAACGGTGGACAGGTAGCCTAATCCTCCCAATTGGCAATGCCCGCTCCGCCTGCGTCTGGCACGGATGCTGCATGAGCATCCCCGAGACCAGCCGGTGGTCGCCGCGGAGAGGAGTCGCAATGCGAGGTTCAAACCCCGCTCCCCGACCCGGAAATCAGCCGCGCCCCAACCCCGGCCAGACCGATCCGGAGGAGCACGACATCGTGCTCGACAGTGACCAGGACGTGCAACAGCCGGGCTACTACTTCAACGCCATCGACGGCCAGGTTCGCTACTTCCAGCGGGGGGAGACCACCCCCTCGGAGGATGGCATCTGGTATTACCTCACGTCCGAACCGGATGTCACCATGGAACACCTGCGCGACATCGCCGCGACGTACGGCTTCGACCTCGAGCCGAACGACCTGCATCTGCCCTAGCCGCACCGGTCCACACGCCGCCCCGTGCTATGCTCTCCTCGGACGACGGAGCGCCCGAATGGAGGGAGGGCTTATGGCTGACCCCGGCGACCGGCTGGGCGTCCTGACGACGACGCTGCGCGTGGTGGAGCAGGCACAGGCGGTGCGGATCGACCACGACGCGGTCGCCCAGGCGGCCGAGGCCTTCGCCGCCCGGCAGGTGACGCCGCCGACCTGGAACCGCGAACTCCACTGGAGCGACGGCCGGGAGGCCTTGGCCAACTACATCCTCGTGCTCGATGCGGTCAATTTCTGCTTCTGGGGCGAGCCGCGCTGGCGCGTCGAGTACGCCGGCGCCGTCTACGACGGGTACTGGGCGCTGGCCGCCTCGCTGAAGCGCGCACTGGAACAGGGTGTGCCGCTCACCGATGCCCGCTACCTGGCCGGAATCACCCGCGACGACGTGGCGGCCATCTTCGCCGGCGAGGCGGAGATCCCGCTGCTCGACGAGCGTGCCCGCATCCTCCGCGAGACCGGGACCGTGCTGATCGAGCGCTTCGGCGGCCGTTTCTCGGAAGCCATCGCCGCGGCCGGGAGGAGCGCCGTCGTGCTGGTCGACATCGTGACCAGCGCCTTTCCCTCATTCCGGGACGTGGCGGTCTACCAGGGAGCGCCGGTGCGCTTCTACAAACGCGCCCAGATCCTGGTGAGCGACCTCTACGGCGCGTTCGACGGGTCCGACCTCGGCGCGTTCGACGACCTGGCGGAGTTGACCGCCTTCGCCGACTACAAGGTACCCCAGGTGCTCCACCACCTCGGCATTCTGCGCTACGCGCCGCAATTGCACGACCGGCTCGCCCGCCGGGAGGAGATCCCCGCCGGCAGCCCGGAGGAGGTCGAGATCCGCGCGGCGACCATATGGGGCGTCGAGGAGCTGCGCCGCGCGCTGGCCAGCCGTGGGCACACGCTGGCTGCCTACCAGGTGGACTGGCTGCTCTGGGACGAGGGCCAGCGCCTCCCTGCCGGTACGCTCCCCTACCACCGCACCCGGACGATTTTCTATTGATAGCGAGAGCACTCCCGAAAAACCCCCTCTCCCAACGTTGGAAGAGGAGCTGGGGTGAGGGCCACCCCCGCCGATTGGGCGAGAAAAGGCCACCCGCGCTCCCGGCATCACCGGGTTGGGGTGGTCTCCGCGTGTTAATCTCTTTTGTGGATTGAAGATAACCGTCGTGGTTAGTAGAGGCTGTGGACGGTGGGGATAAGCGGAGAGATCCGCGTCCAGACGGGGATTTCGCCCGTGGGTGGGGTGTGGACAAGCCGTCCACGACTCCACAGGGGGCTGGGGAGAGCCGGTGTGACTTCCGTGTCAATGCCACGACCATCCTCACGCCACCCACGGCCAGGAGGGCGCTTTCCCCATCAACCCCACGGGTGTACACACAGATTTCCACAAATCCACCAGGTTATCCACATCAGGCGTGGATTTCTCCACATCCCGGGTGCGGGCGCGCCGCGGTCTTGACCCGGCGGCACCAGCGAGGCCCGGGACAACGGAGCGAAGGGAGCGACGGATGCTCGAGCAACGGCCGTATACCCCTCAGGAGTTGCTGGCCTGGTGCCGGCTGACCGGGTTGACGCTGGTGGGCCTGGCGCTGGCCTACGTGCGTGAGCGCGAAGGTGGGATAGACGGGTTCATCGACTATGCCGCTGCCCGGCTGGGCGAGACCTGGGGCGCCATGGGCACGCCCGGCGTGGAGGCGAGCACGCTGCTCCTTCAGCTCAGCGCCGAGGCGCTCGGTGGGGATGTGCACTCGCGAGCCATGACGGCCGAGGAGGGGGAGATCGTGATCTCCGATCTGCCGGGCGACGGCCTCCCCGAGGCGCTGGAGGACCGGTTCGACATGACGGTCACCGTGGACGACATCCTGGGCGTGGCCGGTGTGAGCCGCGAAGAAATGAACCGGTTGTACGACGTGCTGGGCGGGATCGTGACCGGGGCCGGCTATGCCTACGCCCGGGAGCCCGAGGGCTCGGAGCAGCGGTTGACCGTGCGGGCGTGAGCCGTGGGCGGCGCCTGTACCGCCTACCCCCGCTCGACGATCTCGATCTGGATCCCGGCGTCCACGCGCCGTGCCGTGAGCCAGAGGGCGAACGCCGCGACGCCCAGGCCGATCGCCACAAGCCAGAGCGTGCCGAGCCAGATGGCCAGCACGGGGTGCGCGATCTTGAGCCTTACCGCCGCGAGCACGGCACGGACGGCGACGCCAGCCCAACCCGAGGCCGCCGGCGCGATGCCGGCGAGGACCGGCTCCAGGCTGGTTGGGACCATTGCCGGGAGGGCCGGGAAGAGCGTCACCAGGAAATAGACCGCGGCGACGCCCATCACCAGTAACCCGGCGCCGGTCCGCAGTTGGTTGTGGGGGTTCTGGGGGTCGTAGCGGGCACCGAACGTCCCGATCCACACCGCCAATGCCACCGCGCCGGTCAGGAGGATCGCGGCGACGACCACGCCTTGGGCGATCCGAAGCAGCGGCCAACCGAGGATGACCGCGGCGATGAGGTCGGCCACGACGACGAACCCGGCCATCAAGCCCCAGTAGACCACGAACTTCCCGAGCGCGATCTGCCAGCCGGAGAGCGGGGCGGTGCGGATGACCCAGGTCGCCAGCCCGTCGCGGGCAAAGGTCGGCGCGGCGAATGCGGGGACGACGACGACCATGACGGCCAGCAGGCCGCCCTGGGCGATGAGCCACGACGCGGTCGGGTTGTCGCGAGCGATCGTCCCGCCATCACCGGTCACCAGTCGAAACAGACCGATACCGAAGAATACCAGCATCGGCAACAGCGCCATCCACTCGCGGATGTTGCGCCGCAGCATGGTGATCTCCTTGGCGGCGATCGCCGCGATCGGACCGCGGAGCGGGGCATGGGATGCCGCCCGCTCCCGTGCTGGCCGCTTCCGCCTGCCGCCCTCGCTGAGTCGTACCCAGCCGAGGCGGAAGCCGCGCTCAACCATCGTCATGGAGAGCAGGAGCAGTCCGCCGCTGATCGCGATGACCCCAAGCGCTGGCAGGATGCCGATCGGGTCGGCCCGGGCGAGCCGCTCCAGCGCGATCGCACCCCACGTGGTCGGGAGCCAGACAGGAGCGACCGGCAGCACATCGGTGGCTCGATCCAGTTGGTCGGAGTAGCGGAAGACCTGGCCAAATAGGGCGGCGACTAGGCCGGTCAGCGCCTGGAAGACGACGATCAGCTCATTGAGCCGCTTGCGCGGCAGGAACCGCACCAGGGTCAGCGTCACGAGGTAGCTGATCGCGACCGCCCCGGCCACCACCGTGACGACGACCACCACCACCGCCGGATAGTAGACAGGGTGGGCTCCAGCCCCGACGCCGAGGCCGATCAGGGGTATCAGGACGAACGGAATGGTGAGGAGGTTCCCGACCACCAGCGTTTGCAGGTACTTCACCAGGAAGACGCTGCGGGTGGGGATCGGGAGCGTGAAGAGCAACTCGACATCGCGCGCGACGTAGAGCTGCCCGTAGACCTGTGGCAGGTCGGCCAGGATGACCAGGATGACGACGGCCGGCAGCGCCAGCCCGGCCAGCGGGCGAATTGCGTCGAGCGACGCACTCCGGCCGATCGCGTAGCCGAAGATCGTGAGCACGGTCGCGAAGCTGAGGGCCGCGAGGCTGACGACGACGATCGCCGGCACGCGGCGCCGCGCTAGCCAGGTGTGCAGCCACTGCCGCCACTGTGCCCAGAGGAGCAGACCGGTCATCGCGCGCCACTCCGCTCGCCCTCTGCCAGCGCCTGGATCAGCTCGGCCGACTCCGCGCCACCGGTCAGCTCCAGGAAAATGTCTTCGAGCGACGCGCCGGCCTGGCCCCCGCGCTCACGCAGTTCATCCAGGGTGCCGAGCGCGATCAGCTTCCCCTGCTGGATGATTCCGACGCGGTCGCACATCTGCTGCGCGATCTCCAGGATGTGCGTGGTGAGGAAGACGGTCGCACCGCTGTCGCACACCCGGCGGAGGAGCGTCTTCAACGTGCGCGCGCTGCGCGGGTCCAGCCCAACTGTCGGCTCGTCGAGGAAGATGACCTCGGGGTCGTGCACCAGCGCGGCGCTGATCGCCAGCTTCTGGCGCATGCCGTGGGAATAGGTCTCGATCAGATCGTCGATGCTGTCGGTCAGGTCGAACAACGCCAGCAGATCGCGAGAGCGGCGCTCGAAGACATCCGCCGGCACGCGGAAGACCGAGCCGATGAAGTGCAGGAACTCGCGGCCGGTCAGCTTGGGGAAGAGGTTCGGCTCGTCCGGCACGTAGGCGAAGCGCGCCTTGGCGGCCAGCGGCTCCCGCCAGACGTCGAAGCCGGCCACCTCGGCGGTCCCCTCATTCGGCTCCAGCAACCCGGTCAGCATCTTGATCGTCGTGGTCTTACCCGAGCCGTTCGGGCCGAGGAAACCGAAGAGTTCGCCGGGTTGGATCACGAGGTCGAGATGATCGACGGCGGTGAAGTCCCCGTAGCGCTTCGTGAGGCCTACAGCGCGGATCGCGGGAGAACCATCCTGCCCTGACACCCGCCCGCGTCCGTTCCCCCGCATGATTGCGCTCCTCCCACCGCACCTGCCCGTCATTCCCGCGAGGCTCGCCCCCGGCAACTATACCGCGGGCAGGCGCTCAGGCATGGCACGAGCGGCGCAGGTCATACTTGTCAGTCCGAACCTCCGGCGGTTCCTGAGGGAAGTCCCCCTCGGCGTCGCCGGGGCCATCTGAGTCTTTACGCCTATGCCTTCAACAGCCCCACGACCTCCACTGCGTGATGGAGCAAGATACCCAGGCCGTCTCGTTCGCTTGCCCGATGGCACACGTAGGCTACAGGCCAAGATCGACATCCGGTCCGATCACCGTTACCGCTTTCCTTCCCGAGACACGGTTGTAGGACTACGATCACGTTCGCGTATCTGCAGGAAGAAAGGACTGTCGTGAGGCAGCTAACCAGCGAGCCAGAACTTCGAGCAGCCAGGGAAGCCTTCCATCGCGTGTTCCGGTCGGGGGATGCCTTTACCGCCCCCTTCCAAGCGGGGGTCCAGGGCCGTGCCATCCTCTATCCGGTCGTTTATTTCCTGCAGCCTGAAGACTACGAGCCCATCGCCGCCGCAGCGCAGAGTCTTGGGGAGACGCTGGCGTATGCCTCGACCGTCGAAATGTACCGAGGGGATGGGTGGAATAAGTACCACCATTGGGAGGTTGAGCTCGACTCCTATGTATACGATCTCCTTGATGAGGACGAGGACTGGATCTCGATGGTGGGGCAGGCGTTGTACTCCGTGAAGGGGACGTGGGGGTGCTGACCTCGACGGACGAGTTTGCCGTGGTCGGGGGTCCGCCGGAGTTCATAGAGGTCCTGGAAGCGCATCTCAATCTGGAGGAACCAGTCCTCGAGTGCATCGACGCCTATCTGGATGAGTACCGGACGTGGAGACGCAATATCGACGGGTTCCTAGAACTCATTCAACATGTCTACGGTCCGGGAACGGGGCTCAATCTCCTCACGAAGGCGGGGCTGATCCACTGATATCCAACGCCTGTGGGCGCTCTGGCACGTCACGAATACAAGCGATCACCCGTATTCGGTACTACGCCGTCACGAGCGCGGGCGACTCACCTGGCTCCCACACACAACTCCCCTATCCCAACATGGAGTTTGACGACTTACTGTGATCCACCGGAGCTCTGCCCCCAGCGCCCGGTCGCTGTCATCCGTCGTTGCGTGGCCGATCCGACGGGCGATCCTTCGCTCCGTCGCCCGCGAGCCTGTGCCGGCCGGCTCCGCCCAGGGTGACCGCAGCGCGGGCGCGGCAGGCGGTGGCCGACCTGATCGCCTGGTAGGGGCGGTCTCTGAACTCACACCAGCCGTCTTAGCCCCGGGCACGAATCAGTCGGCGGGACCCATATCACCCGGGCGTGACCTCAATCCCCGGGCACGCACCGACCATGGAAAGCGGACAAGCGCATGCGATGCCCCGAACCTCGCACCCATATCGCCGCCGGAGCCCCGGTCAATTCAGAACGTCCGCCCCAGGATCTGGTCCCAGGGCTGGGGGGCGGCGACGCGGATGACCTCGTCCTCGCGGTCGCGCAGGTAGAGGTAGAGGTGGGCGAAGAATTCCTCGTCCGGGATCGGGTAGGTCGGGTTGATGCACAGGTAGGAGAAGGGCCAGGGGGCACGTACGCCCGGGGCGCAGCGCACTTCGACCCGGCGCCCGATGCGGATGCGATAGGTGACTCCCGGGAACCGTTTGGAGGGGATGTCGAGGTAGCCCTGCCGCTGCGCTTGCTCCCACAGCGCGTCGCCCAGGGTGAGGCGGGCGACCTCGCGCGCGTTGGTGCGCGCCTGGCGGTAGTCCTCCCGGCGGAAGTCCGGCCCGGCGCTGCGCTTGGCCACATGGTGCCAGCGACGAGTCCAGGGCAACTCCAGCGGTACGTCGGATGTATCGCGCACGCTGTCGCGACCGTGGAGGAAGTCGAGGAAACGGTCAAGCAGGTTCATGTGGCACCTCGTCGTCGGTCACCGGCATCCGCCGAGCGGGACCACCCACCGGGGCAACCCGCTGGGTGGTCGTGGCGTCGTTTCCGGCCTGCACCCCGGACCCCGCCCGTGTGCCGGGAGCGGGGCCCGGGATACAGCCACAGCTACCCGCCTGCAATCGGCGCGATAATCTGATACTCCTCAACGGTCGGATCGAACGGCGCGTCGTCGAGCACGTGCTGGTCGCCGACCTTGCGGGACACCCGGCAGCCTCGCTGGCGGGCATCACGGATGATGCGCTCGGCTTCCTCGATCGCGGAGCGGGATTCCTCCGTGTCGACAGCCGGGTCCCATTCGATGATCTGGTGGCCGCGCCTGTTGGCAACGATCAAGCGTGCCATGCGATCCTCCTTGCGTTCGGTGCGCCGGCGCACACCGGTGACTACGGGTCATGCACCTTCCCTGCATTCCGCGTGCCATAAGCCGCTACGACCGGAGGACGGGATCGTGGCGGTTTCGCGTGGGGCGCGGGGGTGGGACCGGACGCGATGCCGGCATTCCGCCGGGGGCGCGGTTACTTAGGACTTTCGCAGCCTTGACGGGCTTCGTGCCGGCAACGTAAGTTTAGTCAACACGTGTGATGATCCTGTCACCTCGGACAGGTGGGTTGCCGGGCAGGCGCAATCCCGGTGACGCGGCCGGGAGCACCCCAGCCATGGACACCTTCTTCCTCATCTGCTTCATCTTCGGTGCCCTGTTCACCGTTGCCTCGCTGATCCTCGGTGCCGCTGATATCGCGATCCATCTCCCTCACGGCGGGGCCGATGCCGGGCTGGGGCACGACGCGGGCGGCCACGGCGCCGATGGGCACCACCTCCCGGTGCTGAACCTCGCGTCGCTGCTCGCCTTCCTCACCTGGTTCGGCGCTGCCGGGTTCCTCCTGCTTCGCTTCGCCGGCTGGTCGCTCCTGCTGGCACTACTGGCGGCAATCCTCGCCGGAGTGGCGGGGGCGTTCATCGTTGCCCGCTTCCTCCGCGCCGTCATCGCCAGCGAGCGGGTGATGGACCCGCGCGACTACGCACTTGAGGGGACCTTGGCGCGGGTCAGTGTGCGGATCCCCGAGTCGGGGGTCGGCGAGATCATCTTCTCGCTCGGCGGCGTACGCCGCAGCGAAGCGGCCCGCAGCGTCTCCGGCCGCGCGATCCCGCGCGGGACCGAGGTCGTCATCCTCAGCTACGAGCGTGGCATCGCAACCGTGCAGCCTTACGAGGAACTCCTGACCAATGGCCGGACTGAGGAGGTAGAGGACGGTTCCGCCCCCGCGTTGCGTGACCGGAGCGGGACGACTACGAAGGAGTGATCTCATGCCAACGGTAGCCATCACGATCGCGGTCGTGGCCGTCATCACCGTCCTGCTCATCATGGTGGTGATCGGCACGATGTACCGGCGTGTCAGCCCGAACCGTGCCCTGATCGTCTACGGTGCGGGCGGGACCCGGATCGTCACCGGCGGCGGCAAGCTCGTCTGGCCCCTGTTCCAGAGCTACCAAGAGCTGTCGCTCGAGTTGATGTCGTTCGACGTCGCGCCCTCCCAGGACCTCTACACCTCGCAGGGCGTGGCGGTGAACGTCGAAGCGGTGGCGCAGATCAAGGTCAAGTCCGACCCCGAGAGCATCCGCACCGCCGCCGAGCAGTTCCTGACCAAGACGCAGCAGGAGCGCGAGGCGCTGATCCGGCTGGTGATGGAGGGGCACCTGCGCGGCATCGTCGGCCTGCTCACGGTCGAGCAGATCGTGAAGGAGCCGGAGATGGTCGCCGGTCGGGTGCGGCAGACCGTGGCCGACGACCTGAGCAAGATGGGCCTGGAGGTCGTCTCCTTCACCATCAAGAAGGTGATGGACGACCAGGACTACATCGCCAACATGGGTCGGCCCGACGTGGCCCGCATCAAGCGCGAGGCGGACATCGCCCAGGCTGAGGCGGAGCGCGACACCGCCATCAAGCGAGCGATGGCCATGCGCGAGGCCGCCATCGCCCAGGCCCAGGCCGATCAGGAGCGGGTCGTAGCGCAGACGGCCTCCGAGGCGCGCCAGGCAGAGGCCCAGCGCGACCTGGAGATCAAGCGGGCCCAGTTTGAGGCCGACGTCCGGCGCCAGCGGGCGCTTGCCGAGAAGGCGTACGACATCGCGGCCAACCAGGCGCAGCAGCAGGTCGTCGCCGAGCAGGTCCGGATCGAACAGGTCCAGCGGCAGGAGATGATCAAGGTCCAGGAGCTGGAGGTGCAGCGGCGCGAGCGCGAGCTGGAGGCGACGCTGATCAAGCAGGCTGATGCCGAGCGGCGCCGCATCGAGCTGCTGGCCGAGGCGGAGCGGGAGCGCCGCATTCGCGAGGCGACCGGTGCCGCCGAGGCGATCCGGCTGGAAGGGCTCGCCGAGGCCGAGATCATCCGCGCCAAGGGGCAGGCCGAGGCGGACGCGATGCACCTGCGCGCCGCCGCGTTCCAGGAGTACAACCAGGCCGCGGTGCTCGACAAGCTCCTCACCAGCATGCCGGAGCTGGCGCAGGCCTTTGCGCAGTCGCTTGCCGGGGTCGACAAGGTCACGATCGTCTCGACCGGCGACGGCCACAACGGGATCAGCTCCATCACCGGCGAGCTGGCCAAGATGATCGCCCAGGTGCCGGAGCTGTTCGAGACGCTGACCGGGCAGAGCGTCGTCGAGTTGCTGTCGCGGCTGCGCAGCATCGAGGCGGCCAACCCGGCCGCGTTCCCGCACAATAACGCTCCTGTACCGGCCACGCCCGCGGACGACACCGAGCCCCCCGCGCCCCCGACGCCCGGTGGCGAGTCGTAGGCGAGGGTTACCCCTCACC
>NZ_JADGHZ010000011.1 GCF_019683595.1 Sphaerobacter sp. | reverse complement strand
ACCCAAGGCATCAACATGGACCCAGACGTCCTGCGATACGCGTTCGAGGCCCGGCAGGTCCCCAACCGGCTGGACGAAATCGTCTTGAAGCATTTGATAGACGGTTGTCGGCCCTACCGTCAGCACGTCCGCGACCGCCTGCCCCGACTGCTGCTCGACCCGCACGCGCTCCAGGGCTTCACTGGCCCGCATCGTTGAGACATCAACGCGGATCTGGAAATCCTTGCTGAACTCCTCGGCCGCGAAACCAATGCTGGGCAAGGCACCGCCATGGCCGTCGTACAAGACCAGCTCGCCCTCGTGTTTCGCCTGTGCAATGACGTCGTCCCACGCCCCGGTCTCAGGCGACGCCGCCGGAGTCGCCGCCGCTTCCGTCGCTGCCGTGGGGGATACTTGAGGCTGTGGCGTGGGCGTGGCTGCGCTCGCGGCCTGCGTTGTTGACTGGGCCGTAGTCGGTGTCTGGTCCCCTCCACCGCCACAGGCCGCCAGCAGACTGCCGATCCCTGTACCAACCGTAAGCAGTACGCTGCGCCGGATCAGTTCCCGCCGGGATAGTCGGGACATAGACCCTCCTTTCGATTGAACGGAGCGACGGCATTATAGGGGTGCCGTCAGAAGAGTGTCAATCCACGTATCGGACAAACAATCGTGTTGATGCCTATTTCTGGAAAAACTTGAACGATCATTTGCGCAGTGCGCTGAGTACGCCCCGTGCCGGCTACCACTAACTGGCGGGCCGGGGGCACCTCATCGATGGCCTGGCTGCGGTACAAGAGTTCGGCAGCGACCGGCAAGGCGCCAAGCACCACAGCGAGCGGACACCGCTGCGTCATACACGGCGGATGTGCTGCGTCCGGGAAATGTGGGCGTGACTGAGCTCGATCCGGTCACGAGAGAAAGTGACCCGGCGATGATCCCATGTCGCGGTATGAGTGTGACTGTCTGCCCGTCTGGCTGGGGCGCCCAACGGCCGGTTTCAGGAGCGGCGATCAGGGCTGATCACTCGGCGGGCGACGCGGAGGTCGGGGGCGAACCGTGACAGGTGGTTGATCAGGTCATCGGCCGCCGCATGGAGTGCCTCGTCGGTCATGGGCTTGAGCACGTCGAGGACGAAGAGCGCCGCGGTGGTTTCGTCCCGGAGTTGGGTGCGGCGCGCCTGGCGCCAGTTCCAGCGCCGGCAGGTCACACCGGCGTCGTCGCACCACACGACTTCCCCGGGTTCGGGGTATTCGATTACCACCTCGCCATCCGCCACGGTGTCGAACGGCTCCTCGCCGGTGGCGCGGATCAACCGGGGTGAGCCGCGGTAGCAGTCGAGGTCCTCGCCGCCGGCCGGAACCTGATGCAGGATGGACACCGCATTGTAAACGTCGGTCAGCCGGTTCACCCGGGGCAGGCCCGACGCCGCGCGGCGAAGCAGCGCTTCCAGGCTGTTGCGGGTGCGCTGCGGCTTGGCGCCGAACGCCCGGTACGCCTCGCGCCACGCGGCCACGTGCGGGATGTCGGCCACCGTCCGGTCGCGGAGCAACGCACAGGCCGCGGCCTCAGCCTCCCGGAGCAAGGCCTCACTCGTCTCGTCGCTCGGCCCGGGAACGAGCCCGTCGACGGCGATCAGCAGCGCGCGGTAGTCGGGCCGGAGCGCGAAGACCGCATCGTCGACGTGAGCGCCATCGAGGAATGCCTGTAGTGCCTGGAGGTCATGCATCGACACACTCCGCCGTGCTACGCGGACGTCGGCGCGCTCCCGCCGGACGCCGTGGTCCCGGGCTTGACCAGCGGCACGCCTTCACGGCAGAGGGGGCAGTCGTCCGGCTCCCAGGTGGCGATATCCATGCGCGACAGTGCCAGAAGCGGCACGTCGAAGGTCACCCGACCGCCGCTGCGATCCACCAGCACGGCGATTCCCAGCACCTGGACGTCTTCCCGCTCCAGCGCAGCCAGCGTCTCACGGACCGACCCGCCGGTCGTGAGAATGTCGTCCACCACCAGTACCCGAGCCCCCGGCGGGAACTGGGTCCCGCGGCGGAACTCCCGCGCCGAACTGCCGTCACTTGCCCGCTCCGCGTAGGCAGCCGCCACGCCGAGCTGCCGCGCGACCTCGAAGGCGAGCAGGATGCCGCCGGTGGTCGGCCCGGCGACCACCTCGACGCCCCAGTCCTGCACCTGGCGCACGAACTCGCGGCAAGCCTGCTCGGTCATGCGGGGCTGGCGCAACAGGTCGAACTTCTCGATGTACTGACCACTGTGTCGCCCCGACGCCAGCAGGAAGTGGCCCTCTTTCAGTGCCCCGACCTCGCGAAGCAGCGTTTCGAACTCTGCCTCAGTCACCCGCTCCCCCTCCGTCGCGATCCGCTCTCAGTACCCGACTTGCACCCGCTGCCGGTAGGTGCCTAGAGGCTGGACGGCGTAACCGTTCGGCGCGCTCTCCAGTGTCTGGACGATGGCGCGGGCCGTGTCGGTCGAGGTGATGCACGGGATGCCGCGCTCCACCGCCGCGCGCCGGATCTGGAAGCCGTCGAGCACCTCGCGCTGCGCGGGGCCGGGCGTGTTGATCACCGCGTCCACCGTCCCGTTCAGGATCACGTCGAGCATATCGGGCGAGCCGGCGCCGATGCGCTTGGTGACCATCTGGACCGGAATGCCGTTGCGCTCGATCATGGCTGCGGTCCCCTCAGTCGCGTAGATGCGATAGCCCAGGCGCGCCAGCACCTCCAGCCACCCGACCGAATCCGGCTTGTCCTGGTCGGCCAGGCTGACCAGGATCGACCCGCGCGGCGGCAGCGCCATCCCGGCAGCGAGCAACGCCTTGTAGAACGCCGGGGCGAACGACCGGTCGATTCCCATTGCCTCGCCGGTGGACTTCATCTCCGGGCCGAGGTGCACCTCGACGCCGCGGAGCTTGGCCATTGAAAAAACCGGTGCCTTGACGGCCACCAGCGGCTGTCGGGGCCAGAGCCCGCCCTCGTACCCCTGCTCGCGCAGGCTGCGGCCCAGCATCGCGTTCGTCGCCAGCCGGATCATCGGCACACCGGTCGCCTTGCTCAGGAACGGCACCGTGCGGCTCGCACGCGGGTTCACCTCCAGCACGTAGATCCGCCCGGCATGGATCACGTACTGGATGTTGATCAGACCCACCGCCCCGAGCGCGAGCGCGATCTGGGTGGTGTGCTCCACGATCTTGTCCACCTCGCGCGGGTAGAGGTTGAGGCCCGGGTACACAGCGAAGCTGTCCCCCGAGTGGACCCCGGCGCGCTCGATGTGCTCCATGATGCCGGGGATCAGGACCTCCTTGCCGTCGCAGATGGCGTCGACTTCGACCTCCTTGCCCTGGAGGTATTTGTCGATCAGCACGGGGTGGCCGGTGTCGAAGGCGACCGATGTCTCCAGGTACCGAGCGAGGTACTCTCTGGTGTGGACCACCTCCATGGCGCGCCCACCCAGCACGTACGACGGCCGGACCAGCACCGGGTAGCCGATCCGCTCCGCCACCTCCATCGCGGCGTCCATCGACGTGACGGCATCACCCGGGGGCTGCGGGATCCCCAGGTCGGACAGGAAGCGCTCGAACCGTTTTCGGTCCTCGGCGATGTCGATGGCCTCCCGCGCGCTGCCGAGGATCGGCACGCCACGCGCGGCCAGCGGCTCGGAGAGGTTGATCGCCGTCTGCCCGCCGAACTGGAGGATGACCGGGACCTCCGGAGCGCTCCCGTTGCCGCCCGACTCGTGGCGCAGCACCTCGAAGACGCTCTCCTCGTCCAACGGCTCGAAGTAGAGCCGGTCCGAGGTGTCGAAGTCAGTCGAGACCGTCTCCGGGTTGCTGTTGATCATGATCGAGGCGTGACCGGACTCCCCGAGCGAGGTCGCCGCCTGGACGCTGCAATAGTCAAACTCGATCCCCTGCCCGATCCGGATCGGGCCGGACCCGACCACGACCGCCTTGGCGCCCGGGAGCGGCTCGGCCTCATCCTCTTCCTCATAGGTGCCGTAGAAGTAGGGCGTGGCAGCCTCGAACTCTGCCGCGCAGGTATCGACCATCTTGTACACCGGCTCGATCCCAGCCTCGCGACGGCGGGCCGTTACCTCATCCGGGGACAGGTTGGCGAGCGCGGCGATCCGCGCGTCGGAGAAGGCCATCCGCTTGGCCGTCCAGAGGAGTTGTGGAGTCAACTCCTCCTCAGCCAGGCGCCGCTCCATCTCCACCAGACCCGCCAGCTTCCGCGTGAACCAGGGGTCGATGCCGCTCAACCGGCTGACCTTCTCTGGGGACCACCCGCGGCGCAGCGCTGCCATCATGGCCCAGAGGCGCAGGTCGTTCGGCCGCTGGATCTGGTCCTCGAGCGCGCTCTCATTTTCGGACCAGAGCGGATCTTCCCAGCCCAGATCCTCCTGATCGGTCTCCAGCGAGCGCACCGCTTTCTGCAGCGCCCCCTCGAACGACCGATCGATGGCCATGACCTCGCCGGTGGCCTTCATCTGCGTGCCGATGGTGCGCTCGGCCCGGCGGAACTTATCGAACGGCCAGCGCGGGATCTTCACCACGCAGTAGTCCAACGCCGGCTCGAACGCCGCCGTCGTCTGCCGGGTCACCGAGTTCATCAGCTCATCGAGCCGCCGGCCGACCGCGATCTTGGCAGCAACGCGGGCAATTGGATATCCGGTCGCCTTGGAGGCGAGCGCCGAGCTGCGGCTCACGCGCGGGTTGACCTCGATGACGTAGTACTGCTCCGAGTTCGGGTCGAGCGCGAACTGCACGTTGCAGCCGCCCTCGATCCCGAGGGCACGGATGATCTTGAGCGCCGCCTTGCGGAGCATCTGGTACTCGCGGTCGGTGAGCGTCTGGCTCGGCGCGACGACGATGCTGTCGCCGGTGTGGACCCCCATCGGGTCCATGTTCTCCATGTTGCAGATGGTGATGCAGGTGTCGCTCGCGTCCCGCATCACCTCGTACTCGATCTCTTTCCAGCCGAGCAGGGAGCGCTCAAGCAGCACCTGGTTGATCGGGCTGGCAGCCAGCCCTGCGACGACGATGCGGTCTAACTCCTCGGGCGTGGTGGCGATGCCGCCGCCGGTGCCACCCAGCGTATAGGCGGGACGGATGATCAGGGGCAGCGGAACCTCGCGCGCGAACTCGCGCGCCTCGGTGAGGCTATGGACGATCGTGCTTTCGACCACCGGCTCGCCGATGTCGATCAGGAGCTTCTTGAACAGTTCCCGATCCTCGGCCTTGCGGATGGCGTCGAGGGGCGTCCCGAGCAGCCGCACGCCGTACCGATCCAGGATCCCCGCCTCAGCCAGCTCCACCGCGAGGTTCAGGCCGGTCTGTCCACCCAGCGTCGGCAGGAGGCCGTCGGGCTGTTCCCGGATGATCACACGCCGCAGGACGTCGAGCGTCAACGGCTCGATGTAGACGACGTCGGCTACGTCTTCGTCGGTCATGATCGTGGCCGGGTTGGAGTTCACCAGGACGGATTGAATCCCCTCCTCGCGGAGCGCCCGCAAGGCCTGCGTCCCGGCGTAGTCGAACTCCGCCGCCTGGCCGATCACGATCGGCCCGGAGCCGATCACCAGTACCTTCGAGATTGGCTTGGTCGATTGCACGTCGTCCGCTACTCCTGCACCCCGCTGATCCGCGTCCCCGTCGTCACCGGCGCCTCCGCTTTGGGACCCGCTGCGCGAACGCGGTCGAGAAATCGATCAAAGACATCCTGACTATCGAGCGGCCCGGGCGATCCCTCCGGATGGTACTGGATCGAGAAAAACGGCTGTGAGACGTGCTCCAGGCCCTCCACTGTCCCGTCGTTCAAGCTCACCTGCGACACACGCCAGCCCAAGTCGACCGGCACGCTCGCGGCGTCCACGTAGTAGCCGTGGTTCTGCGAGGTGATGCGCACCGCTCCGGTCTGGAGATCCTTCACCGGGTGGTTGCCGCCCCGGTGACCGAACTTGAGCCGCCGCGTTTCGGCACCGATCGCGCGGGCGAGCAACTGGTGTCCCAGGCAGATCCCGAGGAACGGGACCCCCGCGGCAAGAATACCCTGCACCGTCTCCACCGCGGCCTCGGCCTGTGCTGGATCGCCCGGCCCCGGCGAGGTGACCACCCCGTCCGGCGCCAGTGCCAGAATCTCGGAAGCCGGTGTTGTCACGGGAACGACGGTGATGCGAGCACCACGCCGCTTCAGCGACGAGATGATCCCCGCCTTCAGCCCGCAGTCGAGCACGACGACATGCGGGCCGGGGCCGTCGATCACCTGTGGCTCAGGCGTGGTGACGGTCGAGACGACCTCATGCTCACCCGGCGTCCACGCCCGGCGTGCCCGCTCGATCAACTCTTCATCGCTCCGCCCCGCTCGGTCGGAGACGAGCAACGCGCGCATCGCCCCGTGCCGACGGATGTGCCGGGTGAGGGCACGGGTGTCGACCGAGTGGAGCGCCGGGATACCGTGCCGTCGCAGATACTCCGCGAGCGTCCCGGTGGCGCGCCAGTGACTCGGCTCGTCGCAGTACTCGCGCACAATGAGCCCGGCTACCCAAGGCCGGCGCGATTGGTCATCCTCCGCGTTGACGCCGTAGTTGCCGATGAGCGGGTACGTGAGGCAGACGAGCTGCCCGTAGAAGGACGGATCGGTCGCGATCTCCTGGTACCCCACCATGCTGGTCGTGAAGACGGCCTCCCCCTCGGCGTCGACTTCGGCGCCGAAGGGCTCGCCACGGAAGATCCGACCGTCTTCGAGCACGAGTGCCCCCCGGGAGGCGAGAAACTCAGCCACGATACCGCACCTCCCCTGCGATCATGGTCAAGCGAACCGCACCCCGCAGCGTCATCCCGAGCAGCGGGGTGTTCTTGCTCTTCGACGCGATGGTCTCCGGACTGACAACCCACTCGGCAGCCGGGTCGAAGACGGTGAGGTCAGCCACGCTGCCCGGGCGGAGACTCCCGCCCGGCAGACCGAAGAGCCGCGCCGGAGCCGTCGAGAGGCGGTCGATCACCGTCATCAGTGGCAGCCGCCCAGCCTCGACGAGACGCCACAGCAGCGGCAGTGCCACGTCGAGACCAATCATGCCTGACGCCGCGCGCCGCAGATCGGTCGGCTTGTCCGGTGCGGCGTGCGGCGCGTGGTCGGTCGCGATCACGTCGAATGTTCCATCGGTCACGCCCTCCAGCAGCGCCCGGGCATCGGCTTCCGGCCGGAGCGGCGGGTTCACCTTGGCGTTCGGATCCGGACGCGGACCGGGCACGACAGTGTCCTCCCAGACGAAGCGACGCCGCCCGGCGACCCACTCGTCGGTCAAGAGCAAGTGATGGGGCATCACCTCAGCGGTGACCCGCACCCCATCGCGCTTCGCCGCCCGAACCATGCCGAGCGCCCTCGCGGTGCTGACATGGAGCACGTGCAGCCAGCCACCGGTCAGCCGCGCGATCTCGATGTCGCGCCCGGTGATGATCTCCTCGGCAGCGGCCGGGATACCGGGCAGGTCGAGCTCTCGCGACACGTCGCCTTCGTGCATCACCCCGCCGGGCGCCAATGTCCAGTCCTCGGCGTGCACCATGATCGGCAAGCCGGACTCGGCCGACCACGCCAGCGCCTGGCGCATGACCGCACTGCTCCGTGTGCTGTCACCGTCGTCGGAGAACCCGATCGCCCCCGCCGCGGCCATGCCCGCCCAGTCCGCCGGCTCCGTCCCGGCACGCCCGATCGAGATGGCGCCGATGGGATAGACGCGCACCGGCAGGCCGGCCGCCCGCTCGACGACGTCGGCGACCCGCTCCGGCGTATCGAGTGCCGGGTTGGTGTTGGGCATGCAGCAGACCGTGGTGAAACCGCCCCGCACCGCCGCGGCCGCTCCGGTCTCCAGCGTCTCCTTCTCGGGAAAACCCGGATCGCGCAGGTGAACGTGGACGTCGACCAGGCCGGGCGTCACCACCAGGCCGCTCGCATCGACCACCTCTGCGCCTTCCGGCTCAGGCAGACCAACCCCGAGCGCAGCGACCTGATCGCCCATCACCAGCACGTCCGCGACCGCGTCAAGTCCCTGCGAGGGGTCCACCACGCGGCCACCCCGGATCAGGATCGGGCGGCTCCTACGTTCTCCGTGTTCCACATACGAAAAAAGCCTTTGGGTTCGGCCGGAACCCAAAGGCCTTGACTGATCAACGTTGGATGGCTGGACGCCCTCGAATTGTTCTGCCGACTGGCGCAATCTGACCGTTCCCTGTGTTCGTACAACCCCGCCAGTTCTCAATCCGGCGAAGTATACCGCGCCCCACACCCCTGGTCAAGCACAGGCGGCAGCCGCACGTCCCCGCCCGCCGCCGGCTCGGGCGGCTGCCGACCGATTCAAGATGGTTGGCGTGAGGATCCCGCGTCGCGGCGTGCGCCCGGGCCTCAAGCCGCCGGGCTGAACATGGGTAAGCCCACTGAAGGGGCTACGATTGCTACAACCCGGCGTATTCGAATTCGGCCACCTACCGGATACTGCGTGCCTAACCCCGTCAAGGGGCTGCGTATTGTCAGCCCGGCCGCTCTAGCCCCGGGCACGGGCCTACCAGCGGACAACAGCCGCTTCACGCATGACGCATGACGTATGACGCATCACGCATCACGCATCACGCATCACGTCTCACCCCTCCTGCCGCGCGAACTGCCACGCGCGGACGGCCAGCACCGCGGCAATTCCAAGGAGGAGCGCGGGGACGACCAGCACGACGTCCCCGTGCGTGCGGGTCAGGCGCACCCAGAGGATGTCGACGGAGCCCCAGTCGATCTCAGCCCGCGGGCTCCACCGTTCCAGGAACTGCCAGGCGCCGTAGGGCGGGAAGGCGTCAAGCCGCCAGCTCCCCTGCGGCCCGTCGGCCAGCAGGCCGTAGCCACCCAATAGGTCGGTGACGACGCCGGGCGCCGCCCAGGTGATCCCGGCGAATAACAGGATCGCAGGGAGCCACCGCCGCGTCCGCGGTCCGAGCTCTGAGGCGCCCAGCCCGGCGAGCACGGCCAGCAGGGGAATGGCAGGGCCGAAGAGGCGCAGGCCCCAGTTCCAACCGCCCCACCACATCAGCCAGGTCGCCACGTTGACCAACTGCACGCCCGCCAGGGCGACCATCGCCAGCGCAACCCACCGGGAAGGGGTGCGCCACAGAGCCCGGAATCCGAGTGGGGCCAGCACCAGCGCCGGGAACTCCCAGATGATGCCTCGGGCCGGGCTAATCAGCACCCCGAGGACGCGCGTCCGGTCGGGCATCCGCCAGCCCTCCTGCGGCTCGTACCCAGTCACGAAGGGAGAGCCGAAGCGCGCCCAGTTCACCAGCAGGGTGATGGCGAACGCCACGCCGTAGAGCCCGACTACGGGCAGTGCCGCCCGGAAGCGGATCGAAGGCCGCTCGCCCGGACGTCGGTCCAGGGCAACCAGGGCGAGCACCGCCGGCACCAGCAGGCTACCCTCGACGGGGCGCGTCAGAACCGCGTACCAGACTGCAAGGGACGCGAGCCACACGTCCCGCCGTGCCCCGGTCCGCCTGAACCGCGCCGCGGCTAGGAACGCCGCAACCCAGCACAACCCCTCCAGCGGCTGGGCGAAATCGCCCTTGGCGTAGACAAACGCGGAAGAACCCAGGCCATAGAAGAGCATCGCCCAGAGCCCGGCACAGCGCGAGCCGCCCAATTCCGCGACCAGTCGCGCCACGAGGTAGGCAGTCACGGCGACGACGACGGCATGCACCCAGGCCCCGCCCACGGTGTAGAGCCGGTCGAGGTAGAGCTCGCTCCAGTAGAACTGATCGAGCGGCTCCGGCCGGGTGAGCGAGACGGGTGTGCTCTCGCCGAACCAGCGACGGAAGAGCAGGATGCCGGGGAGGTACAGCAGCGACAGCCCGATGCCGTACTTGCTGTTCCAGACGGGGTCCGGCTTCCAGATCCAGACAGGGGTCTCGAAGCGGATCGAATGGTCGAAGGCGATGGCCCACGCCTGCCGGTACATAAACAGGCCGTCCATGCTGTACAGTCGCCCGCCCATGACCGCGAAGTAGACGCACGCGAGCGCCACCGCGATGAGCACCTCGACCCGTCGCCGCGAGGTTCGCTCGGTCGACGTGTGAAGCCGCTCCTCCGGCCTCGCCTTCAGACCCGTCACCGTCGTCCCGCTTCCCTGTTCACCACCTGATCCTGGCCTACACCCAGCTCACAGGCCGAAGCACGGTCAGGCACCCAGTTCGACGGCCTCCTCACCGTCCCGGCGGGAGACTACCACGACCACGGCTGCCTGCACCGGGAAGCCATGGTGGAGGCAGTCTGCCCCTCGGCGCGGCGGTCTCGGACCGCTGCCCACCATGATGACACTCCACGACCTGCGCTGACGAAAAGGCACATCTGGCCCTTCCCATTCCCATCGAGGCTTTACTTTCCGTGTCGCGAGCGTATACTGGGATCAACACCACAACCCAACAGCAAGGAGGCAGAGCGGAAGGCCGGCACCGCGTGAGCCTCGCCTGCTTGTCGCTACATCGCACCCGTGCAGGAAGGAGCTCGGCCGTGAAACTCTTCGTCCTCGACAACGGCACGCTCGACCTCGACCTCGCCTGGCTGGTGCTCAATCCGCACACCGGCACCGTCGACAACCCCAATCCGCCCGCGGAATGGGTAACCATCCCGACCTACACCGTCCTGATCGAGCACCCGAAGCTCGGGTGGGTTCTCTACGACGCGACCTGCCACCCCGAGTGGGACCAGCGCTGGCCAGAGGCGCTGCGCCCCGTCTTCCCGTACCGCGCCAACCCCAAGCAGCTCCTGCCCGCGCAGTTGGAACAGCTCGGTCTCCGAATGAGCGATATCGACATCGTCGTTATCTCCCATCTCCACGTGGATCACTGCGGCTGCCTCGACTTCTTCCGCGGGACCAAGGCCGGCAGCCGGGGGATCATCGTCCACGAGGACGAACTGTCGCACGCCTTGAAGGTGACCCACACCGGCCCACTTGACTTCGCCGGCGCCTACGCCAAGATCGAGTTTGACCTGCCGAACCTCAACTACGACGTCATGATGGGCAACCACCTCGAACTGGCGCCGGACCTGCACCTGTTCCACTGGCCGGGCCACACGCCGGGCCTGATCGGCATGGTCGCCCATACGCAGCACTCGGGCACGTTCATCTTCACCTCGGACGCCATCTACCTGGAGCGCAACCTCAACGAGTGGCGGCTGTCGGGTATCGTCTACGACACGGTTGCCTACTATCGTTCGATGTACGCCATCAAGCAGATCGCGCGGAAGTACGAGGCCACAATGGGCTTCGGGCACGACATGGAGGCATTCCAGCGGCTCAAGAAGGCGCCCGAATACTACGAGTAGCCGCCCGCCACACGCCAAACAAGAGAGGAGGCACGCCGTGGCGACCGAGCGTCTCATCCCCACCGAGACGATCATCGCGCTCGACACGGTCCCGATCCGCTTTGGCCTCGGCGCGACCGAGGAGCTGGGATTCGAACTCGACCGGTTCGGCATCCGCCGCGCCATGCTCGTCACCGACCGGAACCTGCGGCAGTTCGGTCTCGTCGACAAGGTGGAGAGCATCGCCCGCGACGCCGGCGTGGAGCTGGAGGTCTTCGACCACGTTCACGTCGAACCGACCGATGTCTCGCTGCGCGAGGCCATTGCCGTGGCGCGCAAGAGCCGGCCGGAGGCGTTCATCTCGCTCGGGGGCGGCAGCACGATCGACACCGCCAAGGCGATGAACCTCTTCAGTACCCACGAGGGGGAGCTGCTCGACTACATCAACAAGCCGATCGGGGCCGGCAAACCGGTCCCCGGCCCCCTCAAGCCCCACATCGCGCTCCCGACGACGGCCGGGACCGGCAGCGAGACGACGCCGGTCATCGTCCTCGACCTGCTCGACCAGAAGGTCAAGACGGGCATCTCGCACCGCTACATTCGCCCGACCGTGGCGGTGATCGACCCGCTCAACACGCTGCACTGCCCGCCGCTGGTCACCGCCTCGGTCGGCTGCGACGTGATCTGCCACGCGGCAGAGTCGTTCACGGCCCGCCCCTACGACACCCGGCCGCGGATTCCCAACCCGGCGGAACGCCCGGCCTACATCGGCTCGAACCCGATTGCCGACCTCTGGAGCCAGCAGGCGATCCGCTGGTGTGCCACCTACCTGCGGCGGGCGACCTACAACCCGCTCGACATCGAGGCGCGGAGCTACATGCTGCTCGCCAGCACCTTCGCCGGGATCGGCTTCGGCAACGCCGGCGTCCACATCCCGCACGCCATGGCCTACCCGGTCGCGGGGATGGTCAAGGAGTACTGGCCGCCGGACTATGACGTCGATGAGCCGCTGGTGCCCCACGGGCTGTCGGTCATCATCAATGCACCGGCCGCCTTCCGCTACACTGCGGCGGCGTGGCCGGAACGCCACGCCGAGTTGGCGGAGCTGCTCGGAGTCGACACGAGTGGAATGCCCGTGCGGGAAGCCGCCGAGGCAGCCGCCGACGCGATCCAGCAACTGATGCGGGACGTAGGGATCCCCAACGGGCTGGAGGAGCTGGGTTACGATGAGGGCGACATCCCCGGCCTCGTCGAAGGCGCGATGAAGCAGCAGCGCTTGTTGGTCGGCTCGCCCCGACCGGTCGACGCCGATGCATTGGCCGGCATCTTCCGGGACGCGATGCGCTACTGGTAGTCGCCCGTGTGCTCGATGCCACGCCCGCGCCCGTTGGCGCTGGACGGCGTATCGCGCATGACGCGGAGGAGCGCCATCGTGTTGGCCTTTCCGGAAGCTCCGACCTCCGTCATCGGCCCGACACACGACGGGCAGCCCGATGGGCAACCGCAGGCACGCACCAGGTCGTAGGCTGCCCTGAGCAGTTCATGATGCAGGTCGTAGAGCTTCTGGCTGAAGCCGATTCCGCCGGGGATCTGGTCGTAGACGAAGATGGTCGACCGCTGCGTGAAGGGCGAGCGCACCTGCGGGTAAACACCGATGTCGCGCGGGTCGCACATGAGGAAGAGCGGCGCGACGTTCCCGATCACGTTCGCCAGGCCGATCAACGCGCCTTGGAGGTCGGCCGAGCGCATGCGCCGGGTCCAGTGCTCCGGTAGCGAGAACCAGTAGGCAGAGGTGTGCATCTGCTGTTCGGGCAGGTGGACCCGGCCCCAGCCGATGTTCTCATGGGTGTACAGCTTGATCTTCTTGTACTGGGTCACGATGGCGCCGACCAGCACCTCGCCGTGGTGTCGCTCGGCCCAGGGCTCGCCCTCTGAGAACTGCTCGATGACCTGCACCCGGACCGACAGGCTCGCGTCGGTGTAGTAGTCCACGTCGACGGGGTGGACGTAGGCCTTCTTCTCGTCCCAGTCGAGGCGGTCGACGTGATACTGCTGTCCCTCGTGCAGGTAGATGGCGTCCGTGTGGACAAGCATCGGCGCCGCGAAGCTGTCGACCTCGCCGATCACCCGCGGCTTGCCCGGCTCCCCGGTGTCGATGATGACGACGTTGTCGCGCGCAGCCGTGCGTAGGCTCACTTCTTCAGCGGGGTAGGTGTCGGCCGTCCAGTACCAGGTATCGCCCGCGTGGTGGAGCACCCGCTCCTCCTCGAGGTACTCCAGCACCTCCGTCGGGTCAACGGTTCCAAACTGCTGGCCGTCCTTGAACGGCAACTCGAACGCGGCGCACTTGAGGTGGTCCACCAGCACCAGCAGGTTGTCCGGGTTGATCAACCCATGCTCGGGCGGGCGCTCGAAGAAGTAGTTCGGGTTCTGCACGATGAACTGGTCCAATGGGTTGGACGACGCGACCAACACCGCCAGCGACGGCCCATCGCGTCGCCCGGCGCGCCCGGCCTGCTGCCAGGTGCTCGCCACCGTGCCGGGGTACCCGGTCATGACGCAGGCATCCAGCGAGCCGATGTCGACCCCCAGCTCGAGTGCGTTGGTCGACACCACGGCGCGGACCCGCCCCTCCCGCAGGCCGCGTTCGATCTCGCGCCGCTGACGCGGCAGGTAGCCGCCACGGTAGCCCCGCACGCTCTCTTCGCTACGGATCCCCGGTGGCAGCGCCTGGCGCAGGTAGGTCAGCAACACCTCCGCCGTCACTCGCGCCCTGGCGAAGACGATGGTGGGGACCCCAGCCCGCACCAGCTCGCTGGCAATTCGCGTCGCCTCGAGCACGACCGACCGCCGGATGCCTAACTGCTGGTTCACCACCGGCGGGTTGAAAAAGGCGAAGTGCCGCGGACCGTGCGGTGCACCGTCTCGATCGATGACGTGCACCTCCTCCTCGATCAGCCGCCGCGCCAGCTCCTCCGGATTGGCGATCGTCGCCGACGCCAGGATGAAGACCGGACTTGACCCGTAGTGCTGGCAGATGCGCTTCAGCCGCCGGATCACGTTGGCCACGTGCGAGCCGAAGACACCCCGGTAGCCGTGCATCTCGTCGATCACCACAAATCGCAGGTTCTCGAAGAGGTTGTGCCACTTGGTGTGGTGCGGCAGGATGCCGGAGTGCAGCATGTCGGGGTTGGTGATGACCACGTGGCCCGCCGTGCGGATGATCCGCCGGATGTTCGCCGGGGTGTCGCCGTCGTAGGTGTGGGTCTTGATGTCCGCTCCGGCGGCCTCGATCAGCGCGTGGAGGTTGGCGTATTGGTCCTGGGCGAGGGCCTTGGTCGGGAAGAGGTAAAGCGCACGCGCCGTCGCGTCCCGCAGGATCGCGTCGAGCACCGGCAGCGTGTAGCACAGCGTCTTGCCCGAGGCCGTCCCGGTGACCACGGCGGTATGCCGCCCCTGACGCACGCTGGCAAACGCCTCAGCCTGGTGGGAATAGAGCTGCTCGATTCCCCGCGCGCGCAGCGCCGCGACGAGGCGGGGTTCCAGATCCTCCGGAAGCGGTACCATCTCCGCCGGGCGTTCGGGGATCGTTCGCCAGGCCGTGAGACATTCGGCGAACCGCGATTCGAACCGCAACCGCTTGATGACGGCTTCCAGCCCGCTCTCCTGCTGCACCGGCCTCCCCTCCCGGCCCAGGTGTGCCCCGCGTCGGGCACACGAACATGTTTTCTATTCTCGCCGCGATTATAGCACCGGGTGCCCGTCGCCCCCGTTTGCGCCGTCCGCGTGGCCTGCTCCGTCAGCGCCGCGCGGTGCTTGACGTGGTCACGAAACGGTGCCATATTACGCTTGTCCACACCGTGGACAGGAATGTGGACAGGAATGGAGTATCCCCTACGGCAGCGGGTACCGGCCGAAGCGCGGCCGGTCCACCCGGGGGAACACCGGTGCAAGTCCGGGGCTGTGCCGCAACTGTGACGCCGCGCCGAGGCGCGGCGAAGCCAGATTACCCGCCGCTGCCGTGTCCGAACCGCCTCGAGCCAAGGAGGGAGGACACCAAGGTGCCCACGCTACGCCGAACCTAGCCCCCCAATCGCTCACCTCTGAGCGGCCTCATTACGAGGACGCAGACGGTTCTTTGTCTGCCGTACACTGGGGGGACTTCCATGCAGCGAACGATCACGACCCTGGTGCTGGCGAGCCTGCTCTGGCTCGTTATGGCGCCTGCCGCGCGCGGGAGCCCCAACCCGGAGTTGACCCGCGCGGTTGACTGGCTGCGTTCCCAGCAGCAGCCGGATGGCGGGTTTGCCGGAGCGACGGGTGCCAGCGAGCCGGGGATCACCGCCGACGCCGCCCTCGCCTTCGCCGCGTCCGGGATCGACCCGGACCTCGTGGCTGCGGGCGGTCCGTCGATCATCGACTACCTGCGCACCACTGCCGGCGACTACGCCGGTACCGTGGTCGGTGCCGCGAAGTTGACGCCGGTTGCGGTCGCCAGCGGTGTCAATCCGCGGGACTTCGGCAGGGTGGACCTGCTCGCGCGCATCTTGGCGCACCTGGACCAGACCACCGGCCTGTTCGACCCGCAGCCTGCGAACCATGCCTTTGCCATCCTGGCGCTGGAGGCTGCACGGGAACCGGTCCCGGCCGCCGCGGTCGACGCGCTGATCGCGGCCCAGGCTATGGATGGCGGCTGGTCCTCGGGTCAACAGCAACCCGCTCGCCGGAGCGACAGCCGCGCGACGGCTCTCGCGATCCAGGCGCTTGTCGCGGCCGGGAAACGGGGCTCCACCGCGGTCGATCGCGGCATCGGCTACCTCCTGGCTGCGCAGACCGACGACGGTTCATTCGTCTCCCAGGTCGGCGCCGACGTTCCGGCCGTGGGTGATGCGACCTCGACGGCGCTGGCAACCCAGGCGATGCTCGCGGCGGGAGAGCGCGCCACGTCGGACACGGTGGCGGCCGGAATCGCCGCGCTGGAGCGCCTGCAGAACGACAGCGGCGCGCTGCGGGCCCGGGACGACGTGCCCAGCGACAGCCTGCTCGCCACGGCACAGGCAGTCCCGGCGCTGGCCCTCCAACCGCTCCCGATACCCGCGCGCCCGGATTTCGGGCGCCGCACTGCCATGGAGCGCGCGATGCAGCCGGCCTCGCCCAAGGAGGGTTGTGCCTACTACGCGGCGACGGGCCACAACCTATGCGCGGGGTTCCTCTCGTACTGGCTCGCGTACGGCGGTCTGGCCGTCTACGGCTATCCACTCACCGAGGAGTTCGTCGAAAACGGCCGGACGGTCCAGTACTTCGAGCGCGCCCGCTTCGAGTGGTATCCCGGTATGGCTCCGGAGCGCTTCGACGTGCTGCTCGGGCGTATCGGCGCCGAGCAAGCGGCCGACCGTGCCGGGTCGCCGTCCTTCGCTCCCGCCGAGCCGATCCAGCGACCGGACTGCCTCTACTTCCCCCAGACCCACCACAACCTCTGTGGCGGGTTCAACGAGTACTGGCAGCGCTACGGCGCGCTCTCGGTCTACGGCTATCCCATCAGCGAGGAAATCGTCGAAAACGGACGCACAGTTCAGTATTTCGAGCGGGCGCGGCTGGAGTGGCACCCAGGGACCGCGTGGTCGCACTACGACGTTCTGGTCGGGCGACTGGGTGACGAGCTGCTGACCCACTCCCGTGAGGTGAAGTGATGAAGAACGACACCATTCTGCCTCCCGGCCGCTCCGGGTCGGGACGCCCGGCTGTGTTGCTTGCGACCCGCGTGTTCGGCGCGCTGGCGGCGCTCGCCCTACTCGCCGCACTCACGTTCTCCCCCAGCGCCCGAGCCGCCGACACCAACGCGGCGGGACTGGTGGTCCGCCACGGCGATGGCCGCCTGGTTTACGTCTACGTCGAGTTCACCGAGCCGGAGATCACTGGTACGGAGCTGCTGAACCGATCCGGGCTGGCTACGGAGGTCACCGCCTTCAGCGGGCTCGGCACGGCCATCTGCTCACTCGACGGCGAGGGCTGTCCCTCCGACGATTGCTTCTGCCACAGCGACGAGAACCCATCCAACTACTGGCAGTACCTCAGCCTGACGCCGGACGGCAATTGGAACGTCGAGATGAACGGCCCGGACAACCGCGTCGTCCGCGACCGCGATGTGGATGGGTGGTCCTGGGCAGCGGACGATCCCCAGTTGCCAGCCATCACGCTCGACGAGATCGCTCGCCTCACCGGCGCGGACCGCCAGGGTGGCGACGGCGCCGCACCGGCGGTGCTGGCCGTCGAGGTGGACCCGAGCGGCAAGGTCACCGCACGCACAGGAGCACCGGACGACGACGGGTCGATGCCCACGTCCTACCTGGCCTTCGGCGCGCTGCTGATAGCCGCTGTAGGGGTGGCGATGGTCACCGCGCTCCGGCGGCGAAGCGGGAGCGAGTCATGAGCCAGCGCGTGAACCCGGTTGCCTGGGTCGCCTGGGCGGGTGCGGCGGCGCTGCTGGTCGTCACCACCCGCAACCCGCTTTACCTCCTGCTCGCCACGGCGGCCCTGACGGCGGTCCTGCTCTCGCTGGACCGCCGCTCGGTGGCCCAGGCCGCTTGGGGGACCGTGCTCCGCGTCGGGGCGGTAGTCGCTGCGGTCAGCGTACTGTTCAACCTGCTGACCGTCCACACCGGAGACCGGGTGCTCGCTCACCTGCCCGACGCGATCCCCATCGTGGGTGGGCCGGTGACGCTCAACGCCCTGGTCTACGGCCTCGTTTCTGCGCTAGCGATCTTCGATCTCCTGCTGCTGGCCGCAGCCTTCAGCGCGGCGGTCGACCGGGCGGCGTTGCTCCGGCTGGTCCCTGGCCCACTGGCGGCCGTCGGGGTCGCAGCCATCATCGGCCTGAGCATCTTCCCGCAGACGCTCCGCGCCGTCCGGGAGGTACGCGAGGCCCAGATGGCCCGAGGCTTCCGCATCCGCTCGATCCGCGACGTGCCGCCGCTCCTGGTTCCTGTCCTGACCCTCGGCCTTGAGCACGCCTTTGACCTGGCCGAGGCGATGGAGAGCCGCGCGTTCGGTGCCGGACGCCTGGCGCGCATTCCGGCCCGTTGGGCCATCGTTGGGGTTGCGGTCGCCGCCGTGGCAGCCGTGGCGGTCGGACTGGGGTACCGGTTCGCGGCCGCCGTGTTCCTCGTCCCCGTCGTTGCGCTAATCGTGGCAGTGCGACGGGGAGCACACGGGCGCAGTCGCTACCGTGCCCTGACCTGGGACTGGTCTGATGCCGCCGTGCTGGCGACGGCAACGCTCGGCGCGCTCCTCGTTGTGGCCTCCATCGCAAGCGCCGCCCTGAGCTACTCACCCTATCCGCGCCTCACCTGGCCGTCGTTCGCGCCGGCCCCCGGTGTGGCAGGGCTCCTGATCGCAGCGCCCGCGCTGCTCCCACACGGACGGCGGCCGGCATGATCCACCTCGACCGGCTGACCTACCGCTACCCACGGCGCTCGACGCCCGCGCTCAGCGCCATCACCGAAGAGGTGGCCCCCGGCGCCTACACCGTCGTGGCCGGCCCTTCCGGCGCGGGGAAGTCGACCCTGCTGCGCACGCTCAACGGGCTGGTGCCCCACTTCTACGGCGGCGCCTTCGGCGGCCGGGTTCTGGTTCAGGGCATCGACACCCGCGAGGCACAGCCGGCCGATCTTGGCCGAATCGTCGGCTTCGTGGCCCAGGACCCCGAGCGACAGACGGTGATGGACCGAGTTGAAGACGAGATCGCCTTCGGGCCGGAGAACTACGGGCTGCCACGCCAGGAGATCCGCCTGCGCGTGGAGGAAGCGCTGGACCTGCTCGGCATCGCGCCGCTCCGCGACCGCGAAATCGCGTCCCTCTCCGGCGGCGAGCGCCAGCGCGTCGTGATCGCCGCCGCGATGGCAATGCGCCCTCCCGTGCTCGCACTGGACGAGCCGACGTCGCAGCTCGACCCCTGGGGCGCCGAAGCGGTCCTCTCCGTGCTCGACCGCCTGCACGCAGACCTCGGGACGACGATCGTCATCGCCGAGCACCGCCTGGAGCGTGTCCTCCCGGCGGCCGAGCGCGTCCTGCTGCTCGGCTCGGAGGGGAGCGTCGTTACGAGCGGCCCACCTCGCGCTGTGGCCGCTGCGCTGCCGTATCCTCCCCCGCTCGTGCGGCTGGGGCTGGCACTCGGCTGGGACCCGCTCCCGCTCACGGTGCAGGAGGCGCGCCGCATGGCGCAGGGCATGCCGCGCCCGGTCGCCCCGCAGGGCGACCCACCCGCGGGTGGCGATGTCGTCCTGGAAATGCAGGGAGTCACGTTCCGCTACGGCGAGAGAACGACGCTGCGTGACATCACCACCGTCTTCCGCGAGGGAACCGTGACCGCCCTGATGGGCCGGAACGGCGCCGGGAAGACCACCCTGCTCAAGCACCTGAACGGCCTGCTGCGCCCGCAATCGGGTCGCATCCTCTTGCGCGCTCAGGACATCGCCGGCACCGCCACGCCCGACCTGGCCCGCACCGTGGCCTACCTGCCCCAGAACCCCGGCGCGATGCTGTTCAACGAGACCGTTGCGGCCGAGGTGCGCTTCACCCTACGGGCGCTCGGTGTGCCCGGAGACGTCGGCCCCGCCCTGGAGATGGCAGGGGTAGCCCACCTCGCCGCACGTAACCCGCGCGACCTCAGCACCGGCGAACGGCAGCGTGTGGCCCTGGCCGCTGTGCTGGCCGCCAAGCCCGCGGTTCTCCTGCTCGACGAGCCAACCCGCGGGCTCGACGGTGAGGCGCGGGAGCGCCTGATCGCGCTGCTGCGACGCCTCGCCAGCACCGGCACCTGCATCGTCATGGCCACCCACGATGTGGAGCTGGCGGCTGTCTGCGCCGACCGCGTGCTGCTCCTTGGCGACGGGGAGGTCGTGGCGGACGGCCCGCCGCGCCAGGTGCTGACCGGCTCCCTGACCTACGCCACCCAGGTCAATCGGGTCTTCGGCGGCCGTGCGTTGGTCCTTGAGGACATCCCCGGCGTCGTAATTCACGAGGACGCCACAAGCGCCTCGGAGCGCATCGCGCCGCCTGTTGCCGGTGGTTGATGCCTCCCGTATACTGCGAGCAGTTGGCCCCCGAGACATGCAGGCCGTGCTGAGGGCGAATCTCCCGCAGCCCGATCGAGGGGAGCCGAGATGAAGCTCATCGTGGCGGTCGTCCAGGACGAAGACGCCGACAACCTCGTCGGCGAACTGGTGGCGTCCCAGTATCGCGTCACCCGCATCAGCAGTACCGGCAGCCTGCTACGCACCGGAAATACGAGCCTGCTGATCGGCGTTGAGGACGCCGAGGTTCCGCGGGTGCTGGGGATTATCAGTCAGGTCTGTCGCCGTCGCACGCAGGTCGCCGTGCCGTACACCCCTGCGCTGGAACCGGGGCTCCTGTTCCTCAGCGACAGCTTCGAGGTGGAGGTCGGCGGCGCGGTCGTTTTCGTCTTGGATGTGGAGCGGTTCGAGCGACTCTGACCCTGTACGGACGTTGACGCGAGTCCCTTCGGTTTCGTATGATTAGGGCCGGAATAGAACATTTTTTCTAGGATGGCGAGCACACAGTCCGACGCAGAAGAGAGGCAGCGGCGAATGTCCGAACGAGACCGAGCGATTGAACTCGCCATGGCGCAGATCGAGCGCCAGTTCGGCAAGGGGTCGATCATGCGCATGGGCGAGGCAGAATCGCGCCTCCAAATTGAGGCCATCCCGACCGGCTCGATCGCCCTCGACCTCGCGCTGGGAGTCGGCGGTATCCCGCGCGGCCGCATCACCGAGATCTATGGCCCAGAGTCGAGCGGGAAGACGACGCTGGCACAGCACATCATCGCCGAGGCGCAAAAGCTGGGTGGTGTCGCCGCCTACATCGACGCCGAGCATGCCTTCGACCCGGTCTACGCCGAGCGCTGCGGCATCAAGCTCGACGATCTCCTGATCTCTCAGCCCGACACCGGCGAGCAGGCGCTGGAGATCTGCGAGACGCTGGTGCGCAGCGGCGCCCTCGACGTGATCGTCATCGACTCGGTCGCCGCCCTGGTCCCGCGCGCGGAGATCGACGGCGATATGGGTGACGCTCACGTCGGCCTGCAGGCTCGGCTCATGAGCCAGGCGCTGCGCAAGCTCACCGGCGCCATCAGCCGGTCGCGCACCGCCGTCATCTTCATCAACCAGCTCCGGATGAAGATCGGCGTGATGTTCGGCAACCCGGAGACGACGACCGGCGGGAATGCGCTGAAGTTCTATTCGTCGGTCCGGCTCGACATCCGGCGGATCGAGACGATCAAGCAGGGTCAGGAGAGCATCGGTATCCGGGCGCGGGTCCGCGTCGTCAAGAACAAGGTCGCGCCCCCGTTCCGCCAGGCCGAGTTCGACATCATGTACAACGAGGGCATCTCGGCCATCGGCAGCATCATCGACGTCGGGACCGACCTCGGCATCATCCGGAAGTCGGGCGCCTGGTTCTACCTGGGCGAGGAGCGACTCGGCCAGGGCCGTGAGAACGTCAAGGAGTTCCTGAAGGCGAACCCGGACATCATGCGGGACATCGAGCAGCAGATCCGGGCCGCCTCGCCGGAGCTGCGTTCCCGCATCAACTACGACGGCGCATCCGCCGAAGCCGAGGAGCTGGCCGAGGACGAGGTCCTCTCCTAGCCCACGCCGGGCACGTCTAACGCTCTCAACCGTAAGAGCGGCCGTCCAAGCGCCCGCCCAGGTAGCCATCATGGCGAGCACACTCCCGCTCAGCCGTAGCTACCCGGGCGGGCGCTGTCGTGCCCCGGAGGACTGCCACCGGACGGCCAGAGAGCGCACCCACCAGGGTCACGAGCACGCCCATCCAAAGGAGTCCGTCCCCGGGTCCTGACCACCAGTGCGGGCCAGCGCGGACACGCCCACCCCGACGTCCACAGCACAAGCAGAGTCAGACCAAGAGGTGTACCTGAATGCTTGAATCGGGTGGCACCCGGGGGGCGAAGCCTTCATACTCCACACAGACATGAACGGACCCGCCTCTCGGGGCGGGTCCGTTACATTCTCCGTTGGGATGGTCGCTCCGGCTAGCCGACGCGGCGCGCCGTGTAGTAGCGGGGGCTCCAGTAGGAGTCCCACAGGTTGCTGATGATCACGCCCGTGCTGGCATCCGCCGCGTGGATGAACTTGCCGTCGCCGATGTAGATCCCGGTATGCGACAGCCCCCACTGGTAGGTGTTCTGCTGGAACACGATGTCGCCCGGTCGCAGATCGCTCGGGTCGACGTAGCTCCCCGACACCACCTGGCTCTCCATCGCCCGCGGGAAACCGCCACCCAGTACCTTGTTGACGACGTAGTAGGTGAAGCCGGAGCAGTCGAAGCCGGCCGGCGTCGTGCCGCCCCAGACGTACGGGTAGCCCAGGTACTTCATCGCCTCGGCGACGATAGCCGCGCCGATGTCGCTGGCCGGAGCCGAAGCCGCCGGCTCCTCGTTACCGCCTGCCAACGCGGGGGCCGGGGCCTGCGTCGGCTGGCGGTCGGTCGGCGCCAGGTACGCGCCCATCATCCAGCCGCGAATGCCCTTGTAATCGACGCCCCACCAAGCGTCACCCGCGCCGTCGTAGCGCGGTCCGTCGATGACATGGACCACTTCGCCCTCGGCGGCCACCGTTTGAATGCCCGCGCCGTAACCCACGTCGTTCCGCAGGTTCAGGCCGGCGCCACCGGTGTTCACGACCTCGGCGTTCCCGCCGACCACGATGCTCGACGAAGCCGCCGGCGCCGGGTTCGACACCTGCACCGCCTGGGGAGCAGCACCGGTGTTACCCAGCGACAGGTAGCTGCGGGCCGCATACCCCGTCAGCCCGCCGTAGCTCACCTGGGCCCACGTCATGCCCTGATCGTCCGTCTGCTCCGGACCTGCCACATTCACGTGCGCCCCTTCGGGCATCACGGTGAGGGTCGCTGCGCTCAGGCTCGGGGCCTCACGCAGCCGGAGCCCGTTCCCCTCGGTCCCGGACACGACAACGACCTGGCCAGCCGAAAGTGGCGGCAGGGTCAGGTAATCGCTGACGATCCAGCCCAGAGTGCCGTTGACTTCCACGTTGTACCAGACGGACCCGTCCGGTGCGGTGTTCGGCCCTCCGATGACATTGATTGTCGAGGATTCGGAGACAGTGAACAGGATTGGGGCATCGTACCCGACGGCGCCACGCAGGTTGACGCCGAGACCATCTGTGTTCGCTACGATTGCCTGTCCACCGATGACGAGGTTGGTATCCGCGGCGACTGGCGAAACCCCCGTCACAGCCACCGCCGCAGCGAGAGCGACACCACCGAGCAGGTGGCGTCTCTTTCGAACACCCAATCGTCCTTCCCTCCTGGAGTCCGTGTGGCCGGCAATACCAGTTGTCCCACTGGAGGTGGGAAACCAGTGCCTGAACCCTCCTCCAATCTCGCGGTGCGCCGCGGGTGGTCATGCATCGAGGTCCCCTCTCGATGCGCCCGCTGCGCCCGGACCGGTGCGCCGCCACAGGCCTCACGCACTTCACCCCGCCCGGCCCGCTGGCTGCGGGCCTGCGCTTCCGGATCCCCGGCCCGGATTAGCATTGCAGACAGGATGTCGTGCGTCGGCGCCGGCAGTCACGTTGCTGGTTGCGCTCCCCCGAGTGCCACCAACAGACTGCCGTATAGGTCGCAGGCTAGCACATGCGCTTGTTCCTGTCAATCATGTGACAGCGCGTCAGCACCGAATACGCAACGAATGGCGCGAACGTACGCACTGTTCGTGATTAATGCCCCAGTCGAACCGGGACGCCACGAGCCGCCAGATAGGCTTTCGCCTCCGCGATCGTGAACGTTCCGTAATGAAAAATTGACGCGGCAAGGACGGCCTGCGCCTTGCCCTCCGTCAATGCTTGATACAGGTGCTCGAGGGTTCCCGCTCCTCCCGAGGCGATCACCGGCACGCCGGTCGCCTCGGCCACCGCGCGGGTCAGCTCGAGGTCATACCCGTCCTGGGTGCCGTCGGCGTCCATACTGGTCAGCAGGATCTCGCCAGCGCCCAACTCCACGCCGCGCCGCGCCCATTCCACGGCATCGAGGCCGGTTGGAACCTGACCTCCCCGGGTGTAGACCTCCCAGCCCCCGTCCGGCCGCCGCCGGGCATCGATAGCCAGCACCACGCACTGGCATCCGAACCGCTGAGCGCACGTGGCGATCAGCTCCGGGTTGGCCACCGCCGCGCTGTTCACGCTGACCTTGTCCGCGCCCGCGCGGAGCAGCCTGTGCATGTCGTCCGCGCTGCGCACCCCACCCCCGACGGTGAGCGGGATGAAGACCTGACGCGCCGTCTCCCGCACCACGTCGACGATGGTGTCACGATCCTCGCTGCTGGCTGTTATGTCGAGAAAGACCAGTTCGTCCGCCCCGGCCTCGTCGTAGCGCCGTGCCAGCTCGACCGGGTCGCCTGCGTCGCGCAGCCCCTGGAACTGGACGCCCTTGACCACCCGCCCCGCCTTCACGTCGAGGCAGGGAATAATGCGCCGCGTGAGCATCTGGAACTACTCCCCGGTCCGGTCCTGCGGTCGGCCGCCCGCGTCCTCCCGCTCGACATCGCGCCGGGCCTCAACGACGGCTTCCAATTCCTGCTGCGCCTGCTCGAACCGCATCCGCGCCCGCTGTTCGTGGAGGTACCACAATTCGCGCCGCAGCCGGCGATCCACCTGGTGGAGCTCCTCCAGCCGGATCTCGATCATCTGCATCCGGTAGGCCAGGTCGCGGTCGACCTCCTCCATCTGGTCGGCACGCTGGACGACGCGCTCGAAGCGCATATCGTTACTCTGCTGGAGATCGCGGACCTGTGCGTCGAACTGCTGGCGAAGCTCTTCAATCCGCTCCGCCATGAGCTCGTCGCGCTCCACGGCCTGGGTATGGAACCGATCGATCTCGCTCTCCAGGCGCTCCAGGATCTGCCCGATCGCTTCGAAGTGCGGGTCGATCTCCTTCATCGCCTCGCGGAGTTCCTGGAGTTGCGCCTGCACCGCGGCAACCCCGGCCGCCTCCTCTTCGATCCGCGCTTCGACATTGGAGACCTCCTGAACGATCTCCGCGACCCGACGCCGCAGTTCTTGCTCGACGATCCGGACCGCGTCGTCCGTGCGCATCAGGTCTCGCTGTAGCCGTTCGACCTCGGTGCGCAGCGCGTCCAGCGAGTCGCGCAGGCCCTGGGAGACCGCCACCTGCCGCTCGCCGTGGGCGCTGAGGTGGTCGATCAGGGCACGCAGTTCGTCGTAGCGCTTGGTGTCGTGCCCTACGTCCTCCCGCTGGCGGCGGACCGTCTCCAGAAGCTCGCTCACGTGGGCCTGGAGTGAACGGATCGGACGGGCGACATCGTCGATCCGCTGGTTAAGATCAGTCAGGGCCTGCCGGAAGCGCGCCTCCTCGAGCTGGCGCGCCTGGGCCGCCTGGGCGACCTCGTGGCGGTGCTGCTCAAGGGCGAGACGATGCTGTGCCAGGGCGGTCTCAGTGGCCTTGATCTGCTCTTCCTCGCGGAGCTGGCGGCTCAGCAACTCGCGGGTGATCTGCCGCAACTCGTCGATCTGTGCCTGCAGCCCCTGGATCTTGGCCTCTTCGCGCTTTCGCCGATCGTCCTCGCGGACGCTGTCGGCCAGGTCAGTGCGCGCGCTCATGGTCCTCCCCCATACCCGGCAACGACGTGGCAGGCTCCACCCACCAGTCCTCGGCACTCCGGATCGTCAACGCCCCGGTGTACAGGGCCTGCCCGACGATAGCGGCCTCCACCCCCGCGATGGCGGCCAGACGCTCGACATGGTCACGGCAGGCCACGCCGCCCGACGCGATGACCGGCAGACCGACCCGCGCGATCGCTGCGATCGCCGCGAAGTTCGGCGCGGTCAGCGTGCCGTCTCGCTCGATGTCCGTGTAAATCACCCGCGGGACCCCCGCATCCCGCGCCTGGGCGATCACATCCTCGGCGGCCAGATCGGACGTCTCCTCCCACCCGCGTACCGCCACCCGGCCGCCGCGGGCGTCCACCCCGAGCACCACCCGCTCGGCGCCGAACCGCGCGACCGCCTCACCCAGCAGCGCCGGGCGCTCGACCGCGGCGGTTCCCAGCACCGCGCGGCTGACACCGGCCGCGAACGCCGCCTCCAGGTCAGCCAGGCTGCGCAGACCGCCACCCAGCTCGACCGGCACCCCCACCTCCGCGATCGCACGCACCAGATCGAGCTGCACCGGCTTGCCGGCCCGCGCGCCGTCCAGGTCCACCACATGGATCCAGCGCGCACCCAGGTCCGCCCACCGCCAAGCCACTCGTACCGGGTCGTCGTCATACGCGGTCTCGCGATCGAAGTCTCCCTGCACCAGGCGGACGCACCGCCCACCGCGCAGGTCGATCGCGGGGATAATCAGCATGTCTGGCCACCGTTCACCGACCGGCGCCGGCCATCCGCGTGAAGTTCTGCAGCAGCTTCAGCCCCCACCGGCCGCTCTTTTCGGGGTGGAACTGTGTTCCCATCACGTTTTCGCGTGCGATCGCACTGGTGAAGCGCACGCCGTAGTCCGTGGTCGCTGCGGTCCAGCCCTCCACCGCCGGGTCGACGTAGTAGGAGTGGACGAAGTAGAAATCGGCGCCGTCCGGGATGCCGTCGAAGAGCGGGCTCGATCCCTGGTGAGACACCTGGTTCCAGCCGACGTGTGGGAGCGGCTGACCACCGGGGAGGCGCCGCACCGCCCCCGGGATCACGTCCAGGCACGGATGCTCCCCACCCTCGTAGCTCACGCTGAAGAGCACCTGCATCCCCATGCAGATGCCGAGATACGGGGTGCCCGCGGCAATGGTCTCCCGGAGCACATCGACCAGTCCGTTGGCCGACAGGTGCGCCATCACGTCCGCAGCCGCACCGACGCCCGGCACGATGACACCCGCGGCGGTCCGAATCACGTCCGGGTCGCGCGTGATGCACGCATCCGCCCCGAGGCGGCCCATTGCATTGACGACGCTGGCGATATTGCCAGCGCCGTAGTCGACGACTGCGATCATTCTGCACACTCTTCCGGCGCTGGGAGCGCGTCCAGCGCTCGGATCGTCGCTTCCACGCTCCGGACCAGCGCGCGTTGATTGTAACCGCCCTCCAGCAGCAGGACCAAACGCCCCTCGCTCAATTGATCCGCCCACTCGCGCACCCGCCGCGCCATCTCGTAGAAACCACGCTCCGTCACCTCCATGAGAGCGAGCGGGTCGTCCCGGTGCGCGTCGAAACCGGCCGAGACCAGAATCAGCTCGGGTGCGTACTCGACGAGGCGTGGCCCGATCACCTCGTCGAACACGCGGGTGTAGTCGGCATCGTCCGAGCCGGGGGGCAGGGGGAGGTTGACGGTGTAGCTTTGCCCGAATCCAACTCCCTCTTCGTCTCGGTGCCCGGTGCCCGGGAAAAGCGGCCACTGATGCACCGAGAAGAACAAGACTTCGTCGGTATCGTAGAAGGCCTCCTGCGTCCCGTTCCCATGGTGGACATCCCAGTCGATGATCGCCACGCGGCGCAAACCACGGCGATCGAGCGCGTGGCGAGCCGCCACCGCGATGTTGTTGAAGATGCAGAAGCCCATGCCCTGCCGGCGCAGGGCGTGGTGGCCGGGCGGCCGGGGAAAGACGAACACCCGCGAGGCCGCTCCGTCGAGCACGGCATCCACCGCTTGCTTCGCGGCACCGGCGGCGAGCAGCGCCGTCTCGTAGGTCAGCGGGGAGACGTAGGTGTCGCTGTCGAGGTAGGCCCCGCCGGCGTAGGAGATCTGCTCGATGAACCGGATGTACTCCGGGTCGTGGACCAGCGCGATATCGTCAGGGGTAGCCGGCTCCGGATCGAGCACGGTCCGCGGGTTGATCAGCCCGCGCTCGTGCAGGTGACGCTCGATCGCCACCAGGCGCTGGGCATTTTCCGGATGTGCCCCGGTGTCGTGGAGGCGAAACCGATCCGAAAGGATCAGGGCGGTCGGGATGTCCATGCGCCACAGTATATGCCGCCCGGCAAGGCGACGGCAACGACGCGCGCCGGCCCGCCCTAGCGGATGGCCATCAGTGTGACCGTGCTCATGACCCCGTCGACCTTTTGGATGGGTCCCATGACCAGCCGGCCGATCTCCCGCGCGTCCGATGCCTCCAGGACGGCGACTACATCGTAGGTACCGGCCACGATGTTGACCGCCGTCACGCCCTCGATGCGCGACAGAGCCTCATAGACGTCGTCGCCCTTGCCGATTTCGGTGGTGATAAGGACATACGCCTTGGTCACGACGCACCTCCGGCCACGCCCGGCATCGAACCAGCTCGATGCCACCGCACGAGCGGCGCCCGTCAGTCCGGCAGCGCCGCCATGCCCTGCGCCAACACCCGCAGCATCGCCGCGTGAATCTGTCCGTTCGACGCGACGCAGTTCGGTCCGTCCACACGGAACGGTTCGCCACCGTAGCCCGTGACGGTACCGCCCGCCTCTGTGACCATCAGCGACCCGGCGGCCGAGTCCCAGGGCGCCAGTCCCTCTTCCCAGTAGCCGTCCAGCCGCCCCGCCGCGACGTGGCACAGGTCGATCGCGGCCGCACCGCTGCGGCGCACCCCCTGCGTCGCATGAATGAAGTTCTCCCAGTGCGGAAGATTCCGCCCACGTGTATCAACATCATACAGGAATCCCGTGGCAAGAAGCGACGCGAGCAAGGTGTCGGTTCGAGAGACGCGCAGGCGCCGGCCATTGAGCCAGGAGCCCCGCCCACGCTCAGCAACATACAGCTCGTCGAGCGTTGGAACGTAGACGACCCCGAGGACAACCTCCGCCCCAACCTCAAGGGCGATGGAGACGGCGTACAGCGGATACCCGTGCGCATAGTTCGTCGTGCCATCGAGCGGGTCGATCAACCAGCGCGGCGCATCGTCAGCGCCGCGGAGGGCACCGCTCTCTTCAGCGAGGATGGCGTGGTCGGGAAACCGGTCGCGGATCGTCTCGACAATCAGCCGCTCACTGGCCTTGTCGGCTTCGGTGACCAGGTCGACCGGACCTTTGTGACGAACGTCGTGGATCTGCCCGGCCATGTTCCGCAGCAGCGCACCGGCACGACGGGCCGCGTCCGTGGCTACCGCCCGGGCCGCTTCCAACGTCTTTGTTGTCACCCTGCGCTCCTCATCGCCCGCCCCGCCGTGCGGCGGGACTGCGCTCAGTCGTCCGTGAATGCGGTCGCGGTGACCAGCGGCAACTGCGGGTGGGCATCGAGGTCCAACCCCGCCTGCACCCCGCGCCGCTGCACATAGTAGGCCGCGCCCGCGATCATCGCCGCGTTGTCGGTGCAGAGGATTGGAGGCGGATAGCGGACCGGGATGTCGAGCGCACCGGCAAGCCGGCGCCGCAGGAGGCTGTTGGCGGCCACGCCGCCGGCGATCAACACCGTCGCCGCGCCCGTCTCGCGGGCGGCGCGGATCGTCTTTTCGGCCAGGACGTCGACGATGGCATCCTGATAGTCGGCCGCCAGGTCGTTGACCGGCATGTTGGGCGCGTACTCCGGCGGCTCGTGGGTGAGGAACGGCTGGTCACCCTTCGGCCGGCGCTTGCGCGGGCCGGGTCGCCGGTACTTCTCCACCTCCCGCAGGAGCGCGGTCTTGAGACCGCTGAAGCTGAAGTCGTAGCTGTCGCCGAGCCACGCCCGCGGGAAGTGGAATCGTCCAATACGCCCTTGCTCCGCCGCCCGCTGGATCGCCGGGCCGCCCGGGTAACCCAAACCCAGGATGCGCGCGCCCTTGTCGAACGCCTCGCCGGCGGCGTCGTCGATCGTGCGGCCCAGCAGCTCATACTCCCCGTGTCCACGCATGAAGACGAGCTCCGTGTGCCCGCCCGACACGATCAGGCACACCAGCGGGAAGGCGGGCGGCGGAACCGGATCCTCGCCAGGCAGCGACAACCAGTTGGCGTAGATATGGCCTTCGAGATGATTGACCGGCACCACCGGCAGGCCCCACGTGAGCGCCAGCGTCTTCGCCACGTTGACTCCCACGAGGAGCGCCCCTGCCAGACCCGGGCCTTCGGTCACCGCGATGGCGTCGATGTCGTCCCGCGTCACCCCCGCCTGCTCCAGCGCCAGGTCGATGGCCGGGATGATCGTCGTGATGTGCCGGCGCGATGCCAACTCCGGCACCACCCCGCCGTAGCGCTGGTGCAGGTCGATCTGTGAGTGGATGACGTTGGAGAGCACCTCCCGTCCGCCACGAACGACGGCAGCGGAGGTCTCGTCGCACGAGGTTTCAATACCCAGAATAACGGTGCCCGTGCTCGTCGCCATGCTGACCTGTCACGATCCCTTCTGCCGCAAAGCGCGCGAACAATCGCTCGCGGAGTTCGTCATAGCGCTGCCGTGACGCCTGGTCACGCAGTGACGGTGACCACATGATGTAGGCGTCCTCGCCGTTGTCGCTGTAGTAGCGTTTCCGCAGCCCCTGGCGCGTGAAGCCGTATTTCTCATACAGCGCCTGCGCGGTGTGGTTCGAGACTCGGACTTCAAGCGTCACCCACTCGGCGCTCCGCCGGATCGCCTCGTCGAACAGGCTGACGAGCAGCAACTCACCGAGCCCGCGGCCCCGATGGTCGGGATCCACCCCGATCGTGGTGATGTGCGCCTCATCGTAGAGGATCCACATCCCCGCAAACCCGACGATCGGGTCGGACACCTGCGGCTCCGAACGCCGGATCAAGGGCAGCAGCGCCAGCCGCCCGCGCGGCTCGGGCGCTCCGGAACCCTCCACCTGGTCACCGCGCTGCCAGCGCAACACGATGTAGTAGTTGTTGGCCGGGTTGCGCAACTCACGCCGGTAGGCCGACTCCGGCCACGGGTTGGTGAAGCAGCGCCGCTCGACCCGGGACACCTCGGGCACGTCCTCGACGCGCATCGGCTGCACATAGTACCGGCGAGGCCCAGCGGTCATCTCGTTGTTCACGATGCCTGTCTCTCTCCACCGGTGCCCGGGACACCGTCTCCAGCCCGCCCGCTGCATTACCCCGTGGACGCGCGCGGCTCGGGCGCCGCGGCCGTGCTCGCACTGCCGTGCACGTAGACCGGCTCCAACGTCTCCAGGGGGTCGGTATCCCCTTCAAGCCAGCGTCGGTGCGCAACCTCCGCCAGGTACGCCGGGCGCCGCACCCGCAGAGCCGGCGGCGGCACGATGACGAGCGGGGACTCCTCCAGGCGAGCCGCCAACTCCGCCGGCAACTCTCCCGCAATGATAGTCTTCTCGACCAGCTCGTCCGCCAACTGGTCCATCCGCTCATTGCGCAGGTCGCTCAGCCGCACCCACCGTCCGTTCCGGTACCGGTAGTCAGCGTACACCACCCGTCCCCGACCGGCCGGGACAACCGCGCGGATCGGGTGGCGCGACCGCACATGCGGGTAGGCAATGGTATCCAGTGTGCCGATGCCGATGAGCGGCAAACCCAGCCCGTAGCACAGGCCCTTGGCCACGCTCATCCCCACGCGCAGGCCGTTGAAGGTGCCCGGCCCGATCGCCACGGCCACGGCGCCGACCTCCGTCAGGTCACGTCCGTTGATATCTAGCAGGTGCCGGATCTGGGTGAGGAGGGACGCGGTTTGGTTCCGCCCGGCATTCCAGGTCAGCTCGCTGACCGTCGCGCCGTCGTAGAGCGCCAGCCCCGCGACCTCGGTCGACGTGTCAATGGCCAGAAGCAGCCGGTCCTCGGCGGGCACCAAACACCTCCACGCGAAAGGCCTCCACCAGCGCCTCGTAGCGCTCGCCCCGTGGATAGAGGGCGAGCCGGCGCTTCGCATCGGCAATATATTCGAGGTTTACGAGCAGGTACTCCTCGGGCAGCTCGGCGCTGAGCCGCTCCGGCCACTCCACCACCGTGATCCCCGCCGGGTCCGCGAAGTAGTCCTCGTAGCCGACCGTGACCAGCTCCTCATCTCCCTCCAGGCGGTAGAGGTCGAGGTGGTAGAGCGTCACCGGCCGGCCGTCGGCGGTTCGCCCAGGGTGCTCGTGGACCAGGGTGAAGGTCGGGCTCTGCACGTAGCCGGTCACGCCCAATCCCCGTGCAATGCCCTGCACCAGCGTCGTCTTGCCCGAGCCAATGATGCCGGTGAGCAGGATGACGTCGCCAGGCCGGGCGAGCCGGCCGAGCCGCGAGCCAAGCCACCGCGTCTGTTCCGGGCTGTGACTGATCACGTCGAGCGCTGGGCGCTGGGTCAGCATCGAGGTCGTGTCCTCCGTTATGGTGCGCGCCGCAGCGTGCAGGCCTGCGCCGGAGTCGCTGTGGCGTGGCCCCATCATAGCCAGCGCTCAATGAAACCGGCAAGCGCCGTCGTCAACCGCGCCCCTTGGTCGCCACCGGCAACGTGAAGCGGAACACCGTTCCCTCTCCGGGCACGCTCTCCACGCAGATCGACCCGTCCTGCGCCTCGACCAGTTGCTTGACGATGGCGAGTCCCAGCCCGCTCGACTCGCCGAAACCCGCACCGTCGCCCAATCGGTAATGGCGCTGGAACACGGCCTCCAGCTCCTCCTCCGGGATGCCGCCGCCGGTGTCACGGACCGACACCTCGACCACCCCATCCCGCTGCTCGGCGCCGACGACGATCAGGCCTCCCTCCGGCGTGTGACGCAGCGCGTTGTAGAGGAGATTGCCGAAGATCTGCTGCAGGCGAGTGCGGTCCGCCAGCACCGGCGGCAGGTCCGGCGGCAGCATCGCCTCGACGGCGACCTTCCGCTGGTCCCACGCCATGGGCCGGATGCCCTCGACCGCGGCCCGTGCCACCTCCTCGATCGCCACCGGAGCCGGTTCGATCTGCAGCGCGGCTTCCTCGATTCGGGCCAGCGTGAACAGGTCGTTGATGAGGCGCTCCAGCGTGAGCACTTCCTGATGCATCACCGCGAGCGACCGCGTCTCCTCGTCGTCCAGCTCCCCCAGCGAACCGGAGAGCGGGTCGGCGCCCCGCCTCGCCAGCAGCCGCTCGATGTGGCCCCGCACGATCGCGACCGGCGTTCGCAGGTCGTGCGACACATTGGCTACGAACGCCTTCCGCGCCCGGTCGGTCCGATCCACGCTGGCGATCATCTCGTTGAAGCGCTCGGCCAGCCGCGCGATCTCGTCTTCCCCCTTGACGGCGACACGGCGCCCGAGGTCGCCCTCCGCCATGGCGTCGGCCGCCTCGGCCAGGTGCGACACGCGCTTCGACACGCGCCGGGCCCGGAGGATCCCAACCGGCACCGCCACGACGAGGGCGGGGGCAATGAGGACCGCCAGCGTCGTGACGATGATGTAGACCAGCCCTGCCGCGACCGTCGGCGCCGGCAACGACGTCGGGCCCGACGACGGGTCGAATCGCTCGAGCACGACCAGCCCCTGGAAGACGTCATCCACCGACAGAATGGGGTGGACCACGACCGTCTCGTTCTCATCGCCGTCCGTGACCCAGAGGTTCCCGTGACCCGACGGGGCGCCCGCCAGTTCCAGACCACGTCGCGCGATGCGCACCGTGAGCGGGTTCGGGATTACGTCGACGGTCTGCCCAGGCGGCGCCCAGGTGGGGTCCGAAGTCGCCACGATCCGGCCGCCAGCGTCCGTGATCGCGATCCGGCGCTCACCGCGCTTGGGGCTGCCGACGTCGTATTGGCCGGCTACGAGCGCGAGCCGCTGCTGGACGGAATTCAAGCGTTCGGTGTCGCCGAGCGCCGCAGCGCTGACCGCGTCGGGACCCGCCGTCTGAGCCACCATCACGGTGGTGTTGATCGCGAACGAGTCGATGCCGGTGCTCAGGGGGAGCCAGCCGGCGTTGTAGGCACCGAGGAAGACCCCGGCCACGGCAAGCTCGATCACCAACGCCGTCAGCAACACCACCAGGACGTGCGAGACGATGAGCTGGACGCTCAGCCGCCGGCGATAGGCTCGGAAGAACCACCGCACCGCCCGCCACGGCGCGGTGAACACCCGCCGCATCACGCCCCTCCGTCACGCGGTCGTTCGTACTTGTATCCGATGCCCCACAAGGTCACGATCCTCTCCGCCGGGCTGCCCGGTCCACCCAGCTTCTTGCGCAGCCGGAGGATGTGCGTGTCCACCGTTCGATCCACGCCGACGTAGTCCTCGCCCCACACCCGGTGCAGGAGATAATCCCGGCTGAAGACCCGCCCGGGGTTAGCCGCCAGAAGGTGCAGCAGGTCGAACTCCTTGGCGGTCAGGTGCACCGGTTGCCCGCGCGAGGTCACTTCCCGCGACAGCGGATCGATCGTCAGGTCGCCGTGGTCGATCGGTGTCGTATCGTCTTCGGTGCGCGAGCGCGCCCGCATCATCTCCACCCGCCGCAAGATCGCCGAGACCCGCGCCTGGAGTTCTCGCAGCGAGAAGGGCTTGGTCAGATAGTCGTCCGCGCCCAGCTCCAGCCCGAGCACGCGATCCAGCTCCGTCGACCGGGCCGTGAGCATCAGGATCGGCGTGATCTTGGATTGCCGCACGCGGCGACAAATCTCCAGCCCGTCAACGTTAGGGAGCATCAGATCGAGCACGATCAGGTCCGGCTCCGGCTGGCCCGGACCGGTCAGCCGCTCGAGCGCCGCAGCCCCGTCGCGGATGACCTCGACCCGGTGTCCCTCCTCGCGCAGCGCCTGTTCAACCAGGGTCGCCAACTCCCGCTCGTCCTCGACGACGACAATATCCGCCACGTCCCCTCAGAACCTCGCATCTCACAACCGTGCAACGCGCAAACAACGCATCCGAGCCAGTATACCAACGCCCCTCCCGCCCCGAGGCGATGAGACGGGCCGGCGTCGTCGCGTGCCGGCCCGCCCGCGCGAACGCGCGTCCCTAGTCACCGGAGGGGACATCACGCCGCCAGAACACGAGTGCCGCAACACCGAGGAGCAACACGCTGTAGCCGACGAGCGTCGCGATGGCCCGCTCGGGGCTGAGCAAGCCTTCCGCCGGCGCGGGATCAAATCCGGCCCGCATCGCTAGCGCCTGGAAGCTCGTGTTCGGAAAGAAGTCGACCATCAGCTCGCCCAATCGGCCGAAGACCGCCGGGGCGATCACCGCAGCGATCTGCTGCGCGATCGGCAAACCGATTCCGACCGCGATTCCGGCCGCCATGGAGCGTCCGAGCATAGCCACACCAAACGCCACGATGACGAGGAAGAAGAGCAGCCCGGCGGTCGTCGCGTAAAGTTGCACGGCATCCGCCACCCAGGCACCGTCGATGACGCTCAGATCCTGCTCTTGGCCGCTGAGCCACCCACTGCACGCGGCTTCCACGGAAATGAGCACCGCCATCATCAGGACGAAGAGCAGGTCGACCACCAGGAGCGCCAGCAACTTCGCCGTGAACAGAGTGCTGCGTCCGACGCCCGTCGCCAGGAGAAGGCGCATCGTGCCCCAGCCGTACTCGGACCCGGCAATGGCTGCTCCGATCACCGGGAGGGTCATGTTCCCCATGAGCTGAATCAGTTGGAAGCTGTCCTCAACGATGTTGGGGAAGACGAACGCCTCACGCGAGCCGTCGGTCCCGGCGACGAGCACGAGCACCATAAAGCCTACCGCCGCCAGGATCCCGAGACCGAACGTTACCTTGGTCATGGGACGCTTCCGGAGCTTCCCTAGCTCCATCCGCGTCAGTGCGGCGACGCCCGGCCGGGCTCGCATCGCGTCGCTTGCGCTCAGCGTCGCCGCGGTCAGGGTATTGGTTCCACTAGTCACGCCGCACCTCGCTCCCCAGTTCTCCTGTAATCTCCAGGAACGCTTCCTCGAGGGTATTTCCGACCGGCCGGACCTCCTCAACCGCGACACCGGCCTGCACCAACGCGGCCGTCAACGCGGCCCGCTCGCCATCCGTCGCCTGCACGATCAGCGCACTATCCCGCTCCTCCACCTGTTGCACCATGGGGAGGCTCCGCAGGATCTCCGTTGCCCGCAGCATGTCGTCCACCCGCACCAGCGTCTGCTGGCCCCGTGCGGTCAACTCGGCCACCGAGCCTTCCAGCACCACCTCGCCGCGGCGGAGAATCGCCACGCGGTCGCACACCTGCTCGACTTCGTTCAGCAGGTGGGACGACAGGAAGATCGTCTTCCCCGCCTCGGAGAGCCGGAGAATGAGGTGACGCACCTCCATCATCCCGGCCGGATCGAGGCCGTTGGTCGGCTCGTCGAGGATGATCAGCTCCGGATCGTGAATCAGCGTCCAGGCGATCCCGAGCCGCTGCTTCATGCCCAGGGAATACTTCCCGAACGGCTTCTTGCCCGCCTCCGCCAGGCCGACGAGCTCCAGCACCTCATGGATCCGCCTCGACGGGATCCCGCCCCGCAGCGCAGCCAGCACCGACAGGTTGTCGAACCCGGACAGGTACGGATAGAAGGTCGGCCGCTCGATGATCGCCCCGACGCGCGACAGCGCCTCGCCGCGTCGCTCCGGCCCGAGACCGAACAGTTCGATCCTGCCCTCGGTCGGCTCGACCAGCCCCAAGATCATCGCGATCGTGGTCGACTTCCCCGAGCCGTTCGGTCCCAGGAAGCCGTAGACCTCTCCGGCATGAACCGTGAAGCTCACGCCGCGCACTGCGTCGTGATTCCCGTAGCGCTTGCGGAGGCCAACAGCGCGCAGCACCGGGGGGCGCTCGGCAACGGTTGCCGGGCTGTGCGTGCGGGTCGGCGCAACTGCTTGCACCATAGATGAACCTCCCCGATAGACCGTCGTAACGTGCGGGCCGGAGCACCCCTGACTCCAGCCACCATCACGAGGGTACGGGGAGGCCGCTACGAAGCTTTGACGGGAATGTCACGGAAATGTGAACGGTGCAACCGTCCTCACCGGACCCGCCGACACGGGACCACTCTGCGCGAGACGGACATTCCGCTCAGCAGGAACACGGGGCATGACGGGGATGGGTCAAGACGCGAGCCCTGGTCGTCGTCGCGAGGGACGGCGACGACCAGGGTTGCTCTTGATCGACAAGCTAGGTCTCAGTCCACCGGCGGGCGCCGGTCCGCCCACGGGCGCGCCTCCTCGAACGCCGCGGCCGCGCGCAGCACGGTCGCATCGTCGCGCAGGCGACCGACGATCTGGAGCCCGACCGGAAGCCCCGCGTCGGTAAACCCGGCGGGCACCGTCGCCGCGGGCTGACCCGTGAGATTGAAGGGGTAGGTGAACGGCGTCCAGCTCAAACGAGTCACCGGCTGGCCGGCGATCTCGCCCGGATGATCGTCTCCGGCCCGGAACGCGGCGAGCGGCATGGTCGGCGTCAGGAGCAGGTCGTAGCGCTCCATGAATTGCCGCACCTGATCCGCGAACTGGCTACGCCGCTGCATCGCCGCGGCAAGATCGACCCCGCTGATCTGGCGCCCATCTTCGATCACCCGTACCAGACCGGGGTCTAGCTGGTCGCGCACCTGCTCGAAGTTGTCACGGAAGACGCCCGCCATGGCTGTGCTCCAGATCGCGTCGAGAATCTGGAATGGATCCTCCCAGCCGGGTGTGACTTCCTCCACCTCGCAGCCGAGGTCCGCGAAGGCAGCCGCCGCGCGGGCAGCGATATCGCCGACCTCTGGGTCGACTACCGCGTACCCGAGATCCCGGCTCCAGGCGACGCGCAGGCCGGCCACACCTCCGTCGCAGGCCGCGACGAAGCTGGGCGTGGTGGGATCGAGCGACAGCCGGTCACGCGGATCGAAGCCCGCCATCACGTCGAGCATCAACGCGGCGTCGCGCACGGTGCGCGTCATCGGTCCGACGTGCGACAGCGACTCGACCGCGCTGGGCGGGTAGGAGGGAACCAGCCCAAACGATGGCTTGAAGCCGAAGATGCCGCAGAACGCCGAGGGGATGCGGATCGACCCGGCGCCGTCGCTGCCCTGCGCCAGCGGACCCATCCCTGCCGCGACGGCCGCCCCGGCACCGCCGCTCGAGCCTCCCGCCGTCCGGCCGTGCTGCCACGGGTTATGCGTCGGGCCGACGACCCGGTTCCCCGAGTCTCCCTTCCATCCCAGCTCCGGCGTGTTGGTCTTGCCAAGCATCACGCACCCGGCTGCGTAGAGCCGCTCGACGAAGGGGGCATCGAAGTCGGGCACCCAGTCTTTCCAGATCAGGGACCCGCGCGTGGTCCGGATCCCACGGGTGACGGAAAGGTCCTTGATCGACACCGGCACGCCGAGGAGCGGCCGGTCGGCCCGCCCGGCGGCGTAGTCTCGCTCGGCCGACAGTGCCTGATCCATCGCCAGATCGGCCGTGACGGTTATGAACGCGTTGAGCGTCGGGTTGAGTCGTTCGATGCGCTCCAGCACCGCTCGGGTGACCTCGACCGGTGACAGCGTCCGCTCCGCATACAGCCGTCGCAGTTCCGTGGCCGGCAGGTAACACAGGTCGATCGCATCCACCGTCGCACATCCCTTCCACGCGCCACCGCGCGCCGACTGGCTTGTTCTTCTGTGATCTTGGAGGCATGGTAGCACACCCGGGCGCGCTCCCCGCTGACGCTCTCGAACGCCGAACACGGAATTCGACGAATCTGTGCTACGATCGGCATCATGCGTTGAAGCTGCGTGAAGTCATCCCCACTGTGGAGGGAGGCAGCGGGTGTCCGATGAGTTGATCGCCGGGGTCCTCTGGACCATCCTGGGAGTATCGATCTTGCTTGCCCTCGTCGCGGCGGCCCAGCGCTCCTGGCCGATGATGCTGATCGCCGGCATGCTGGCGTTCGTCTTCGCGATCCCGGCGCTCCCCAGCATCGGCCTGTTTATCCTCGTGATCGCGGTGGCAGAGATCGTCGTGGCGCTCGTCATGCGCCGCCGGGAAGACGAATCCACTACCCCGTAGTAACAGGCGACAGCATCGTCGTTCCGGTGCGGTGCCGGCCGATCAGACGGCCGACATCCGCTATCCCCAGTGGGTGTACGCCCCGGTTTCAACCTCGGTGAGCTTGCCGCTCGCCTCGCGGATCTTTACCTCGGGGCCCTTCGCCCCGGCCTTGACGATCTCGCCGATGCGCCACGGTCCGTGCAGCCCGGCGAGGCGGAACGCCCGGCAAACGCGCGCAAACACGGCCGGCGGCGCAGTGAAGAGCAGCTCGTAGTCCTCTCCGCCGCGCAGGGCCAGGTCGAACCAATCCTCGAAGTTCCACTTGATCGAGTTCGGGATGGGCACGCGCGCGATGTCGATCACGGCCGAGACGCCGCTCGCCTGGCACATCTTCGGCAGGTCGCCCAGCAGCCCGTCGCTGAGGTCCATCGCGGCGCGCACACCGGCGCGGGTCAGAAGGCGCCCTTCACGCACGCGCGGGCGGGGACGGCTGTACGCCTCACGCATGGCCGGACTACCGTCGAGCGTGAGGAGTTGCTGCTGGAACACCCGCAGCCCGGCCGCGGCCATTCCCAGCGGGCCGGTCACGCCAATCACGTCTCCGGGCTTCGCCGCGGCGCGTGTCATGACCGCGCGACGGCCCGCCAAGGTCTCCCCGACGACGGTGACGGACACGACCACGCCGTTGGGTGACGCGCTCAAGTCACCGCCCGCTACCACGACGCCGTAACGCCGTCCGAGCGCGTTCATGCCCCGGAACAGGTCCGTCACCTCGCGGTCGCGCTCCGAACCGGTCAGGGCGAGCGAGACGAGCGCCAGCCGCGGCTGAGCACCCATGGCCGCCACATCACTCAGGTTGACCGCCAGCGCCTTGTGCCCAAGCGCCTGCCAGTCCATCCAGTCGAGGCGGAAGTGAACGTTCTGCACCAGCACGTCGGTGGTGAAGACGAGGTCGCGGCCCGGCCGTGGGCGCCAGACGGCGGCGTCGTCACCGATGCCTAGCCGGAGCCGCCGCGGCAGCGCGGCGCCTACGACACCGTCGATCATGTCGATGAGGGGAAACTCGCCGACCTCCTTGACCGGCCGGCCGCCGGACGGCACGCGCATCCCTACTCCTCGCTCCTCTCCTCCACCCGACCAGCGTCGCACGCGGCGCGGTACACTGCCGCGGTCTCCCGCGCCGTCCGCTCCCAGGAAAACGCCCGCGCCCGCGCCAGTCCGCGCTCCCGCAGGTCGGCCCGCAGCGCCGGGTCGCCCATGAGCCGCGCGATGGCCGCCGCCATCGCATCGACATCGCGCGGATTCACCAGAAGGGCCGCGTCCCCCGCCACTTCGGGGAGCGACGACGTGTCCGACGTGATCACCGGTGTGCCGCAGGCCATGGCCTCCAGCACCGGCAGTCCGAAGCCCTCATACAGCGAAGGGTAAACGAAGACCGTGGCGGCGCTGTACCAGAGCGCCAGATCCTCCGGATCGGCGTATCCGGCAAAGATCACGCGATCTTCGACGCCCAGCGCCCGGACCTCGTTGAACACCGGCTCGTACATCCAGCCCTTGCCGCCGGCCACCACCAGCGGCGCGTCGACCCGCGCGCCCATCCGCGCGTAGGCACGCAGCAGGCCCACCAGATTCTTGCGCGGCTGGAGTGTGCCCACAAACAGGATGAAGTCGTCGGGCAGGCCATGTTCCTTGCGGAAGGCGGCCAGCCGCTCCCGGTCGGTCACCGGCGCGAGCGACGGGTCGACGCCGTTGGGAACCGTCACGACCCGCTCCGGATCCACGCGGTAGAAGCGCAGCACATCGCGGCGGGTGCTCTCAGAGACGGTGATGACCCGCGCTGCTCGCCGCACCGACAGGCCGGTGAGCAGGTCAAGGTACCGTTGCTTGGCCCGCGGGTACTGCTCCGGGTAGATGCGGAATGCCAGGTCGTGCACCGTCACCACGCCCGGCAGACCGTCCAGCAACGGCATCACGTTCACCGGCCCGTGCACCAGATCGACACCCGCACGCCGCAGCGCCACCGGCCCGGCCACCTGCTCCCAGAGGATACGCACCTCCGGCCGCCCGGTCGGGACACGGCTCCGTCTCCACTGTAAGGACGTGGGAAAGTCCGCGCCGCATTCTCCCGCCTGCGGCCCGGTGAACACCACCGCCTCGATGTCCGGCGCGGCGGCCGGAAGCGCTCGCAGCAGGAACTCGATGTAGCGGCTCACGCCCGCCTGCCGGTAACCCGGGGCGAACGAGAGGAGGTGTCCAAGGACTCCAACCCGCACTCCGCGCCTCCACGGTGGCGGTCCCCGCCACTCTGCTCGGTCCCCCGTGGTCGTCTCGCCCGACCGCCCGGCGCGCGGCAATCGTAGCACAGGGCCGGGTCCCACGCGGCTTTCCCCGGCTGGGACGGGCAGGCCGGGTGTTATAATCACCCGGTGGCCGCGTCTCGGAGAGGCGCTGTCAGCACGCGGGAAAGGACCGAGGACAGGACCTGCATGCATCAAACCAGCGACGTCGACGCCATCATCGAGCAGTTCTCCGTCTTCTACCCGTTTACGCTCGACCCCTTCCAGCGCGAGGCCATCGAGACCTTCCTGGCCGGCGACTCCGTGATGGTCGCCGCCCCGACCGGCACCGGCAAGACGGTCGTGGCGGAGTTCGGTGTCTACGAGGCGTTCCGCCGCGGCGGCCGGGTGATGTACACCACGCCCATCAAGGCGCTCAGCAACCAGAAGTTCCGCGACCTCCGGGTGATCTACGGCGACAACGTCGGGCTGCTCACCGGCGACATCACCGAGAACGCCGACGCGCCGATCGTTGTGATGACGACCGAGGTCCTGCGCAACATGCTGCTGCAGACCCCGTGGGAGCTCGACGCGGTCGACTGCATCATCTTCGACGAGGTCCACTACATCGCCGACCCGGAACGGGGCACCACCTGGGAAGAGGCGATCATCCTCTGCCCGGAGCACATTCAGCTCATCTGCCTCTCCGCCACCGTCTCCAACGCCGACGAGATCGCCCAGTGGATCAGCCGCACCCACCGCCCGATCCACCTGGTGACCCACTACGAGCGCGCGGTGCCGCTCTCGCTCTACTACTTCCTCGACAAGAAGTTGCATCTGGTCATCGACGAGCACGGGCGTCAGGTGGCGGACTTCCCCAACACCGGCGGCGAGGTGCGGCGGCAGATGATGCGCGGGGGGCTCTCCTCTGAGCAGCGGCGTCAGGCCGAACAAGCCGAACCGCCGCCCTGGGAGATCATCCGGGCGCTCCAGGCCGAGGACATGCTTCCGGCGATCTACTTCCTCTTCAGCCGGCGTGACTGCGAGGACTATGCCCAGCGCTTCGCCTTGATGCGCCCGAACCTCGTCAAGGACGACAAGATCCGGCAGGAGATCAACACGGTCGTCGAGAACTATCTCAGCCAGATGCGCCTGGAGGACCGCGAGCTGGCGCAGGTCCAGCAAATCGCATCGCTGGCGCAGCTCGGGATCGGCTTTCACCACGCCGGGCTCTTGCCGATCCTGAAGCAGCTCGTCGAGGTGCTCTTCAGCCGGGGATTGATGCAGGTCGTCTTCGCCACGGACACCCTGGCCCTCGGCGTCAACATGCCGGCCCGCAGCGTGGTCATCGGCCGGATGACCAAGTGGGACGGCCGTCGTCGCCGCCCGCTCACCCCGAACGAGTTCCAGCAGATGGCGGGGCGCGCAGGTCGCCGTGGCATGGACGAGCGCGGCTCGGTCGTCGTTCCCTACAGTCCCTGGATGAGCTTCCGCGAGATGCTGGAGATCGCCACCGGCGAGCTCGAGCCGGTGCGGAGCGCGTTCGCCATCCGCTACAACACGGTCCTCAACCTGTGGGACCCGCCCCACGGCAGCCGCGTGCGGCACATGCTCCAGCAGAGCCTCTCGCAGTTCCAGACGGCGCGGCGGGTACGCGAGATCGAAGACCTCATCATCGACGTGGGCCGCGAGATCGAGGCAGTGCCCCAGGGCTGCCTCATCGGCCTCGACGGCGGGGACGAGCTCCTCGACGAATACCGCGGTCTCAACGCCACGATAAACGCCCTTCGTGGGCGCGAGCGGCGCCTCCAGCGCGATATGCACGCGCTGCGGCTCAACCTGGATCAGCGCCCCTGGCCCGAGCCGGGGCGGCAGGCCCTGCGCCGCGCTTTCCGTGAACTGCCGGCCGGGGTCGTCGTTCACCTCCGCCGAGGCGGCTGGGCCGTCTACCTCGGCCGCGCCGCGAGCGGCGGCGTGGGTCTCTTCCTCACCGGCCACGAGGTGGTACTCCTCGCCGAGTACCGCCAGATCGACTACCTCGCGGCGGGAGAGCCGGCTGTCGAGGTGCCCTCCCAGTTGACTGAGCTCGAAGAGCCGGTTGAGGATGTTCGGCCGCTGATCGGTCAGGCGGCCCTCGACGAGATCTGGCGCCAGGTCAGAGACCTCGATCTTCCCGACCTGGACGCGCTGCTCGCCGAGCATCGCGCCCAGCAGGAGGCACGGCTCGCTTCCGAGCGCAACCGCCTGGAGCAGGAGCTACGCGCCCACCGCGAACAGCTCCAGGCGATCAACACCGAGCGCCGCAACCATCCGTGCCACACCTGCCCGCGCCGCAAGGAGCACCAGAACAACCTCAAGCGCGTGGCGCACCTCGAACGTGAACGCGCAGCGCTTCAGGCCGATCTCGGTCGCGAGTTGACCAACGAGGAAGAGCGGGTTCGCCGGCTCATCCGCGGCATCCGCGACGTGCTCCACCGGTTCGGCTACCTCTACCGCGGCTACCCGACAGCCAAGGCCGACACGCTCGCGAACGTCTTCGACACCAACGGCCTGGTCATTTGCGAGATGATCGACCGCGGCTTCCTCGACAAGCTCAACCCGGCCGACGTCGCCGAGGTCTTCTCCTGGTTCGCCTACGACCGCGATTTCCGCTTCGCCAATACCTACTCGCTGCCGAACCGCCTGGTCCTGCTCCGGCGCCGCCTGGACGACCTCGAGCGCGAGATCCTGATGGCCGAGCGCCAGAACAACCTCTTCATCACGACCGGTCACAACGACGGCTTTTACGGAGCGGTTCGCGCCTGGTGCCATGGCGCCACGGTCTCGCGCATCCTGGAGCAGATCGAGCTCAGCGAGGGCGACCTCGTGCTCACCTTCAACAAGACGCTCGACCTGATGCGACAGGTCCGGGAGATGCTCGCCCACGCCATGCCCGAGCACCCGCTGCGCGACGTGCTGCAGCGAGCCGAGGCGCTGGTCAAGCGCGACATCGTCGAGCAGTCGCTTGCGATCGGCTTCCTGCCGCTTTCGCAGTCGATGTCCGGATCGGTCGACGACGACATCGCCGCCGACGAGACCGTGATCGACCCAGGCGACTGACCCCGACGCCGGTGACACCGCTGCATGCACGCGGGCGATGACGAATCCGGTTCCCTACCCCAGTGCCGCCAGCACCTCCGGGTCCACGTCATCATCCATCGCCAACCCGTTGATCACAGCGCTGATGCCCGTGAAATACTGGAGCACCGACAGCCCCTCGATGATCTGCGCGTCGGTCACCCCGAGCTTCTTCAACCGTGCGGTGTGCACCTTCACCCCGAAGACGTTGTTCGCGAGCGTGACCGTGGCCCAGGCCAGCCACTCCTTCAGGACCGGATCCAACTCCCCCTCGTCCATGATTCGCGCCCGGTTGACCACTGCCGCCGCCAGCAAACGGGGATTGTTCGCCAGCACCCGGTAGACCGCCGGCACCCGCCCGGCCCCGAAGCCCGCCTTGATCAGCTCGTACGCCGCCCGCACCTCCTCCGGGGCATTCTCCTCCGGCACCATCTTCAGCGTCGCCATACCAGTCTATTAAAAACAACTACGAGC
>NZ_JADGHZ010000010.1 GCF_019683595.1 Sphaerobacter sp. | reverse complement strand
GCGCTGGTGCTGCTGAGCGTGCTGGCGAGCGTGGTGGCGGTGTGGGGTGTCGTCCGGCTGGGCACGGTCATGGGGGGCCCGGCGGTCGGGCTCTGGGCAGGCGTCCTGCTGGCCGTGAACCCGATGTTCTGGCTTCACGGCGAGTTGGCGCTGCCGTATGCGATCGAAGCGGCCGGGGCGGTGCTTGTCGCGCTGGCCGCCTGGGAGAGCTACACGCGACCGTGCACTCGCGGTGCGGTCTGGCTGGCGCTCACCGTCGCGGTGGCGGGCGGATTCCGTCCGACGATGCTCACGCTACTGGCCCCGGTCTTCCTCTTTGGCCTCCTCCGGCTCGGCTGGCGCAACCGCGCGCTGGCGCTCGGCGTCGCCGGGCTCGTCGTGTTGACCTGGCTGGTCCCGCTGGTGGTGCTGAGCGGCGGGGTCGGAACCTACCTCGAGCTCGCCCGGCGACAAGGTGAGATCGCTGGCGGGAAAACGGCGCTCCTCAGCGGGGCGGTGGATGGGTGGGTGGAGAACTTCGGGCTCTTCCTCACCACGTTGCTGGCAGCAATACACTTGGTGCTCCTGGTCGCCCTGGTCGCGCTGGTTCGGCGGCGGCCGCGGCGCATCTCGGCCCGGGCCGTGATGCTGTGGCTGTGGGTCGCCCCGGCGGCGCTCACCTTCGCGCTGGTCCACTTCGGCCAAATCGGCTACATCCTGTTGGTTGTACCGCCGTTGCTGCTGCTGTCGCTGTTCGCGGTCGCTGGTGCGTGGCCGGATGTGGTGGCGAGCCGTCGGCCAGCGCCGGTGCTGGTGACGTGCGTCATTGTGAGCCTGGTGCTCTCCTGGGCCGGCCTGGCGAGACTGCACGACAACGAGGCGGCGTGGCGAATGGTCCGGGCTGAGCTAGCGACGCGACCGCCCGCGGAGACGGTTGTGCTGGCGCGGGTGTCGGAGGGCGGATCGTTCCAGACGGCCGTCTGGGTTCTGCGCGAGTACCGGGTGGTGGGGTTGACCGGAAGCGAGTCCGCGGCGCGCGGGGCGCTCTACGAAGCCCGGGGCGGGGACTGGTCGTACCGGGTCGACAAGGAGGCGATCGCCTGCCGGCTTGTGCCGCTGGACGGTGCGCGGCGGGTAGCGGTGCTGGACGAGCTGCTGGTCGGGTGGGTGCCGGATCGTGCTGAGTGGAAATCGGTCGCGCTGCAGGGCGGAGCCCCGCTACTGCTACGTGACGTACCGCCGGGTGCGAACGTTGTCGATCTGTCGCGCGGGACGATCCAGTTGGTCGCGGGCGACGCGGCGGGGTGCTGACCTAGGTGAGGGGCCGAGAATGAGACGCGGCGGCCACAGCCGCCGCGCTTGTGTTGCGTAAGGATGCTTGGGCAAGGGCCTGTGCCCTACTGCGTATAGTTGAGGGCGTCGATCCCCTGCTGGTACGCGGCCTGGACTATCGGACCGAGCGCGATCAGGGCCGCCACCGCGACGACCGCGATGAAGACGAGGATCAGTGAGTACTCGACCAAGCCCTGGCCGTCGTGCGCACCGGCTTGCCGTTCTGGGTTGTTGTCCATCGGCGTCCGTCCTTCCGGTGCCTTACAGGGGAACGGCCCCGGCCAGCAGGCACGGGGCCGTTCCGTTCCGACGACTCGGGGATTCTAGCTGCCGCCGCCCGGCGCCGTGTTCATGGTGTCGCTGACGGTTTTGAAGACGCCCTTGACCTTGCCGCCGAGCGTAGCCATAACGGCGATCGCGACGACGGAGATGAGCACCAGGATCAGGGCGTACTCGACCAGGCCCTGGCCCTCGAACTGGTCCTCGTCGACGTAGAGGCCGTACAGGGACTTGACGTACTCGACCATTTCATCCCTCCTATGATGAATGAATACCGGATGAAACGACTCGAACTAATGCACTCAGGGACACGAGATCTAGATCCGGAACCCTAACCGGAACCCTATTGTCTCCCTCCCTTCGTGTGCGGCAGTTCCCGATCCGGAATTCCTGCCTCCATGCTCGGTACCATCGAGAATGGATCCGGACTATCTAGGTGCAACATTAAGGGTTGGGGAGACGTAGTACAATGAACCGTTGGTCCTCATCAGCGCGATCGTTGGTACCATCCCCGCGGTTACGCGAGGGGGATGACCAAGGCTAGACGGGTTGCCGTGTCGTCCACCGGCTCGAAGTGCAGTTCAGCACCGAGGTGGTCGAGACGGCGCTGCACCGTCTCGTCAGTGCGCAAGCGCGGCAGGGTTTGGTTACGCTCGAGCCCCTGTCCGCGGACCTCGATGCGGGCGGTCACCTGGGCGTCCTCGTAGCGGACGTCGATGTCGATTGCCTGGACACCGTCGTCGGCCACCGCCGCGGCGATCGCCTCCTGCAGGAGGCGGTAGAGGGCGAGGCGCACCGGTTCTGCCAGGTCCCCGTCGTGGTCTGGACCGTCGATGTGGCCCTCGATCGGCCGATTGCGGCTGACCTGGGTCAGGTAGCGACGCAGGGTCGGCACGACACCGAGTTCGCGCAGCACCACCGGGCGCAGTTCCAGCAGCATGCGGCGAGAGTGGGCCAGGGCTTCCGCGGCGATGCGGCGCAGTTCTGCAAGCTCGGTGCGGGCCTGCTCCAGGTCCCGCTCCATCAGACGCTCGCAGACCTCGGCCTGCAACAGCACGTTGGCGAGCGCCTGGGCCGGGCCGTCGACGACGCGCTGGGCCAGGCGCAGCCGCTCGTCCTCCTGGGCCTGGATGATGTCAGCGAATGGCACGGTCGGGAGTGCAACCGTGGTGCCGTTGCGGAGGCCGCGGGTTCGCATGTCACCCGCACCCGGCCGGCTGCCCTGCATGGTCAGGTAGGTTTCGGCCAGTTCGACCAGGGTGCGCAGCCGGTCCTGATGGTCGCGGATGGTCCGCTCCCGCTCCTGGAGTTGTTCGAGCTGGCTGCGCATCATGAGCAGCCGGAGCTCGACGTCGTGAGCGGCGCGGAGCATGTCGCGGATGTCGGAGCGAGCATAGGACTCCAGGTTGGCGTCCATCTCGCGGACGCGATTGGCGAGTTGCAGCTCCCGCTGGCTCAGGCGATCCACCTCGCTGGCCGTCTGGTTGACGAGGAGGGCGATCTCCTGCAGCGCCTTGGAGCCTTCCTCCAATTCCGCGCGGCAATCAGCGGCCAACGTCTCCAGTCGAAGTGCGAACTCTTTGGTCTGGGGTGGCGGCAACGGCATGGCACAACTCCCGAAATTGACGACGCGAGCGCTCGACGCACGCGCCTAGCAGGCACGTCGTGTCTGGAGCGTACGGCCAGCCGTCCGCAGGGAGAATGGTACGCAGGTCCTGAAGTATGGTACGGGCGGGTATGGGGTGCGCTTGAGACCGATGCCCGCCATGTGCTGAATGGCTGGAGCACCGACCGACTCCCCGGTGGTGTGTTCACGTCGAGACCGAACCACCCGGGACAAGCGTCCCGGGTGGTTCTTGCTCGATGTTACTGGAGGAACGTGGCAGGAGAGGATTTCCGCCGTGACACGTCAGCTAGAAGCTCCCTCCCGCGCCGCCGCCACCAGCCGAAGCGCCGCCGACTCCGCCGCCGGAGGATGAGGACGGCGGTGAGACGGCAGTGTGGAACCCGACCCAGTAGGGGTAGAAGCCCCCGGTCGAGCCCGTGTGCAGGGTGGCGTTGAACCAGGCAGGCTGGTAGCCGGCGTCGCTGGCCTCCTTCAGGCGGTCGTCGAGCGAGTCGACCACGCCGAAGGCGACTGCGTAGGGGAGTACCTCGTCAAGGTCGAGGACGGCGGCGCGGTCTTTCCGAGCGGAGGTGATGCCTTCCTTGTAGCCGCGCCAGGCGGCGGCCTCGGCCTCGCCGTACTCGGTGGTGTCGCGGATATTCGCGCCGAGGATGAGGGTGACGAGCGACGCGACGCCGAGGAGCCCGGCGCCGATCCCGGCCAGCGGCTGTTGGGCTCCGCCCGCAAGCACCGCGGCGATGACGGTCAGGAGGAACCCGACTGCGGCGGCAAGGTACAGAGGGCGTCGTCGCGCGCCGGGGTTCGGCGCGTAGAATCCCTCATTCTCCAGTTGCTTGCGGAGCTCGTCTCTCGCTCGTCCCCATTTTGAGCGCGAGGAGCGAAGCTCCTCGGCGGTGACGAGGCCTTCCCCAGCGCTGCTGACTTCGAGCGCTTCCCAGAGGGCGACTTCGTACGGCGTGCGGAGCAGGCTCCGGTCGAGCAGCCGGACCTGCACCTTCTTCTCGCCGGCCGGCTCGATGGCAAGTGCCCCGCGATTCGCCAGGTCGATGAGGGTTGCCTCGAGGTGCCAGTCCATGATGTGCCCGTCAACAAGGGCACCGGCCACAGCAGGCGGGTGGGTGGAAGGTGGCATCGTCGTGGGAATAGCGGCGCCGCGCGCAACCGGCCGTTCCCGGTAGCGGCCAAGGCCGATGGCAAAGATCAGCGCAGCGAACGCTGCCGAGACGATGTTGGCAAGGCTGAATACTCCCTCGGTCAGATCCTGCGCGATGCGTTCGAACCGGGATGGGGGTGGCGGCGGCGGTGGGCCGTAGGTGAGGGAGTGGGCGATGGCGTCCAGCCCGGCCCCGATCCCGGCCGCCGTCTGGTTGTCCCGGAGCAGGGGCAGCATCTCCTCGTCAATGATGCGCTGCAGCTCCGCCTGCGGCAGGTTGCCACCATCGAAATGCTTCTCCCCGGCGTAGATGAACACCTCGCCGCGGCGGAGATTGTCGGGTTTGAGGTTGAAGAACAGGACGACGCCGTCGTGGGCGCCGGGGGCCGACTGCACATCCCAGGCGTCCATGAGATTGCGGGCATCGGCCTCGGTCTCACTGCGGGAGGCGTCGCGGGCCTGGAGGTAGACGACGACGGGCGCGCCGGCGGCCTCGACCGCGGCAGCGCGGCTCTCCAGGTCGGCGATCTCGTCAGGGGTGAGCAGGCCCGTGGTGTCGTAGATGTGTTGCCCGGGCACTGGTTCGCCGTACTCGGTCGCCGCGATGGTCGGGCTGGCAAGGAGCAGCAACAGGGAAACGATCATGGCGGCCCAGGTGAGGCGCCGGATGGCTCGGGCAGTGGTGCGCATATGGACCCCCTTGTCCTTGGAGCCGGTGCGCGGAACCGTGAAAGGTTCCGTGTACATCATAGGCTGCCACGACGGCACTGGGCCAGGTCAATGGGACGGGCAGCGCGTGTCCGATCGGACAGTGCTTATGGACAGCGGTAGGTGGTGGTTGCCTGGGTCGGTGGTCGCTTTGCCGCTGAGCGCGGCGTCGAGGCACCCTCTCGTCCAGTACGCCAGTCACGGATCGACCGGCCACGCGGCCTGTCCGGGTGCGGCGTTCCTTGACACGGCGCGTTGCAGGCCGGTACCATTAGACGTGCGCTAGCGGCTGTTGGCGGGTGGTGAAATGGTATCACAAGGGCCTTTGGAGCCTTTGTTCCAGGTTCGAATCCTGGCCCGCCAACCGGATTTAGGCGCCGGGGCGGAACCGTACCGCCCTGCATCGTCAGGCGTCGGGCGGCAGTGAACTCGGACGAAACAGGCAGAGCGCAGTCACAAGTCGCCGCGGTTATCCTCGCCGCGGGCTTGGGTACGCGCATGAAGTCGCGTATCCCGAAGGAGCTGCAGCCCCTCGCCGGGCGCCCCGTCATCGACTACGTCCTCCGCGCGATCCAACCCCTTACCCCATTGCAGACGATCGTCGTGTTGAGTCCCGCGAAGGCGGGGTTGGCCGAGCGCTTGCCGTCTGGCTGCGAGGTGGCCTGGCAGCATGAGCCGCTGGGCACCGGCCACGCCGCGGCGCAGGCGCTGCCCCTGCTGCGGCCGGAAGTCCGCCACGTGGTGGTCCTCTTCGGCGACCATCCCCTCCTCTCGCCGGACGCCGTGAGCGAGCTGGTCGACACCGCTATCCAGACCGGTGCGCTCGTGACGCTGCTCACCGCGCGGGTCGATGATCCCGCCGGGTATGGTCGGCTCCGGCGCGAGGGCGGGCGCATCGTCGGGGTGATCGAGGCCAAGGAAGACGACAGCCGCTACGACGGCCCGGTCGAGATCAACAGTGGGATCTCCTGCTACCGGCGCGACTGGCTCGAGGAGGCGCTGCCCAAGGTGCCGCGGAGCGCGGTCGGGGAGTACTACCTGACATCGCTGGTGGCGATGGCGGCAACGGCACGGGAGCCGGACCCACCGGTTGTCTCGGTCGTCGCGTCGCCGGACGTCGCGCACGGTGTGAACGACCGGGTAGAGCTGGCGGCGGCCGAGGCGATCATCCGGCGGCGGATCAACGAGCGGTTGATGCGAGCCGGGGTGGCCATCGTCGATCCGGCGACCACCTTCATCGACGACACGGTGGAGATCGCACCTGACGCCCGGATTGAGCCGTTCACGACCATCAGTGGAGCCTCGGTGATCGGGGAGGGCGCGCGCATCGGGCCGCAGGCGATTCTCCGCGACGCGCGGGTGGGGCCGGAGAGCGAAGTGCTGGCCTCAGTGATCGAGGAGTCGGAGATCGGGGCGCGGGTCCATGTCGGGCCGTATACCCACCTTCGGCCTGGCACGCGGGTGGCGGATGACGTCCACATTGGCAACTACGTGGAGATGAAGAACACCGTGGTCGGTTCCGGGACGCACGTCGGGCATGTCAGCTACCTGGGCGACGCCGAGCTTGGGCGAGACGTGAACATCGGTGCCGGGACGATCACGGCGAACTACGACGGGCGAGACAAGCACCGAACGGTGATCGGGGACGGCGCCTTCATCGGGGTGGATACGATGCTGCGGGCGCCGGTGACGGTGGGGTCCGGGGCGCGTACCGGAGCCGGGGCCGTGGTGCTCCGGGACGTGGCGCCCGGGGAGACGGTGGCAGGAGTGCCGGCGCGGACGCTATCGCGCCGGACGCAGGACGCGGGGGAGAGGTAGACAGGGATGGACGGCCGGCTGCAGGTCTTCGCCGGGAATTCCAGCCCAGCGCTCGCGAACCGGATCGCGAGCGAGCTTGAGGCACCGCTGGGGCGGGCGATCGTTGGGTCGTGGAGAGACGGCGAGACGCGGGTCAAGCTGGAGGAGAACGTCCGCGGCTCGGATGTCTTCGTCATCCAGACGATGAGCCGGCCGGTGAACCAGAACCTGATGGAGTTGCTGGTCATCCTGGACGCGCTGCGGCGCGCCTCGGCGGCGCGGATCACGGCCGTGATCCCGTACTACGCCTACGCGCGGCAGGAGAAGAAGACGTCCGGCCGCGAGCCGATCAGCGCCAAGCTGGTCGCCAACCTGCTGGTGACGGCCGGCGCGGACCGGATCCTGACCATGGACCTGCACTCCCCCGCAATTGAGGGCTTTTTTGACATCCAGGTGGACCACCTCCGCGCGACGCCGATCCTCGCGGCGCACTTCCGGCGGCTCGGGCTGGACGATCTGGTCGTGGTGAGCCCGGACGCGGGCAGCGTGGCCCGTGCCGAGGAGTTCCGGCGGCGCACCGGTGGATCGTTGGCCATCATCTCCAAGCAGCGGCCAGGGCCGGAGCGGGCCGAGGTGCTGGAGATGGTCGGCGACGTGGAAGGCCGCCACGCGGTCATCGTGGACGACATGATCTCCTCCGGCGTGACGCTCGTGAAGGCTGCTGATGCACTTCTGGCGCGCGGCGCGCGGAGCGTGCGTGCGGCGGCCGTGCATGGGGTTTTCGCCGGGGAGGCAATGCGGCTGATCCAGGAGTCACCGATCGAGAAGGTTTTTGTGACCGACACGCTACCGTTACCGGAAGGGGTGTCGTCCGACAAGGTTGAGGTCCTGACCGTAGCGCCGCTGATCGCCGAGGCGATCATGCGAATCCATAAGGACCTCAGCATCAGCGCGCTGTTTACGTAGTGCGCGCCGGGCGACACCCTGCGGGGCAACCCCGCCACCGATCGGGACGACCGATCGGCGTCCGGAGCCAGGAGAGCTATGGGGGCTCCGGCCGGAGGGGATCCCAGGAGTTGAGGGGGTTTGAGTACCGATAGTAGTTGGATAGAGTTAGCCGTTGCGTGTGTGGCGCTTCTGGTGCTGACACTGGCTGCGTTCGTTGAAGCGAGCCTCGCGGCGGTGAATCGCGTCACGCTCCGCGAGATGATCGAGGAGCGAACCAGTCCCCACCGCGTCCAGTCCTTCATCGAGCATCCCCAGTTGATCCGCTCGACGATGACCCTTGTCCAGTTGCTCGCGGCGCTCGTCGCCGGGGCAATGCTCACGCGCGTCTTCACCCGCGAGTTCCCCGGCTACGGCCTGTTGCTGGCGCTCGTCGTCGGGACGATCGCGTTGGTGGTTGCCGGTCGGGTGCTGCCGGGCGCGCTGACTGCCAGCGAGCAACGGGAGGAGTCGCGCCGCCTGAACCGGCTCAGTATGGTGCTCGCGGGTGCGGTCTGGCCCCTGACGGCGGTGGCCGACCTCATCATTCGCCTGCTCCGGCGCGGCCCGCAGGCCGAGGCCGGGAACGGCGAGGATATCGGCGAGGCGCATGACGGCGGGAACGGCGACCTGGACATCGAAGAGGACGAGCAGGAGATGATCAGCGGGGTGCTCGGCCTGGAAGAGGCGACGGTCCGCGAGATCATGGTTCCCCGGCTCGACATCGTGGCGGCGCCGCAGGACATGTCGATTGCGGAGGTCGTGGATCTGGCCCGCTCGGCCGGTCACTCCCGTATTCCGGTCTACCGCGACTCGATCGACTCGATCGTCGGCGTGATCTACGCCAAAGACCTGCTCCGGTTCGTGAACGAGGAGGCGACTGGGGTCAAGCTGCTCGACCTTCTGCGCCCGGCCTACTTCGTGCCGGAGTCGAAGCATGTGGACGAGCTGCTGCGCGACATGCGCCAGGCGAAGGTGCACATCGCCATCGTCGTCGACGAGTACGGTGGAACGGCCGGCCTGGTCACGATCGAGGACATCCTGGAGGAGATCGTCGGCGAGATCCAGGACGAGTACGACCGCGAGACGCCGCTGATCGAGCGACTGGGGGCCGAAGAGGTGATCGTTGACGGCCGGATCGCGGTGGACGAGATCGCCGACATCTTCGAGACCGAGTTTGCCGAAGGGGAGACCGGCACGATCGGCGGGTTCGTGCAAAAACGGCTCGGACGGATCCCGAAAGCCGGGGAGTCGCTTCAGGCTGATGGCCTGCTGATCGAGGTACAGGCCGTCGAACACCACCGGATCCGCAAGCTCCGGGTGGTACGCGTGCGCGAGGACGGCACCGCGCTGGGCGAAGAAGCCGGAGCGGCCTGACGTGGAGTGGCGCATCGAGCGGCGCACCACGGTCACCTCGACGATGGACGTGGCCGCGGACCTGGCTGGACGAGGCGCCCCGGTCGGGACGGTCGTCGTCGCCGAGGAGCAGACGGCCGGCCGTGGCCGCATGGGCCGGGTGTGGCTGGCGCCGCCCGGCACCTGCCTGCTGTTCACCGCCCTCTTCCGCCCGCCGCTCGCCGTGGCCCAGTCACCCACGCTGCTGCGGGACATTGGCGAGCGCGTGGCTGCGGCCGTCGCGGAGGCAACCGGCGTCCAGCCCACCATCAAAGAGCCGAACGACCTGCTCATCGATGGCAAGAAAGTCGCCGGGATTCTGGTCCAGACCAGTATCCGCGGCGATCACCTCGACTACCTGCTGATCGGCATCGGATTGAATGTGAACCTCCCCGAGGATCTCCTTCCGGTCCCGACCGCCACCAGCCTCCTCATCGCCACAGGCCGCGAGCATGACCGCGAGGCGCTGCTGCGCGCGATCCTGCGGCACCTGGAACGCGTGCCCGGGTTGGCAGGGTGAGGCGCGCTGGCTAATGCGTGTTCCGTGGTGCGTCCCCCTCACCCCCGGCCCCTCTCCCACCAGGGGAGAGGGGAGACGGACGGAACGCGGAACACGGAACACGCACCACCTCCCGATGACTCGCCGGGGACCTTGCGTATAATGCCTGCATGGCACAGGGTTCGGCGCGGCAGGGGAAGACGGTTCGCAGCCGGGCGGCGGGCAGGGGACGGTCCGGCGCGTCCGATCTCGTGCCGTCGCGCCGGCAGTACCTCGACCTGAAGGCACAGCACCCCCACGCCATCCTCCTTTACCGCATGGGCGACTTCTACGAGGCGTTCGACGACGACGCCCGCGTTGTGGCCCGCGACGCACGCATCACGCTGACCTCGCGCAGCTTCGGGCGGAACGGTCGGGTGCCGATGGCCGGCATCCCGTACCATGCGCTGAACCACTACCTGGCACGTCTCCTGGCACACGGGCACACCATCGCGATCGCCGAACAGGTCAGCGAGCCGGGCCGGGGATTGGTCGAGCGCGCCGTCACGCGCGTGCTGAGCCCGGGAACGGTCGGCGAGGCGGCGCTCCTCCCGGAGGGTGAGAACCGGTATCTGGCGTCGATCTGCCCGCTCGGCGACCGGATTGGACTGGCCTGGACGGACGTAAGCACCGGCGAGTTCGCGGTGACGGAGCTGTCCGGGCCGCGTGCGCGCGATCAGCTCGCCGAGGAACTGGCGCGGCTCAACCCGGCCGAGTGCCTGGTGCCGGACGACGGGCGCGCCGATGACGTCGAGGTCGCACACCGCACGCGGATGGAGCACTGGCGCTTCGAGCCGGCGCGGGCGCGGGCGGAACTCATCCGACACCTCGGCGTGCGCTCGCTGGTGCCGTTCGGCTGTGAAGATCGGCCCGCGGCGATCGCGGCCGCTGGGGCGATTCTGGCGTACCTGGAGCGGACCAACCCGGCGCTCTTGCCGCTGCTGACCGGATTGCGGACGGAGTCCACCGATGGCTGGGTGGGGCTCGACGCGGCGACGCGCCGCAATCTCGAGTTGACCCGCAGCCTGCGGACCGGCGGCACACGCGGGAGCCTGCTCGGTGTGCTCGACGAGACCCGAACCGCGATGGGCGCCCGGACCTTGCGCCGGCTGGTGGGCCAGCCGCTGCGGGATCTCTCCGAGCTGCAGCGGCGGCAGGCGGTTGTCGCCGGCCTGGTCGCGCGTCCGACGCTGCGAGCGGCCATCATCTCGTCGCTGGGGGGTGTGGGCGACCTGGAGCGACTGGTCGGGCGGGTGACGCAAGGGCTGGGCACCGCCCGGGACTTCCTCACCTTGGGCGGGGCGCTGCGCGCCGTCTCGCCGATCCTGGCGTCGCTCCGCGTCAGCGGTGACCCCGCGCTGGCTGCCTTCGCGGACGAGATCGACCCGTGCGCCGACGTACTGGCGCTGGTCGAAGCGGCCGTGGAAGACGACCCGGAGGATGGGGCCCGGATCCGCGCCGGGTTCTCGGCCGAGCTGGACGCCGCTCGGGACGGCGCCATGGCGACCCGCCGCTGGCTGGCCGGACTGGAGCGGCGGGAGCGGGAGCGAACCGGGATCAAGTCGCTGAAGGTCGGCTATAACAAGGTCTTCGGCTACTACATCGAGGTGACGCGACCCAACCTGGCGCGGGTGCCCGGCGACTACGTGCGCAAGCAGACGGTGGCGACAGGCGAGCGTTACGTGACCGCGGCGTTGAAGGAGGCGGAGGCGCGCATCCTGGCCGCGGATGAGGAGATCGCCGCCCTCGAGCGCGCGGCGCTGGCGAGGCTGACGCGCGACGTGACCGCGGCCACCGGGCGGCTGCTGGCCACGGCGAACCGGCTGGCGCTACTCGACGCGCTCCTGTCCCTGGCGGTGGTCGCCGACCGGGGCGGGTGGACGCGGCCGGCGCTGGAGGACAGCGCCACGCTGGAGATCGTGGGCGGGCGTCACCCGGTGGTGGAAGCGAGCCTTGAGGGCGAGGCGTTCATCGCGAACGACTGCCGTCTCGGTGGCGAGGCGCCGCGCGTGCTGGTCGTTACCGGGCCGAACATGGGCGGGAAGAGCACCTACCTGCGGCAGGTCGCGCTGATCGTCCTCCTGGCGCAGATCGGTTCGTTCGTCCCCGCCGAGCGAGCGCGGATCGGGCTGGTCGACCGGATCTTCACCCGCGTCGGTGCACAGGACGACCTGGCGGGCGGGTCAAGTACGTTCATGGTCGAGATGCTGGAGACGGCTACCATCCTGCGCCAGGCGACCGAGCGCAGCCTGGTCATTTTGGATGAGGTCGGGCGCGGGACCGGCAGGCAGGACGGGCTGGCGATCGCGCAGGCGGTGCTGGAGGATCTCCACGACCGGGTGCGGGCGCGCACGCTCTTCGCAACCCACTATCTGGAACTGACCGCGCTGGCGGAGCGTCTCGCGGATGTGGCGAACGTCCACCTGGCGGCGTTGGAGACGGACGAGCGCGTGATCTTCCTCTACGCCGTGCGGCCGGGGCCGGCCGACCGAGCGTACGGCATCCAGGTGGCGCGGCTGGCTGGGCTCCCGCCCTGGGTGGCGGAGCGGGCCGAGTCCGTGCTGGCGGGGTTGACAGAAATGCGACCTGCACCGTCTGCTGGCCCGGCTGAGCGAGATACGACGGCTCCCCGGGTCGCCGAGGATGGATTGCCGTACCAGCTCAGGCTCGACGGCTTCACGCCGGCGTTGTCGGAAGCCGAGCGCCTGGCTCGCGCGCTTGATTCCCTGGACCTGACGACGCTCACGCCGCGGGAGGCGCTCGACTGGCTCTTCGAGCAGCAGGCGCGGCTGCGAGGCGCCAACCCGAGTCGCTGACACCGCAGGGCGGGAGGGGAGCATGCCGGACCACGCGGCGACGGTTCTCCGGCCGATCAGGGTGCTGCCGGCTCCGGTCGTGGCTCGCATCGCCGCCGGGGAGGTCATCGAGCGGCCGGCGTCGGTGGTCAAGGAGCTGGTCGAGAACGCGCTCGACGCCGGCGCGCGGCAGATCCGGATCGATGTCCAGGGCGGCGGACTCGGACTGATTCGGGTGAGCGACGACGGCTGCGGCATCCCGGGGGCGGAGATGCCGCTGGCCTGCATGCGCCACGCGACGAGCAAGCTCCCCGACGACGACCTGGAGCAGGTCCGCACCCTCGGCTTCCGCGGCGAGGCGCTGCCCAGCATCGCGGCCGTGGCGGAGTTGACGCTCGTCAGCGCCACCGACGACAGCGGCGTGGGGCATCGGCTCGTCCTCCGCGGTGGTTCGGTGGTCGTGTCCGAGCCCTCGCCCCGCTCCCGCGGCACGACCGTCGCCGTGCGCCATCTGTTCCAGAACGTGCCGGCTCGGCTGTCGGCCAGCGGTCGACCGCAGACCGAGATTAGCCACATCACCCAGACCGTCCGCCGGCTTGCGCTGGCGGCGCCGCACGTCCGGATGAGCCTCTACATCGACGGTCGGCTGACGCTGCACACCGACGGTAGCGGTGACCTGGGCGACGCGATGGTTGCGGTCTACGGCGCCGCGCTGGCCGGGCGCCTGATCCCGCTCGGGCCGATCGACGTGGCCAGCGCGCGGATCTCCGGGTTTGTAGCCGGGCCCGAGCTCACGCGACCGGGGCGTGGTCAGGTCACCCTCATCGTCAACGGCCGACCGGTCGAGCCGCGGGGACTGCTGGCGCAGGTCGAAACCACGTACCGCCCGGTGCTCCCGCGCGGACGGCATCCGGTGCTGGCGGTGTCGATCGACGTGCCGCCGGAGCTGGTGGATATCAACATCCACCCGGCCAAGCTGGAGGTCCGGCTGCGCGCCGAGCGCGAGATCGGTGCAGCGATCGGCGAACTGGTCCGCGGTGCGCTCGGGCGGCATCCGCTGCCGTTGCGGGTGGAACCGGCGGTCGGGGCGGCCGCGTTGGCTCCGACGCTGGTGCACCTTGCCGAGGCACGGCCTGCCTGGGACGACGACGGGCCGATCGTGACGCCGGGCCTGCCGCCGCTTCGTCTGATCGATCAGGTGCAGGGGCGGCTCCTCCTCCTGGAGGGTGACGACGGGTTGTACCTCGTCGATCAGCACCGCGCCCACGAGCGGGTGATCTTCGAGCATCTGGTTGCGCGCCATGGCCAAGGCGGACCGGAGCCGGTGCTGCTTCCGGAGCCCCTGCTGCTGGAATTGCGCCCGGCGCAGGTGGCTCGGTTCGCTCGGCGGCTGGACGATCTGGCGGCGTTGGGGTTCCAGTGCGAGACCTTCGGCGGGCGGATGTTCCTCCTGCGGGCGGCACCGGCGCTGCCTGGGGTGTTCCCCACGTCAGGCGGCACGGCACTGGCCGGGGTCGGTGAGGCTGATGGGCTCGTGGCGGAGTTGGTGGCGCTGGCGGACAGCGAACCGGGGGAGGGCGAGGGCTGGCGGCAGGAATTACTGGTGCGGCTGGCCTGCCGCAGCGCCGTCCGGCGCGGAAGGCGACTCGAACGCCCCGCCATGCGCGCGCTCGTCGAGGCCCTGGGGCACACGCGAACGCCCGCCGTCTGTCCCCATGGATCGCCACTCCTGGTGCACGTCAGCGACACGCTGCTGGAGCGCCAGTTCGGCTGGCGCTGATGTGGCGTGTCGGGCGACCTGCCCGGACCGGGCTGCTCCGGCCGACCCCGCGCGTTCCACCGTGCGGGTGCCCGTGTTACACTAAACATAACCGACGACTCTCGCACCTCACCGATCACCCGCATCCCAGGCTTGCAACGTCAGAAGGGTGGTCCCATGCCGACCTACGTGCTGCTGATAAGCTGGACCGAGCAGGGCGTCAAGAGCGCCAAGTCCACGGTCGACCGTGCACGCCATGCGCAACAACTCGCCCAGAGCATGGGCGGCGATCTGAGCACGATCTACTGGACGCTCGGCAGTCACGATGTCGTAGGTGTTGCCGAGATGCCTGACGACGAGACCGCGACGGCGCTCGCGGTGGCGATTGCATCGCAGGGGCATGTGCGCACGGAGACGCTGCGCGCCTTCTCTGCCGAGGAGATGCAGCGGATCCTGCAGAAGGTCCCGTAACCGTTGCCGCCTGTGCGGCAATGCGGGAGAGCGCTCCGCTTCCGCGAAGGACGACGAGAGAGGAATGCGGGAGACGTCGGTTCCAAACGACGCAGCGCCATAGCAGCGTGACGGAAGCCTCGACGCCGACCGCCGCCGCGTCCGGAACACCGGGGCTCGCGAGCGTGCCGAAGCGTCGGGAGTGCGGAGCCGGGCCGTGCATCAGGCCCGGCTCCTCGATGTCGCGTTTCCGTTGGCTCGGTACTGCGGGTGGGGGTGTTCAGCGAGGTTAGCGCGCCCCTTCGTTGGGGCCGACGCTCAGTCGCCCGGTGGCGATCAGCCACGAGAGGAACTGCCACCACTGCCGCTCGCGCTCGGTGGGCTCGTAGTGGTCATCGACGGCCTGCGTCGCGCGTGCGTGGAACTGATTCAAACCGCGCCCGGCTGCCCAGATCTCGCAGCGGGCGCAGAGGACGTAGCGGTCGTCCACGAAACCGTCTACCTGGACTAGTTCGCCGCAGGACTTGCAGTAGCGAGTGAGCGTGTTGCGTGATTCCGGTTGACCCATGATCCCCTAACACTCGTGCACTGAGATGCGATGCACGGCTGTCCCGCCGCGTGCAGGTCACCGTGCCTCCTAACAAGCGAAAACCCTCGCAACGTCCGTCGGAGGGCGGCGGCAATGATACAGATGGCGCGGCCGTTTGCACAGGTGAGGTGCGCGCGTCCTCACGGATGCTGTGCTTGACCCGTTCGCATAGGGTTCCCTATACTGCGGCCGGTTGTGGGGGGAAGGGACGCGCGCAGGCGCGCGCGTATGCGATGCGCGTAGGCAGTGCCGGGAGGCGTTGATGGACTTTGAATATACCAGCGAACAGATCCAGGTCCGCGACATGGTGCGCGAGTTCGCGCAGCGCGAGGTCGCGCCCTACATCCAGGAGTGGGACGCCAAGGGCGAGTACCACCCGGAAGTCCTCTATAAGATGGGAAGCCTCGGCATCCTAGGGCTGCCGATCCCCGAGCGGTACGGCGGTGGCGGGTTCGACTACGTGAGCTTCGCCCTGGCGTGTGAGGAGCTCGAGGCCGTCGACACGTTCCTCCGGGTGGTGATGAGCGTGCATGTCGGGCTCAACAGCCTGACGCTGCACCAGTGGGCCACCGAGGAGCAGAAGCAGCGCTGGCTCGTGCCGCAGGCGAAGGGTGAGAAGCTCGCCACGTTCGGCCTGACTGAACCGGGCGCGGGCTCGGACGCCGGGAATATCCAGACCCGTGCGGTGCGCGACGGCGACTATTACATCCTCAACGGCGAGAAGATGTGGATCTCGCTGGCCAACACCGCCGACCACTTCCTCGTCTTCGCCACACTCGATCCGAGCAAGAAGCATCACGGTTTGATCGCGCTGGTGGTCGAGCGCGGTATGGAGGGGCTGACCACCGGATCGATCAAGGGCAAGCTCGGCGTGCGCGCCGGCGATACCGGGTGGATCAACTTCCAGAACGTGCGAGTGCCGGTCGAGAACCGGATCGGCGAAGAGGGTGAAGGCTTCAAGATCGCCATGAGCGCGATCGACCAGGGCCGCTTCACCGTCGCCGCCGGTGCGGTCGGGCTCATCCGCGCCGCCAAGGAGGCCAGCATCAAGTACTGCCACGAGCGGGAGGCGTTCGGCCAGGAGATCGGGAAGTTCGAGCTCGTGCAGCAGATGATCGCCAACATGGTGGCGGGCGAGGAAGCCTCGCGGCTGCTGGTGATGCGGGCGGCAGAGCTGAAGAACCGCGGCATCCGGAACACCCGCGAGACGTCGCTGGCCAAGTGGTTCGCCTGCGACCGGGCTTTTGAAGCCGCCAACGACGCCATCCAGATCCACGGCGCCTACGGCTATTCGAACGAGTACCCGGTCGAGCGCTACATGCGCAACGCGCGCGGCGCCGTCATCTACGAGGGCACGCGGGAGATCCACCAGCTCATTCAGGCGGGCTATGCGCTCGGCTACCGGACCGACCGGCCGCTGCGCTGCCCACAGCCGCCGGCCCAGGCCTGGGAGAGCGAAGTCGCATCGCGATCGTAAGGCGAACGGGGAGGGGCGCTGGCGCGATGCCGCGCCCCTCTTTGCCTGTGGAGGCGGCGCGGGACGTGCTCGAGCGCGCGGCCACGGACGCCGCGCGGGGTGCGATCGACCGTGACCTTGTGGCGGCGGCGCAAGTCGTCGCGGGACGGGAGGCGAGCGACGATGGCGGTTGATGTGGCGCGCGATGGGCATGTGGCGACGCTCACGCTGAATCGCCCGGACGTCCTCAATGCGTTCAACACGGAGCAGTTGGAAGCCCTGCGGGATGCGCTGGCGGGGGTGACCCGCGACCCCGAGGTGCGGGCGATCATCATCACCGGCGCCGGGGATCGGGCCTTCGCCGCCGGTGCCGACATCGCCGAGATGCGGGACAAGGGGCCGAGCCAGGCGCTCATCTTTGCCCGGCTGGGCCAGTCGGTCTGTTCGATGCTGGAGAACGCGCCGCAGCCGACCATCGCCGCCATCAATGGGTTCGCACTGGGCGGCGGCTGCGAGCTGGCGCTGGCCTGCGACATCCGCATCTGCTCGGAGAATGCGCAGCTCGGTCAGCCCGAGGTCACGCTCGGCATCCCGCCCGGCTGGGGTGGGACGCAGCGGCTGGCGCGGGTGATCGGCCGCGCAGCGGCCAAGGAATTGATCTTGACCGGCCGGCGGATCGGCGCTGAAGAGGCGCTGCGGCTGGGCCTCGTGAGCGCGGTCTACCCGGCCGAGGAGCTAATGCCCCGGGCGCGCGAACTGGCTGAGCGGATCGCCGCCAACGCGCCGGTCGCGGTGTACTACGCCAAAGAAGCGATCAACCGGGGCGTGGAGACGGACCTCGAAACCGCGCTGGCCTACGAGGCGCACCTGTTCGCCCTTGCCTTCGACACGCGCGACCAGAAGGAGGGCATGGGCGCCTTCCTGGAGCGGCGCAAACCCGACTTCACGGGACAGTAAACACCCGCGGCCGGTGGCCGTTTCGGGTACGACGAACGGCGGTGGCCTGATGACTAGGTGGAGGTAGTTGCTTGAAGATCGTGGTCCTGGTGAAGCAGGTGCCGGACCCGAACGCGGTCCGCTTCGACCCGCGCGCGGGCGATATCCAGTCCGGCACGCCGCAGGTCGCCAACGAGTACGACCTGCACGCGATGGAGGCGGCCATCCAGATCAAGGAGCAGCAGGGCGACGTTGAGATCGTCGCGGTGAGCCTGGGGCAAGCGCGGGAGACGCTGAACCGCTGTCTGGCGATGGGTGCGGACCGGGCCATCGTGGTCGAAGACGCGGCGCTGGCCTCCGGGGACAGCGCCGTCACCGCGAAGGCGCTGGCGGCGGTGCTGCGCGCCGAAGGGTTCGACCTGATCCTGGTCGGCCAGGAGACGAGTGACGGCGGCACCGGGTCCGTCGGTCCGGCGCTGGCGGCCTTGCTCGACGTGCCGGTGGTGAGCAACGTGGTGGCGCTCGAGAAGCAGGACGGGCGGCTCACGGTGCAGCGCGAGATCGAAGACGGGCGGCAGGTGATCGACCTGGCGCCGCCGGCCATCCTCTGCGCTCTCAGCGGGCTGAACGAGCCGCGTTATCCCTCGCTCAAGGGCATCATGGCCGCCCGGCGCAAGCCGACAGAGGCGAAGAGCGCGGCTGATCTCGGCCTCGCGGACGACGCGGCGCAGTCCCGGGTGAGCTGGGGGCAGCTCTTCGTTGAGGAGGAGACGGCCGAGGGCATCATCCTCAAGGATGTCGACGCTGACAGCGCCGTGGATCAATTGGTGGCCTTCCTGCAGGAGCGCAAGCTGGTCTGATGCCCGGCTCACGGAGCGGAGAGAGGAACAGCGGTGACGAACGGAGCGAGCGGCGTCCTCCTGGTCGTCGAGACGCGGGATGGCGCCATTCGGGACACGTCTCGGGAGTTGTTCGGGATCGGCCGGACGCTGGCGAGTGAGACCGGCGGGTCGCTCGCGGCGGTGGTGCTGGGCAGCGGGCTCGATGCAGCCGCCAGCGAGGCAGCGGCCCTGGGCGCGGATCGGGTGCTGGTCGCCGATGCGCCGGAGCTGGCGGCCTTCACCGTCGATGCCTACGCCAAGGCTGTCGACGCGGCGATTGACGCCACGGGGCCGGCGCTCGTACTGCTGGCCGGGACGACCGGCGGGCGGGATCTGGCGCCGTTCCTGGCGACACGGCGCGACGCGGCGTACCTGGTGGACTGCATCCGGATTGGGCGGCAGGACGGCGCCTGGGTTGGCACGCGCCCGGTCTACCAGGGCAAGGTGCTGACCGAGGTGCGGGCCGCCGGGGACGGGCTGACCTTCGCCACGATCCATGCCGGGGCCTTCGAGGCGCCCGAGCTGGAACCCGGCCGGACGGCGGAGACGACGCCGCTGGAGCTGAGCTTCGCGCCCGGCGAGATCCGGGTGACGGTCAAGGATCTGGTGCAGGCGGAGGCCGGGCCGAGCAACCTGGAGCAGGCCGAGGTGGTCGTCGTCGGCGGCCGTGGCCTGGGTGAGGCTGCCAACTTCAAGCTGGCCGAGGATTTGGCCGCGGTGCTCGGCGGGGCGGTCGGCGCGACGCGCGCGGTGACCGACCTCGGGTGGCGCCCGCACTATGAGCAGGTCGGCCAGACCGGCAAGACGATCGCGCCGAAGCTGTACATCGGCCTGGGCGTCTCTGGCGCGGTCCAGCACACGGTCGGGATCCGCGGGTCGGAGACGATCGTCGCGATCAACCGCGACCCCGACGCGCCGATCTTCAAGATGGCCGACTTCGGCATTGTGGGCGACGTGCAGGAGATCGCACCGAAGCTGACGGAGAAGCTGCGCGCGGTTCGCGGCGGCTAGAGGAGACCGGGATAGGGCGGGTTCCCAACCCGCCCCACCCAGAAGGGAACGTAGGGCGGAGGAGCGATGCAGGACGAGCGAGTTGACGTCATCGTCGTCGGGGCCGGGCCGGCCGGCACGGCGGCCGCGTTGACGCTGGCGCGTGCCGGGCTGGAGGTCGTGGTGATCGAGCGCGGCGCGTACCCCGGCGCGAAGAACGTCATGGGCGGCATCCTCTACCGCCAGCCGACCGAGGAGCTGGTGCCCGAGTTCTGGCGCGAGGCGCCGCTGGAGCGCGCGATCATTGAGCAGCGCTACATGCTTCTGACCGACGACAGCGCCCTCGGCGTCACCTACCGCACGCAGGAATTCGCCAAGGAGCCGTACAACTCGTTCAGCGTCATGCGCGGCGAATTCGACCAGTGGTTCGCCTCCAAGGCCGAAGAGGAGGGCGCGTTCATCATCACTCAGATGGTGGTGGAAGACCTCATCTGGGAAGACGGCAAGATCGACGGCGTCCGCACCGGGGAGGAGGAGGGCGACCTCCGTGCCGATGTGGTGGTGCTGGCCGACGGCGCCAACTCGCTCCTGGCACAGAAAGCCGGATTGCACCGCGAGTGGAAGCCGGACCAGCAGGCGCTGGTCGCCAAGGAGTTGATCCGGCTGTCCGAAGAGGAGATCGAGCGCCGGTTCAACGTTCCGAGCGGGCTGGGCGTCGCGATGGAGATCTTCGGCCGGTCGACGAAGGGTCTCCTCGGCTACGGGTTCATCTACACCAACAAGGACACGATCTCGATTGGCACCGGCGCGCTGCTTTCCGATCTCATCGAGACCGGGCGGAACGTCAGCGACATGCTGAACGACTTCAAGGCCCACCCGTGCATCGCGCCGATGCTCGAAGGCGGGGAACTGGTCGAGTACTCGGCGCACCTGATCCCGGAAGGCGGCTGGCACGCGATGCCGCGCCTCTTCACCGACGGCGCGGTGGTGGTCGGGGACGCTGCCGGGCTGCTCAACCCGATCAACCGCGAGGGCTCGAACTTCGCCATGATCTCCGGCAAGCTCGCCGCTGAGGCGATCATCGAAGCGAAGGCGGCCGGGGATTTCTCGGCGGTGGGGTTGAGCCGGTATCAGGAGCTGCTCGAAGAGAGCTTCGTGCTCCAGGATCTTTACACCATCCGCAATGTCACGCCGTTCGCCCACGCCCGGCCCTGGCTGCTGAACGAGGTGCCGGAGGTGCTGTCGCGGGCGATGCGCGAGTACCTGACCGTGGACGACGACCCGAAGCGGGTGAAGCAGGGGAAGATCCTGCGCATCCTGCGCGATGGGTTCCCGGTGGGGCGGACGCTCGGCGACGCGGTCGGCGCGCTGCGCCTCCTGCGGTAGGGGCGGAATCACCTGCATCCGGTCGGCTCCGGGCCTGGAGGTACGGCCGCTTCGCCGAAATGCCGGCGCTTTCGAAGCAGACAACGAGGCCGGCCCACCAGGGCCGGCCTCGCCGTCGATTCCACGTGGTCTCCCCGTCACCGGGGAGTGCGGGTCAGGCCGTCGCGGCTTCCACCGGTTTCCCGGTGGCTGTTTGAATCGCCACGCGCCAGTCGTCGTCGATACCCTCTTCGGTCACGCCGTAGAAGACGCGCACGTGGCCGTTCTGCCGGTAGGCCAGGTCGTAGCGCACGCTGCCGTCCCGCTGCTTGTGGGCCTTGATGAAGCCGAGCGGGCCGTGCCAGCGGATCTTCTCGGGATCGATCGGGTTCGACTCTTTCTGTGTAATAGCATAGCGCCAGAGTCGCCGCGCCGAGTCTCGCGTCACGTTCTGCACGACCTTGCGGTTGCGCAGGTCGCGCATCGAGTGGTAGATGACGCCGTCGCGGGTCTCGGACGCCACGATCTCGACCCCCGTCCGTGGGAGTCGCGCCTCCGCCTCGTCGTCGCTCAACTCAGACGGCAGTGCGGGCGAATCGTCGGACGCCACTGTCTCGCCCGCAGCAGCGGCCCCGGCCGCGGCTTCCCGTCGTGCCTCCAGTGCGGCGCGCACCATCTGAATGATCTCGTCGCGCATGGCCACGCTTGTCTCCGACTCTTGCCGGAGCAGGATCTCGCCGGTGAGGAGCGCGTAGGGCTTGTCCTGGCCCTGCGGCACCGTGACCACCAGGACATCCTTGTCCTCAATCGTATGGACATCAACCGTGGCAGCCGGGGGCGGAGTGATGAAGCGGGCGATGTCGTTGCGGAGGGTCTCGGCGGCTTGCTTGGCGTTGGCCACGCCGTTGATCTCACCGTCGGGCTTGGCGTCCAGCCCGATAAAGATCGTGCCGCCGTTGGTGTTGGCGAAGGCCACCACATCCTTCAGCACAGCGTTCGACTTCGACCGCCGGCTGGGCAGGCGCGGGTGGAACGCCTGAACGATGTTGTTCCCCTCCTCCCGGGCGGCCAGCACGAAGTCGTACGGGGCCTCCGACGGGCGGTGGGGACGGAACAGGGAGAAGTCGTCGCCTTCGAAGACGGCCTTGAGGGCCTCGAAGCTGAGTTCTCCCAACAGGACCTCAGTCATGCGATCGCCGATGCCCAGGTTCGTCTCGCGCTCCGGGTCGCGCGTGAGTCGATGCGCGTCGGACCCCTGGATGACGTGCATCCGGCGCGGGTACTCCGGCTTGGTGCCGTTGAAGAAGCGCGCGGTGCTCCGCCGCGAGGTGTTGTCGAGGTCGGTAGCCTCGAGCGCGTGCAGGTACGGGCTTTGGGTATAGGCGATCTTCGTCTGGCCTCCGAAGGGGAAGCCCTGCATGGCGATGCCGTGTGTCGAATTGACGTGCGCGCCGATCACCAGCGCGCCGGCCTCGTGCAGGATCTCGTAGGCTTGGAGGACCTCGGTCGTCGCGCCGACCTCGCTGCTCCCCTGGTCGAGCTTTTCTTCCGGGATGCCGAGGGTCAGCAGGATGTGCTCCATCTTCCGAATCGAGGTGTCGGGCGGGAAGATGGCCAGGATGTGGAACCCGAAGGTCGCGGTGAACTCGAAGCCAGGGAGGACGAGCATCTTGTTCAGGAGCCGGCGGTATTCCGCGAGGAGCGCTTCTTCCTCCGGTTCAAGTCGTCCGAGGGCTTCGAGGAGTTCCAGGTCCTCAATCTCTCGCCACATGCGCGCCCAGCCGCGGACCGTGTTGTGATCGGTGAACGCGAGGATATCGATGCCGCGAGCCTCGGCCCGCTGCAAGAGGTGGACGAAACTGACACCCTGCTCCTGATAGTCGGCAGAGGCGGGGGTATGGATGTGGAGATCCATCGTCCGCCAGGCGAGATCCTGGCGTTCCTGAGGTTCCGCGGGACGCTGGCGAGGACGTCTGCTTCTAGCCAAGGGTGATACTGGCACCCCCTTCCTGACAATGTGTTGATACACGACAGGCCGTGGTGGAATCGCTCGTCCCACGGCCTGACCCCGCACCGAAAGCATATCATAGGGGCGGATGCCTCGCACCGCCCGAAAGTCCGCGTGCTACAATCTAGCGGCGGTATCCGGTACCGGTAGGGCGACGCAGGGCCGCTATGACCGCCGAGCGCAGGTGCTCGCGGTCTCGTTTTGAGGAGAAATCCGGTCCGCTCTCGTTCCCCGAGCGCTGCTCAACGACTGAACTCTCCGCCGCGAACCAGGGAGCCACAACCGTGAACGTCTACCTGTTGCTCGACATTCTGCTGCTGATTCTCATCGCGTTGTTCGTGCCGATCGGGTTCTGGCGTGGGGTGCAGCGCGAGGTGCTGGTCACCCTCGGCATCCTCTTCGGGGCCGCACTGGCCGAGTCGTGGGCCGGCCCATGGGGCGCCGACCTGGCGAATATGACCGGCCTGCGCGAGTCCGGTGGCGCCTTCATGGTCGCCGTCTTGTTCCTGATCGGCAGCACGTTCCTGCTTGGCTACGGTGCCGGCGCGGCGCTGCCCATGCCGCGGCCGGGATGGGTCGCCCGCGTCTTCGGGGCGCTTGTGGCGGGGGCGAACGGCACGCTGCTGCTGAGCTACGCGCTGCGTGACATCCGCTTCTACCTGCTCTCGGCTGAGAATCCGGCGTTCCTGGAGCGCGCGGTGGTGGCGCAGTTCCTCGCGACCGGCATCGGCTGGGTGCTGCTGGTGGCAGCGGTGGTCTTCCTGCCGATCGTGATCGTCCTGGCCTTGTTCGGCCGGGGCGGCTACGTTGAGGTCGAGGAAGAGGAGGCGCCCGAGCCCTATCCAGAGATCGAACCGCCGACGACGCGGGCCTTCCCGCCGCGTGTGCCGTCGTCGCTCAACGACGAGGCGACGGCCGTGTACAAGACCGAGCCGCCGACCGTCCCGGTGCGTGCCGCGGAGGAGACCCGGCCGGTACGGATCTCGGAGGCGGATGGCGACGCGTCCCGCTCAGGCGGCGCCCGGCTCGATGCGGAGGCGACCGCGTTGCTGCGGGACGCGCATGAGACGATCCAGATCCAGACCACGCCGCGGGAAGAATCGCACGTGCCGGTGTCGGACGGCACGTGTCCCTACTGCCACGCCGATGTCAGCGAGGCGGAGGTCTACTGCCCGCGTTGTGGGCGGATCCTGTAGGACGATCCCCCCGCGCTAGCGCTGCTCCCACTCGGTCCGCTGCGCCGCGTAGAGCGACGCGTGGGGCTTGCCGTCGAGCGACTTCCGCATCAGCACCTCGACGCGATCCTCGACGAACCCCTCGCGGGCGTAGAAGGCGTGCGCGATCGGGTTGGTGACGTCGACGCTCAACTCGATGAAGGAGCAGCCCTGAGCGCGCGCGTGCTCCGTGGCGGCATTGAGCAGGGTTCGCCCGATCCCCTGGCCGCGGAAGTCGGGGTGCACCACGAAGCGACGGATCACGCCGAAGCGCCCGTGCTTGGCCTTGGCCCCGATGAACAGTTCCAGCTTGCCCACCACGCGGCCATCGACCTCAGCCACCAGGACGGAGCTGGGCTCGTAAGCGTCGTCGTGGTACTCGACGATCAGGTTCTCCTCGTCCCAGCACCATCCGGCTTCCCGGTTAAGCGCTGCCTCGGTCGCGGCGTCTTCGAACCTGCCCGGCCGCACCGTTACGGTTGGCGTCGTCATCCGTCTCCACACTCCCTCTCCATTGCCACGCCGGCGCCCGGCGCACCCGGCGGTGCGGCCCATTCTACCGGCCTGCGCGACGTTCGGGCACTGCCCGCCGTGAGGAGGCATCCGGGGGACCGCACCGCGGACACTGCCGTATCCGTCGTGCCTGTCGGAACAAGGGGACGGGATAGTGCACAAGTGCGCCATACCGCGTATAGTTCCGGGAGGATCAGCGGTTCGAATCTCTGATGGATGGGAGGGGAGTGCGTGAGCACGACCGGTAATCTGGAGGCCGCTCGCGAGGCGATCCTGGCGAAGATCGACGCCGAGCGGGACAACCTGATCGCGCTGTCGAAGTTCATCCACGCCAACCCGGAGATCGCGCTGCAAGAAGTGAAGGCGAGCGCGGCCTGCGCCGATTTCCTGGCCGAGCGCGGATTCTCGGTGGAGCGCGGTGTGGCTGACCTGCCGACCGCCTTCCACGCCAGCACGGGCGAGGGGCGCCCCCATGTGGGCTACCTGTCGGAGTACGACGCCCTGCCGGGTGTCGGGCACGGCTGCGGGCACAACCTGATCGCGATCGCCGGGATTGGGGCCGGGATCGGGCTGGCGGCCGCGCTGCCACACGTCGGCGGGCGGGTGTCGGTCTTCGGCACGCCGGCCGAAGAGGCCATCGGCGGCAAGGTCATCATGGCCCGCGCCGGTGTCTTCTCCGGGCTTGACGCGGCCATGGGGGCGCACCCGGGCACCAGTGAGGCCGCGGTGCCGTACCTGGAGGGCAGCGGTCAGGCGCTGGCCTGCCAGGGTGTGAAGATCGCCTTCCACGGGAAGGCGGCGCACGCGGCGGCCGATCCGCACAACGGCATCAACGCCCTCAATGCCCTGATCGAGACCTTCAACGGGATCAACGCGCTGCGGCAGCACATCCTGGACGACGCTCGCATCCACGGGATCATCACCCAGGGCGGGCAGGCGCCGAACGTCGTGCCCGACTACGCGGAGGGGTCGTTCCTGGTGCGCGCCTCGACCCGCGCCTACATGAAGGAGTTGGTGGAGAAGGTCCGGGCCATCGCCGAGGGCGCGGCCTCGATGACCGGCGCGCGGCTCAGCTTCGAGTACTCGGAAGAGCCGTACTACGACATGATCACCAACTACCCCCTGGCGCGGCGCATCAAGAAGCACCTCGACGACCTGGGTCTCCAGCTCCCCGACCCGAAGGTGGAGCCGGGCAAGGGCTCGACCGACTGGGGGAATGTGAGCTACGAGGTGCCCTCGGTGGAGACGAGCTATCCGATCGTCGACCGGGTGATCACCTGGCACTCGCAGGAAGTGGTTGAGGCGGCCGACAGCGAGATGGGCTACGCCAACACGCTGACGGTGGCCAAGGCGCTGGCGCTGACCGGGCTCGACGTGCTGACCGACGCGGCACTGCGCGCTGAGATCGGGCTCGCCTTCGAGCGCGAGCGCGCCGCACGCGGTTAGTCCCACTACTCGACGCACCGCTGGCCCCGGTGGTCCACCGCCGGGGCCTACACCGTTCTTGCCGGTACACCCTTTGCATGCTCCATCCTGGGCGAGGTGAGCTACCACCGGGATGGACGAAGCGTGAGCGACGAACGATTCGATGACCAGGAGCAGCAGGGCGATCAACGCGCTGAGGAACCGGACGGTGAGGCACGTCTGGCTGAGCCCGCGGCGTGGAGCCGCGAGGTCACCGTTCCAAGTGGAGCCGTCTCCCTGGCCGGGACCCTCACGCTTCCCGAGCGGGCGCGGGGCCTGGTGCTCTTCGCCCACGGCAGCGGCAGTAGCCGGTTTAGCCCGCGCAACCGCTTCGTCGCCGGAGAACTACACGTGGCACGGCTGGGCACGCTCCTCATCGACCTCCTGACTCCGGAGGAGGAGGCGATCGACCGCCGCACCGGCGCGCTGCGCTTCGATGTCGGCTTGCTGGCGGAACGGCTTGTCGGCGCTACAGGGTGGCTCCGGGAGCAGCCGGAGACGCGCCACCTTCGCATCGGCTACTTCGGTGCCAGTACCGGAGCCGCGGCGGCGCTGGTCGCTGCGGCGCAGTTGCCGAGCACGGTCCGGGCGGTCGTCTCGCGTGGCGGCAGGCCGGACCTCGCCCGAGATGCCCTGCGGCGCGTGCGGGCGCCGACGCTGCTGATCGTCGGCGAGCTGGACACACCCGTCATCCCGCTGAATGAGGCGGCGCTGGCCGCGTTGCCGGGTGAGAAGCGGCTCGAGATCGTGCCGGGCGCCACCCACCTCTTTGAGGAGCCGGGCGCGCTGGAAGCGGTCGCGCGCCTTGCGCGTGATTGGTTCGTGCGCTACCTGCCCGCGGGCGGTGTCGACTGAGCCACCGGGGTGAGCGAGTCGAGCGGCAGGCGCAGGCGTTTGGACTCCAGGTTGATCGTGAGGCGTTCGCCGCGATCGAGCTCCGCGACGAATCGCGCCTGGGGTGGCTCGCCGGCCACATCCCCGGAGCGCTGCGGGCGGGGACGCAGCAGGACCGCAGCCCGCTGGTCCGGGCGCTGGTCACCGGCTCCGAGCTGGACGAACGCGGCGATCTCCCCCTCCACCGGGAGCCACGCCCGGGTGGCGTCGGTTACTTCCTTCCCACCGTGGGCGATGAGCACCCGGACGTCCCCGTAGCGCAACAGCACCGCGTAGGCACCCAGGTTGGCGTCCGGCCCGGACGCAGCGGCGAGCAGAAGCTCCCGGTTTCCGCCGAGACTGATGCGCTGGGTGCCGGTGAGGTAGCGGATTTCGATCCCCTGGTCGCGGGCGGCACGCTCCAGCCGGGTCCAGACCGGCTCCGCGCCTGGTGTTCCCAGGACGGCGACCGCCCCGACCGTTCCACGTTCGACCAGCGCGAGGGCACCGAGGGCCGGGTCGTCATCCGCAGCCGGAACGACGAGCAGGTGCACGTGCCGCTGCCACGGCAGGGTTGAGCGGTCGACGAATTCGGCCAACTCGTCCTGCCACTCGCTGCCGCCAATCACGACGGTCCGGCCGTCAACGCGGATGAGGGTGCTGAGACGATTCCCAGTGTTGCCGACGCTGAGCCGGTCGCTACTATCCCACCCCGCTCCGGCCCAACCGATGCCGAGGCCGGCTAGGATCGCGAGCACGAGGACGAGGGCTGCGGACCGCCACGACACGGGCGCGCTCAGCCATCCGGTATGTGGCACCCGTGTGGCTGGCGGCGTGGCGGGCGGCGACGCGGCCATGGCTAGTCGTCGCCGGCGTCGTAGTAAGCGATGGCGATGCTTGACCCGCGCGGCACCCATGAGCCCCAGGCCAGGGTCGCGCTGACCACAGCGCCATCCGCGAGGTTCTGGCAGTCGAAGTCAGGTGCCGACTGCTGGATCTGCTCGCACGTTTGCGGGACCACCGATTCGACGACGAATCCCGCGTTCTCCAGGGCAGCGACGACCTGCGGGTAGGGCTGCCCGAAGGCATCGGGCACCTGGATCTGGTCGCCGACGCTGATGTAGAGCGTGACCGTGCCGCCGTTCGCGACCTGGGACGGCGGATCCGTGCGGATGACGTTCCCGCGCGGCACGGTCGCGCTGCCCTCCTCGACCTCGTTGACCGTCAGCCCGAGCTGCTCGAGTTGCTGGCGTGCCTGAGCCCGCGGTAGACCGACCACGCTCTGGAGCGAAATGTACTCGGGGCCGCGGCTGACCTTGACCTGGATCTGAGTCCCCTTCGGGACCGACTCCCCAGCTCGTGGCTCCTGGTCGATGATCGTGCCGGGCGGCTCGACGTTGTCGTAGACCCGCTCCTCGACCAGCGTGAATCCCAAGCCGTTGACCGTCTCCTCCACCTGGTCGACGGTGGAGCCGATCAACCATGGCACGGTGGCCATCTCCGGCGTCGGTGAGGGGGTCGGTGTGGGCGTGCCCGGCGTTCCTGTCGGACTCGGCGTGGCCGGGGTGGTCGCCGTGGCAGTGCTGGTCGGCGTTGATCCGGTCGTCGGGCTGGCGACAGCGGCGGGCATGGTCGCGGTCGGGGTCGGCTGGTTGGATGGTTCGAAGAAACCGAAATCGCCGACGTTGAAGACCAGGACCACGAGCCCGACGAGGCCGATCAGGATGGCCGAGCCGATCAGCCAGGTCACGCATCCCACATCGTCGCGGAATGCCTGATTCCGCGCAGGCGGCGGGGGCGGCGCGCCGCGACCCGTCCGGCCTGGAGGGACAGCCGTTGCGGCCCGGCGGGGCGGCCTGTCGACCGCGGCGGGTGCCGTGGCGATCACGCGGGTCGCCTCACTGTCAGCCGTGCCTGCCCGTTCCCAGTGGTCGAGCGCGTCGGCCAGCGCCCCGGCGCTCGGGTAGCGGTCGGCGGGGTTCTTGGCGAGCGCGCGGAGGACAATCGCTTCGACTTCCGGCGGGATCGCCGGGTTGAACTGGCGCGGTGGTGGCGGGCTGGCGCTCACGTGTTGCATCGCGACGCCGACCGGGGTGTCGGCTTCGAACGGGAGGCGCTTGGTGAGCATCTCGTAGAGGACGACGCCGGTGGCGTAGACATCGGAAGCCGGCGTCGCCTGCGCGCCGCGCGCCTGTTCGGGCGACACGTAGTGGACGGTGCCCATGCCGGTGCCGTCCTCGGTCAAGTTGGCGTCGCTCAAGCCCTTGGCGATGCCGAAATCGACCACCTTCACGTGGCCGTCCTGGTCGACGAGGATGTTTTGGGGTTTGATGTCGCGGTGGACGAGGCCGTGGGCATGGGCATAGTCGAGCGCTTCGGCCACCTGGCGAATGATGAAGGCGGCGCCGTCGACGGAGAAAGGCCCCTGGCGGCGGATGAGTTCCTTGAGGTTGGGGCCGTCGACGTACTCCATGACGATGTAGCGGGTATGACCGTCCTGCCCGACGTCGTACACGTTGGCGATGTGGGGATGAGAGAGACGCGCTGCCGATTGCGCTTCGCGCTCGAACCGCCGCAGGAAGTTGCTGTCGGAGATGTACTGGTCGCGCAGCACCTTGACGGCCACCACCCGGTTGAGGACCAGGTCGTAGCCGCGGTAGACGACCGCCATCCCGCCCTCGCCGATGCGTTCGTCGAGGCGGTAGCGCCCATTCAAGGCCCGTGCTTGCACCAGATGGAACCTCCCCGGCGGCCAATTCTAAGAAGCATGTCGCACACCTGTCAATTCGTCGGATCAGCATGAGCGGCACGTGGGTGCGTGCCGCCGGCGCGGCAATCGTACTACCGGTGGCCCGGGGATTACAGGGCCGTCATGAGTTCTTCCCGGCTCGAACCGGGATCGGAGCGCCGATTCGGGATGCCTGGGTAGAATCGCCGCAGCGCGGGCGTTGGGCATCGCCCGCTCTGGGCCGGTTCGCTTCCCCGCAAGGAGACGGGATCAACGGGCCGGCGGCGATCCAGTGAGCGCAGCAAGTGAGCGCAGCAGAGGAGGAGTGGTGCAGTCCGAGCGGGTCAATACGGTGGTCGATCATGGATGCTTCGGTTGCGGGGAGAAGAACCCCATCGGTCTGCGGCTTGCCTTCTACCGGCATGGAGAGGCGGGTGTGCGGGGCACGTTCACCCCGGCGCGCGAGCACGAGGGCTACCTCGGCATGACCCACGGCGGCATCCTGTCGACTGTCCTGGACGAGGCGATGAGCTGGGCCGTGCTGGCCGACGGCCGGTTGGCGGTGACGGCGCGGATGGAGATGCGATTCCGTCGGCCCGTGCCGGTCGAGCAGCCGGTGGAGGTCATCGCGGAAGTGGTCCGCGACCGGGGCCGCATGGTCGAGACTCGCGGCGAGATCAGGGACCGTGAGGGCGCGGTGCTCGTCAGCGCCACGGGCACGTTCGTCCGCGTCTCCGACGAGCAGCAGGCGGCGTGGGAATCGGTGTATTTCAGAACGGAACGTCCTCAGGGTCGTCCCGAGAGTTGAGAAACGGATCCCATCTCTCGGGCCCGTCCGGGTGGGATGATGCATTCGTGGCTGGCACCCGCAGCAGAGACTCCCGCATCGGGAACCAGACCCATCCGTCGTCCGGGTTCGCGGCGCGGAGCAGATCACGGGCGCCGGTAACGCAGGCATCCAATTGATCGGCGTGGTGTAGGATCCAGGCTTCAATCGTGGCCGGGCGCACGGCGGCGCCCCACTCCGGTTGACCGTGGTGGCTCGCGATGAGGTGCAGGAGACCTGCCTGCCGCTCGTCGTCGATGTCATCCGCCATCGCGAGGAGGTCCTCGACCATGCGAACCCCGCGGAGTACGTGACCGAAAAGCCGTTCATCCGGGTGCACCTGGTCCGGCGCGTGGACCGGGTGCAGACCGGCCTTGCCGATGTCGTGGAGCAATGCCCCGGCGATGAGCAGGTCGCGATCGACGGCGCCGGCATACAGCGAGGCGGCCGCGTCGCAGATGCGCGCGACGTTGACGCTGTGCTCCAGCAGCCCCTCGCGGTAGGCGCCGTGGTACTTGGCGCTGGCGGGTGACGTCAGGAAATCGGAAAACGTTTCAACCGCGCGCTCGAGCAGCGCGGTCAGACTACGGTCGCGGAGGGTATCCACGAGATCCCAGAACTCCGCCAGATTATCGTTCCGGTAGGGGCCGGGGAGGTAGGGGGCGATGTCGCCGTTGCACACTTCGCACTCGGTGACGTGCAGTTCGCGCTTGCCCTGATATTCCTTGACGGTTGCGGCCACGTAGAGCAACGTCGGACAGGTGTATTCCTCGCCGTCCACCACGTCCCACTTGACGGCCCGTACCTCACGGAGCTGTTTGTCGCGCAGCCGGAACTCCAGGAAAGGCTCGCCGCCTCTCTTGTGTCGCCGTTCTACGCGAAAGGCGAGCGCAATACCCTCGACGACCTGCCCCACCACAAGGGTGGCGAAGTCAAGCGCGTGGTGTTGCACTGATGTCTACCGCTCCACTTGACCCACAGTCGGTCCACGTAGCATATGCGCTGACGTGGTGATCGTCAATCTCGTACTCGAGGAGAGTAGCGCCGGATCCTGCGCGGAGACACCGATTCACCCCCGAACTGCGCGCAGGATTTCCTCGTTGGGGTCTCTGGCGACCGTGGTGCAAATGTGGACTCGCCCGGTCCCGGTCGGAAGGCGGTCGGCCATGGCGATCGCGGCGGCCTGGGTCGGAACAACGGTGAAGACCGACGGCCCGGCGCCGCTCGGCAGAACGACCGGCGCGCCCGCCGCATGGAGGGCGTCGATTGCTCGGCTGACCGCGTCCCATTGACGGAGGACGGGGGTGAAGGCGTTGCGCATGAGTCTGGTGTCGAGGGTCTCGCCACGTGCCAGCGCGGCGGCCAGGCGCCGCGTGGCGGTGCCGTCGGTGAATTGGTCCGGCGTCAGCGCGCGGTAGAGGGCGGCCGTCTTCGCCGGGATGACGAGGTCTGGGACGACGATGACGAACCAGGCATTGGGCGTCGCGTCGAGGGGGGTCAGGTCGGTGCCGGTCCCGGTGGCCAGGGCCGTCCCGCCGCGGACGAAGAAGGGGACGTCGCTGCCCAGCGCCGCGGCGGCGCGTTCCATCTCGTCGATCGGGATGCCGGCGAGGAAGGCGAGGGCGCCGAGGAGGGTGCCGGCGTCGCTGCTGCCGCCACCTAGGCCCGCCGCGAGCGGGATGTGCTTCTGCAGCCGGATCTCGGCCAGAAGGCGTACGCCGAATGTTGTCTCGGCCAGCCGGACTGCGCGCCAGAGCAGGTCCGACTCTCGCTCCAGCCCCTCCAGCGGCGTGTAGCGGAGCGCCGGGGCGGGGAGCAGGTCGATGGTGTCGAAGAGGCTCACGCTCTGCAGGATCGTGACGACGTCGTGGTAGCCGTCAGGGCGCCGGGTGAGGACCTCCAGCCCGAGGTTCACCTTGGCCGGTGCGCGCAGGCGGACAGGGGCGGCCAGCTCAATCGACGTCACTCGGCTGCGCTCCGAAGCTGCGCTGCACGGCAAGCCACTCCTCCACCGAGAGCGTTTCGGCACGGCGATCGGGGTCGATGCCCGCGGCCGCCAGTCGCTCCTCGACCACGCTCTTCGGTACGCCCAGCGCATCGGCCAGGGCGTTCGCGAGCCGCTTTCGTCGCTGAGAGAACCCGGCGCGGACGAGGGTGAAGAAGGCTGCCCGGTCGGCGCCGGAGAGCGGCGGGTCCGGCTTCAGATCCAGGCGCAGCACGGCAGAGTCGACGCGCGGGCGTGGCACGAAGGCTCCCGGACCGACGCGGAAGGCGATGCGGGGCTCCGCATAGAACTGCACGGCAACGGCGAGGACGCTTATCTCCGGCGGGCGAGCAACGATCCGCTCGGCCACCTCGCGCTGCACCATGACGACCATGCGGCCGGGGCGGTGATCGCTCTCCAGCACGTGCTCGATGACGGCCGCTGCGACGGAGTATGGGAGGTTGGCGACCACGTGGTAGGGTCGCCCTCCGACGAGGTCTCCGAGATTCAGGTCGAGGATGTCGCCCTCGACGATGCGCACGTTTTCCGCCTCAAGCGACGCACGCAGGTGGGCGGCGAGGCGCGTGTCGAGCTCGACGGCGATCACCGTGCCCGCGCGGCGCGCCAGCTCGCGGGTGAGGATGCCGAGGCCGGGACCGACCTCGACGACGAGGTCGTCGGGACCGAGCTCGGCGACGTCCGCGATGCGCTGGACGATCCGAGTGTCGTGCAGGAAGTTCTGGCCGAGCGCCTTGCTCGGCCGGACGCCGATCTCGTCCAGCAGGTCGCGGAATGTCGGCTCGGTGCGCTCGCGCTCTCCGCGATGCCGGGGCCGTTCCCGCCGCCGCACACGCCCCTCCATCCCACTCAGGGCAGCAGGAGGAGCCCGTGCCCCTCCTCGACCGAGCCCACCCGCCAGAGCGGTTCACCAGCCGCGGCGAACGCCTGCTCCAGCGCCTGCGCCCGGTCGCCCGGGACCGCGATGAGCAGGCCTCCCGAGGTCTCGGGGTCGAACAGGAGGTCCAGCGTCGTCTCCGGGATGCCAGGGGCAATCTCGAGGATGCTCTCCGGTCCCTCGCCGTAGAAGGCGCGGTTGCGCCGCGCCCCGCCGGGGAGGCGTCCCTCCGCGGCGTAGCGCTCGGCGCCGGGGAGCCACGGCATTTGCCCCGCCGACAGGACGAGGCGCACGCCGCTCTTCTGCGCAACCTCGGTGGCGTGGCCGAGCATTCCGAAGCCGGTGATGTCGGTGCAGGCGTTGACCCCGACCTGCTGCATCAGGGCCGCGGCGGCGCGGTTGAGCTTGAGCATCGACGCCACGGCCTCGTCCACGTCGGCCGGGTCCGCCGCCTGGGCCTTGAGCGCGGTGGTGATGACGCCGGTGCCGAGCGGCTTGGTGAGATAGAGCACGTCGCCTGGTCGGGCGCCGGCCTTGGTCACAACCCGATCGGGACGGATCGTGCCGGTGACGACCAGGCCGTACTTCGGCTCGTTGTCGGTGACGGTGTGTCCTCCGGCGATGACTATCCCGGCCTCGGCAGCCTTGTCGGCGCCCCCCTGGAAGATGCGCTGCAGCACGTCGAGCGGCACGTTGTCGGGGAAGCCGGCGATGTTCAGGGCAAACAGCGGCGTACCCCCCATAGCGTACACGTCGCTCATGGAGTTGGCCGCGGCGATAGCGCCGTAGATGTACGGGTCGTCGACCACAGGCGTGAAGAAATCGACCGTCTGGATCAAGGCAAGGTCGTCGCTCAGGCGATAGACAGCCGCGTCATCGCTGGTCTGGAGCCCGACGATCAGGTTGGGGTCACTGAGCTGAGTGAGCGGACGCAGCACCTGCGCCAGGGCCTCTGGGCCCATCTTGGACGCTCAACCAGCGCAGCTCGCCAGTGTCGTAAGGCGAATCTCGTCGCGAGACTGCACGGTGGCTTTCCTTCCAGGACCCTGACAACGCGGGTCATCGCCGCTTGTTCGGCACCGCGCCGAACCACATGGCCCGATCATAGCCAACACGCGTGCCCGGCTCAACCTTCCCGTCGGCCGGTGTCGCACGGCGTGCTCGGAGTGGTACCGATCGTGCTGGCGTCACCGAGACACCCGGCAGCGGCCGGGAACGGTCCGAACGGTCTGGCGATGGAGGTAGGTGGACCATGATGACCGTCATCACCGAGACAACCCTCAAGCCCGGCCAGGAGCAGGAGTGGGACCGAGCGTTCGAGGAGCGGTTGCGTGCCGCGAAGCAACAGCCGGGATGGGTTGATACCCAGTTGCTCATCCCCGAGGACGAGCCGAACAAGCGGGTTGTGGTCGGCACCTGGCGCTCCCGCGACGACTGGGAGCGCTGGCATGAAACGCCGCCCTTCCGGCAGACGCGCGAGCCCTTGAACCGGTCGTCCATGGACGATGGCAGGCCCGAGTGGCACAAGGTTCAGGCACGCGAGGCGATGCAGGCCTGAGCGCGTCGCCCGGCTCAGACGCTCTCCTGCTCGATCCGGCTCGATCAATTGCCCCTGTCGCTGCACCTGCGTAGAATGGCGCGCGCAGCTGAGGCTTCGGCGCGGCGTGTCCATTGGGGTGAAGTGAGCGGAGGCGTGCATGGCCGGGTTGAGCACCGCAGAACTGGTCGATATCGCGCTCGAGATGGCGGAGATGCGGACGTTGCCCGCCGACAGCGCGGTCTACGTCGAGGGATCGGGCCTCAAGCGCGTGATGATGGGCATCGATATCGGCCCGGCGGAGCTGCTCCTGGCGCGGGAGTTGGGCTGCGACGGGGTGATCGCCCACCACCCGGCCGGTGGCAGCGCAACGCTCAATTTTCCCGAGGTTCTCACACGCCATGTTGAGCTGATGGTGGAGTATGGCGTCCCGGCCACCGCGGCCCGCGACGCCATCCAGGGGCTGCTCACCCGCTCACTGCTCCGCGCGCAGAGCGCCAACCACGACCACACGCCGTCGGTCGCGCGTCTCCTCCAGATGCCGTTCCTCAATATCCACCTGCCGCTGGACGAGGTCGGACGACGGATCATGGTCAAGACCATCCAGGAGGCGGTCGAGCCGTTGGGGGACGAGGCGCGGGTGCAGGACGCGATCGACGCGCTCATGACGCTGCCGGAGTTTGCCGGCGCGGCGACGCGGATCATGGTCCCGGTCGGCGCGGTGGATCAGCCCCTGGGCAAGATCGCGGTGGTGCACGGGGCGGGGACGAACGGCGGGTACGCCGTTGCCCGCGCCTACTTCGACCACGGCGTGCGGACGGTCCTCTACATCCACATCGCTCCCGAGGAGGCGGAGCGCCTGCGCCGCGAGGGTGGTGGGAACCTCATCGTTTCCGGCCACATCGCCAGCGACCTCGTCGGCATCAACCGCTACGTCCAGGCGCTGGAAGAGCGCGGTGTCGAAGTGGTGCGCATGAGCGGGCTGTGAGTCGTGGTGCGTGTTGCGTGATGCGTGATCCGTGATCCGGGTTGCGTGATGCGTCTTGGGTTTTGCGTGGAGGCGGGTTGTCGGTCTGACGGCGGACCGGTCGAGCGTGTCCCCGCCACTGCGCACGGACGACGGAACACGGAACACGCACCACGCACTAGGCGCCCCCTTCGCGTTGGAGTCCGCGGATGAACCCCGTGAGGAGGCGGCGGTAGCTTTCGTCGATGTCGACGGGAAGGCCGAAGCCACCAGCCAACTCCAGTGAGACGAAGCCGTGCATCAGGCTCCTCAGACCGCGGATGGCGTGGATCTGATCCTCGGGGGAGAGCTGGTACGGCTTGAGCACCAGCCTCAGGACATCCAGGATCTCCTCGCTGGCATCAATGAGCGCCTGATGATCCGGGTCCGGCGCACGCAGCGAGGCTTGGTAGAGCCGGGGACGCTCGTGCGCGAACTGCCGGTAGGCGTGTCCGATGGCGAGGATGGCGTCCTCCCCGGTGCGGCCGATCGCCGCGCGCGAGATGCGGGCGCCGAGCTCCCGCACGGCGAACACGGCCAGCCCACGTAGCAGATCGTCCTGGCCGTCGATGTGGTTGTAGAGGGACGGCGTGCGCACCCCCAGCGCCGCGGCGATCTGGCCGAGCGTCACCTCCCGCCCATCCGCCTCGTCCAGGAGATCGGCGGCGGTCTTCACGATGAGGTCGCGGCTCAGTCCCGGTCTAGGCGCCATGCGCAACCCTATCCGCCAGCTTGCGCTGGGCTACGGCGATGGCGCGGTCCATCGCGGGGAGCGGATCCTCCAACACGGGACCGTGACCGGTCGCCAGCCGCGACGGCTCGAGCGACCGCAGCAGCCGCGCAGAGTCGAGGGCCGCATCCTTGTCCCAGGTAAAGATCGAGGGGAACGGGAACGTGGGGACGATCGTACCCGAGACGGCGACATCGCCCCGCGTTTGGAAAGCGTCCCCGGCGATGAGCGTGCGGTCCCGTGTGTCAAGGAATGCAACCTGATCTGGTGCGTGGCCGGGCGCGGCGATGACCTGGAGCGAGCCGATCCGGTCTCCTGGCGCGATGGTGCGCGTCGGCCGGGTTACGCGGCGCGGCCACCGGCCGGGGATGGCTACGACTTCACCGTCGATTTCGAGCGTCCTTTCACCCTGGAGCAGCCGGGCGCTGCGATCGGTCATGAGCACCTCGGCAGCGGGCAGCGCGCCGCGGAGCTGGTCGAGCGCGCCCACGTGGTCGGAGTGGGCGTGCGTGAGCACGATGCGGCGAATGGTTTCACCATGCGCGGCTGCGGCGGCCAGGATGCCCGGCCCACTGCCGTTGGCGCCGGTGTCGATCAGCGTAAACCCGTCGTCCTCGCGGACCAGATAGACGTTGACCGGGAACAGGACCGGCCAGCGGGTCACCTGGATGAGGTAGTCGCCGTGGGTCGTGACCTTCATGTGCGTTCCCTTCCGGGGGATCGGCGGGACGTCTCGTCCGCGCTCTGGAACTAATACGCTTCAATCATAAACTAATGATATTAGTTTGGCAACCCCCGGGGACGACGAAGCGGGCGTCAACACGACGCCCGCTTCTATCGTGGTTGCCCGGTCGCGCGGCTGGTGGGTGGCCTGGTTAGCCGCCCAGGACGCGCGTGATGCGCTCCAGGGAGCGCTCGATGATGTCGTCGGAGTTGGCGAAGCTGAGGCGGATGTGCTTCGCGCTGACCTCGCCGAAGGCATCGCCGGGGGTGACGCCGACCCGCGCCTCGTCGATGAGCAGGCGCGCCACCTCCTGGCCGGTCATCCCGGTGCCGCTCACGTCGGCAAAGGCGTAGAAGGCGCCCTCCGGCAGCGGGCAGTGCACGCCCTTGATCGCGCTCAGGCCGGAGGAGATCAGGCGGCGACGGCGGTCCCAGGCCTCGACCATGGTGTCGATGAAGCCCTGCGGTCCTTCGAGGGCAGCCACCGCGCCGTATTGGGCGAACGACGTGGCGCAGGTGACCGAGTGGCTGTGGATCTTGGCCACCTGCTTGATGATCGGCGCGGGCGCGGCCAGGTAGCCGAGTCGCCAGCCGGTCATCGCGTAGGCCTTGGAGAAGCCGTTGACGGTGATGGTGCGCTCGGCCATCCCGGGCAGCGTCGCGATGCTGATGTGCTGGTGGTGGTCGTAGACGATCTTCTCGTAGATCTCGTCCGAGATGACGATCAGGTCGCGCTCCTGCGCGATGGCGGCCACCACCTCCAGCTCCTCACGGGTGAGGACGCGCCCGGTCGGGTTGTTGGGGCTGTTGACGATGAGCACCCGCGCGTTGGGCGTGAGGTGCGGCTCGATAACCTCGCGGGTGATGCGGTAGTTGTCGGCCGGATCGAGCGGAATGCGGGCGATTCCGGCGCCGGCGATGGTGGTCATCGGTTCATACGAGACCCAGCCGGGGTCGAACATGACCACATCGTCGCCGGGTCCGACCAGGGCCAGGATGGCGGAGAAGAGTGCGGACTTCCCGCCCGGCGTGACGATGATCTGGCTGGGGTCGACGTCGATCCCGTTTTCGTCGCGGAGCTTGCGGGCGATGGCCTGGCGCAGCGGGAGGATGCCGGCGCTGGCGACGTAGTGCGTCTCGCCGCGGGCCATGGCCTCGGCGGCGGCGCGGCAGATGTGTTCGGGGGTGGCAAAGTCTGGGTCACCGCCGCCCAGGTCGAGGACATCGTGACCCTCCTGACGGAGCGCTCGGACGCGGTCCGAGACGGCGATCGTCGGTGAGGGCTGCATGCTGGTGACACGGGCTGCGAAGTGGTACGTCACGCTCGATCCTCCTCCAGGTTCAACGCTCAGCCGGCGTCCTCTGCGCCCGGGCACCGGCACAGGGACTGGAACGCGTCGATTATGCCGCATCGGGTTCCCGCGCGTACCCTCCGCCTGGTCGGGATCACCGAGCGGCGACGGGATGCCAGCGCCCAGGTTTCGGGGGTGCAGGTGGACGAACAGGCCGGGCGGGGTGATGCATTGCTGAGGAAGCGACGTGCGGGTCGGCAGACTCGGCACAGTGCCCCTTGCAGGTTTCACACGTCTTGGCTAAGATACGCTCAGTTAGCACTCACGAGCCGAGAGTGCTAAACTGGAGACGCAGGAGAAGGGCGGCGGCGTGACCCGCCGCGTTCGTCAGAGGGAGGTACCTCGAGGATGGCGAGTGTGAAAACGCAGGTCCGGCCGCTCGGGGACCGGGTGTTGGTGCGCCCGGTGCAGCGTGAGGAAGTGACCAAGAGCGGGATCGTCCTTCCGGATACGGCCAAGGAGAAGCCGCAGCGCGGTGAGGTGCTGGCGGTGGGTCCGGGCCGGTTCGATGAGGACGGCGAGAAGCGCATTCCGATGGACGTCAAGGTTGGCGACCACGTGCTGTTCGCGAAGTACGCGGGCACGGAGCTGAAGGTCGACGACGAGGAGCTGCTGATCCTCAGCGAGAAGGACATCCTGGCGGTCGTCGAGTAGCGGCTGCCCGATCGGCGTGAGTAGCTTTCGCGGAAATCCGCGAGGGAGGGTATGAGACGTGGCCAAGATTCTCGAGTTTAACGAGCAGGCGCGTCAGTCCCTGAAAGAGGGGATCGACACGCTGGCCAATGCCGTCAAGACCACGCTTGGTCCGAAGGGCCGCAACGTCGCGCTCGATAAGAAGTTCGGCGCGCCGACCGTTACCCACGACGGCGTCACCGTCGCCAAGGAGATCGAGCTGGACGATCCCTTCGCCAACATGGGTGCCCAGCTCCTGAAGGAAGCGGCCACCAAGACCAACGACGTGGCCGGTGACGGGACGACCACCGCGACCGTGCTGGCGCAGGCCATCGTCCACGAGGGTCTGCGGAACGTCGCCGCCGGTGCCAACGCCATGATGCTCAAGCAGGGTATCGACCTGGCGGCCGACAAGGTCGTCGAGACCCTGAAGGACATGGCGAAGGAAGTCCGCGGCAAGGAGGACATCGCCCAGGTCGCGTCGATCTCCGCGGCTGATCAGGAGATCGGTAACCTGATCGCCGACGTGATGGAGAAGGTCGGCAAGGACGGCGTCATCACCGTCGAGGAGTCCCGCGGTCTGGCCTTCGAGACCGAGTACACCGAGGGTATGCAGATCGACCGCGGCTACATCTCCCCCTACTTCGTGACCAACACCGAGCGGATGGAGGCGGTCCTCGAGGATCCGTACATCCTCATCACCGACAAGAAGATCTCCGCCGTCTCCGACATCCTGCCGGTGCTGGAGCAGGCGCTGCAGGTCACCAAGAACTTCATGATCATCGCCGAGGACGTCGACGGTGAGGCGCTGGCGACCCTGGTCGTTAACAAGCTGCGCGGCACCATCAACTGCCTCGCGGTGAAGGCGCCGGGCTTCGGTGATCGCCGCAAGGAGATGCTGCGCGACATCGCGATCCTGACCGGCGGCCAGGTGATCTCCGAGGAGGTCGGCCGGCGGCTCGATAGCACCACGGTCCAGGATCTCGGCCGCGCTCGCCGCGTCGTGGCCACCAAGGACGAGACCACCATCGTCGAGGGCCACGGCAAGGAAGAGGACATCAAGGGCCGCATCGAGCAGATCAAGGCTCAGATCGAGCAGACCACCAGCGACTTCGACCGCGAGAAGCTGCAGGAGCGGCTGGCGAAGCTGGCCGGCGGCGTGGCGGTCATCAAGGTCGGTGCTGCGACCGAGACCGAGCTGAAGGAGAAGAAGCACCGGGTCGAGGACGCGCTGAGCGCGACCCGCGCCGCGGTCGAGGAAGGCATCGTCCCGGGTGGCGGTGTGGCGCTGCTCAAGGCGGCCGAGGCGCTGGATGATGTCCAGGCCGAGGGTGACGTCCTCACCGGCGTCAAGATCGTCAAGCGGGCGCTGGAGGAGCCGCTGCGCGGCATCGTGGCGAACGCCGGGCTCGACGGCTCGGTCGTCGTCCAGAACGTCCGCCGGCTGCAGCAGGAGAAGAACTCTCCGACCATCGGCTACGACGTGATCCGCAACGACTACGGCGATATGCTCGAGTGGGGCATCATCGACCCGGTCAAGGTGACGCGCTCCGCGGTGGAGAACGCGGCCTCGATCGCCTCGATGATCCTGACCACCGAGGCGCTGATCACGGACAAGCCGGAGGAGCAGAAGGCGCCGGCCATGCCGGGCGGCATGGACTACTAGTCGCCGACCCGACGGCAACGTCAGACACCAGAGCGGGGGCGCGCACGTCGCGCCCCCGCTTCGTGCTTTCCGCTGGTGATCGCGCAGCGGGAAGCGTCGGTGTCGGTCATGCAGTGCACTCCCTGCAGTTCCCGTGCCGGCCCTCGATGGGCTACCCCGATGACGGGTGGGCAGGTGCGCGACCCGTGAGCCCTTGGTCCCACACGTTACGATGCGGTCGTCAGGGATGGGCTCGTTGACCGAGACGCCGCTCCGGCGTAGCATGGCGCGCACGCAGGACCGTGAGCGTGGCATCAGTCGCAGGGGAGGTCGCCATGAGCAGCGGCAGCCAGCGAGGCGGAAACGTCTACCGGGAGCCGGGATCGGCTGCGGCGGATCTGTTCGAGCGAGCCCGCCGGGTACTCCCTGGAGGCAACACCCGCACGACCGTCTACAGTGCACCTTACCCGCCCTACGCGGCGCGCGGCCGCGGCGCGGTGATCGTCGACGCCGACGGTGAGGAACGGCTCGACTTCGTCAACAACTACACCGCGCTCATCCACGGGCACGCCGACCCGGACATCAACGAGGCGGTTATCCGCCAGCTCGCGGACGGTGTCGCCTTCGCGATGCCGACGGAACACGAGATCGCCCTCGCCGAGCTGCTCACGGAGCGCGTGCCGTCGCTGCAGCAGGTGCGCTTCACCAACTCGGGTACCGAGGCGGTGATGATGGCGATCAAGGCGGCACGGGCTTATACCGGACGGCCGCGGATCGCGAAGTTCGACGGCTGCTACCACGGTTCGTACGATTTCGCGGAGGTGAGCACGCAGTCCAGCGGAGAGCATGGGGACGACGGGTTGCCGGTCGCAACGCCCTATACCGCCGGTACGCCGCAGGCGGTGTTAGACTCGGTGGTGATTCTCCCCTTCAACGACATCGATGGGACCGAGCGGCTGATCGAGCGGCACCGGGACGAGCTGGCTGCGGTGCTGATCGACCCGAACCCGCGCAGCCTCGGGCTGCACCCAGCGGAACCGGCATTCCTCCAGCGGCTGCGGGAGATCACCCGCGCCTACGGCATCGTGCTGATCTTCGACGAGGTCATCTCGCTGCGTGCGGACTACGGCGGGATGCAGTCGGTGCTCGGGGTCACTCCCGACCTGACGGCCATGGGGAAGATCATCGGCGGTGGCTTCCCGGTTGGCGCGGTGGGAGGATCCGCCGAGGTGATGGCGGTCTTCGACCCGACGGGCGGACCGCCGCGGGCGCCGCACGGGGGGACGTTCAACGCCAACCCCGTGACGATGGTCGCTGGCTTGACGGCGATGCGCAAGCTGACACCGGCCGAGTTCGACCGGCTTGCTAGTCTGGGGCAGCAGTTGCGGGCGGGCATCGACGAGGTGCTGCGGGAGGCGGGCGTGCCGGGGCAGACGACCGGGCACGGCTCGCTGTTCCACATCCACCTGCACCAACGACCGCTGGCGGACTACCGGAACAGTATCCTCACGGCGGAGGAGCGCGCCTTCGTCGGGCGCGTCCACGAGGCGCTCATGGGGCGCGGCATCTTCATCACCCCGGCGCTCTTCGGCTGCCTCTCGACGCCGATGGGCGTGCCGGAGGTCGAGGCGTTCGTGGACGCCTTCGCCGCCGCGCTCAACGACGCGCGGGACTGACGCCGGCCGCTGGCTCAGCGTCCTCCGCGGGGCGCTCCTGACCGGGCTCCGCGAGGGCCGTATAATCGCGGGGGCCGCTGGAGGGGAAGGGGCGCGATGAGCCAGCCTGCGGCGCGGCTGCTCTGCGTCGGCACTTACGAGCGAGACTACCCACGCAACGCGCTGACGATCGCGGCGCTGCGCCGGGCGGGGTACGATGTGGAGGAGATCCACGTCCCGGTCTTCGAGCGGACACGCGACAAGACCGGCGGGTTCCTCCGACCCGGCTCGCTGGCCCGGCTCGGAGCGAGGCTCTTGTGGGCCTACGCGCGGCTCGCGCTGCGGCTCATCCGGCGGCTGCCAGACGCCGACGCGGTGATCTTCGGATACATCGGGCAGGGGGACATGCTAGCGCTGGGGCCGCTGGCGCGGCTCCGCGGGCGCCCCGTGGTTTTCAACCCGTTGGTGACGTTGACTGACACGTTGGTCGAGGATCGCGGGCTGGTGCGGGCCGGGACTCTCGCGGCGCGAGCCATCGCGGCGCTGGATTGGGCCGCGCTGAGGTTCGCCGACCTGATCCTCGTCGATACGCCGCAGAACGGGGACTATCTGGTCGACCGGTTCGGTGTGTCCCCGGCGCGCATCGCGGTGGTGCCGGTGGGCGCCGATGATCGGCTCTTCCACCCCCGCGAGATCGTCACGCCACCTAGTGGTCCGCTCCGCGTGCTGTTCTACGGCAAGTACACGCCGCTGCACGGCGTCTCGACGATCGTCGAAGCCGCGGCGCTCCTGCGCGGTGAAGACGTGCGGTTCGAGATGATCGGTGTGGGGCAGCTTGTGGCCGAGACGCGGGCGATGGCCGAGCGTCTGGGGCTGGATTCGATCGAATTCCGCGACTGGGTGCCGTTCACCGAGCTGCCCGAGCGCATAGCGGCCGCGGACGTTGTCCTGGGAATCTTCGGCGACACCGACAAGGCTGCACGGGTGGTGCCGAATAAGGTGTTCCAGGCGATGGCGATGGGTGCCGCGATCGTGACACGGGATGGCCCGGCGATCCGCGAGGTGCTGCAGCACGACGTGTCCGCGCTGCTCGTGCCGGCCGGCGACCCGTCGGCGCTGGCGGACGCGATCCGTGCGCTGCGCGACCCGGAGCGGCGGCGGACGCTCGGCGCGGGTGCGCGCGCCGCGTTCCTGGCAACGGGGAGCATCGACGCACTGGCGGCGCGGCTGAGCGACATGCTGAGCCCGGTGCTGGCGCGACGGGCAGGGCGCTCGGTGGTGCGGGAGCGGGAGGCATGAGCGGTGAGGCGACGCGGGCAGCCGGAGGGCCGCGCCCACGCTGGCGATCGCTCCTGCTGGTGTGGGGCCCGTTCGCCGTGGCGGTCGTGGCGTTGCTGGCTAGCGGCCAGGCGAGGGCCGTCGCGCGGGCCATCGGCGATGCCCGGCCGGGGCCGCTGCTGGTGCTGTTGGGAGTCGGGGTGGCGCTCCCGGTGGTTCATGCCCGCCGTTGGCAGACGATGCTGCGCGCCGTCGCGGCCGACGTGCCGCTACCGCACGCGGTGGAGATGACCGTGACCGCTTCGCTGGTGAACTACGCGGTTCCCGGGTACGCCGGCTCGCCGGTCAAAGGGGTGCTGGCGCGCCAGCTCCACGACGTCGGGTTCGGCCGCTCGCTGCCGACGCTGGCCGCGGAGCAGGTGCTGGACGCGGCGGCGCTGGCACTCGGCGCGGTGGTGGGGCTGGCGCTGGCGGGTCCGTCCGCACTCGCCTGGATCGGTGCGTTGGACGGCCCGTCGTGGCCGGCGGTGCTTGCGGGCGGGGCGGTCGCGCTGGGCGGCGTTGGGGTGGCCGTCCTGATCGCGCGGCGCTACGCCGGGCGCTTCGTTGAGCGCGTGGTGGCGAGCGGGCGGATGCTGGCCGCCGACCGCGGCCGCTGGGCGCCGGTGCTGGTACTGACCGCGACCTACTGGGGAATGAACGTCGCCGCGGTGTGGCTCGGCGCTCGGGCGGTCGGGTTAACGCTTGGCCCGGTCGAGCTGTTGCTCCTGGCCAATTTGCCGCTCCTGGTCGGGCTGGCTTCCCCGCTGCCGGGCGGCCTCGGCCTGCGCGAGGGGGCGATGGCGGGCGTCGCGGGGGTGATCGGGGTGCCGGTGGCGGCCATCGTGGCGGCGGCGGTGCTGCACCGG
>NZ_JADGHZ010000090.1 GCF_019683595.1 Sphaerobacter sp. | reverse complement strand
GGGCGGGAGGGAGAAGAGAACGATGGATGAGATGCGAATGTGGATCGGCGAGCCCCGCTTTGACCTGGCGCACCTGGCCCACGTTGAGCTCATCACACCCACCCTCGACGAGAGTGTGCGTTTTTTCACCGAGTTCCTCGGCCTCATCGAGAGCGACCGGAAGGGCAACTCGGTCTACCTCCGGGGCTGGGACGACTACGCCCACCACACACTGAAGCTAACTGCCGGCCCGGTGCCGAAGATGGAACACTTCGCCTTCCGTGTGACGTCGCCCGAGGCGCTCGATCGCTGTGTGGCCGAGGTGGAGAAGGCGGGTCTCGGCATCGGTTGGATCGACGGTGACGAAGGGCACGGCCGGGCCTACCGCTTCCGCACACCCGACGGCCATGTCGTCGAGTTGATCTGGGACATCGAGTGGTACCAGCCGACCCCCGAGACCAAACCGGCGCTGAAGAACCAGGCCTCGCGGTTCCCGGCGCGTGGGTGCAATCTGCGCCGTCTCGACCATATCAACTTGTTCGCCGTCGACGTCCGCGCCTGCCGCGTCGCGCTGCAGGAGACGCTCGGCATGCGCTTTACCGAGGGGATCGTCTTCGACGACGGCTCTGAGAAGGGTGCCTGGCTCACCTCGAACAACAAGGGGTACGAGGTGGCCATCACCGAGGACGCGACCGGCACTCCCGCACGCTTCCACCACGTCTGCTACGCGGTCGACACCCGCGAGGAAGTGCTGAGGGCGGCGGACATCGCCATCGAGTTCGGCGCCCCGATCGAGTACGGCCCGCACAAGCACGCGATCCAGCAGACGGTCTTCCTCTACGTCATCGAACCGGGCGGGCATCGCGTCGAGATCGGCTGCCCCGGCGCGCGGCTCGTGGTCGCGCCCGACTGGAAGCCGATCATCTGGAGCCAGGCGGAGCGTCAGCGGGGGCAGGCCTGGGGGTTGCAGACCGTCGCAACGTTCCACACCCACGGCACCCCGCCGGTGAAGTAGCGCGCTGGTAGCCCGCTAGTCCGGTGTCCCAGGCGGGCGATTCGACTTCCCACCGCGCGGCGGTATCCTGGTCAATGTGCGCCGGAGCGCCGAATGCGCCGCGCGGTTTGACTGGAGCGGCCCGGTGCGTTGTCGCGCTCCGAGCCCTGTGCTATAGTGCGGCTCAAAGTGAATAAAGCGGTCTCTCTTATCCAGAGTGGTGGAGGGAACGGCCCGACGAAGCCCGGCAACCGACGGATCGCACGATCCGCGCGGTGCCAATTCCGGCAGCGGCGTCGCCGCTGAGAGATGAGAGTGACGCGGGAGTCAACCGGCTTCTCGCTCACGAGAGGCCCTTTTGTTTGCACCATGATGCGATCGGGAATACGAACCGGTTCGACCCGGCTGCCGGGCGGGCGCCGATGAGCGATCCGTCCCACATGCGGCCCCTCGTATGGGAGCGGGGTGCACTGCGTCTGCTCGATCAGACGCGGCTCCCGCAGGCTGAGCACTGGGTCACGGTGGGGTCGGTCGAAGCGGTGGCGGATGCGATCCGCACCATGCAGGTGCGCGGCGCGCCGGCAATCGGGATCGCCGCGGCGGCAGGGATGGCGATCGCCGCACGAGGCGCGCTCGAAACGGGACAGCCAGTGGACGTTGCCCTCGAGCATGCGGCGCGGACGTTGGGGCGGACTCGACCGACCGCGGTGAATCTGCACTGGGCCATCGAGCGCGCGCTGCAGGAGGCCCGAAACGCTTCGGATGCGGCGACGGTCGTGGAGCGGCTGGATCGACTGGTGCAGCGGATCATCGAGCAGCAATTGACCGCGGACCGCGCGCTCAGCGAACTGGGGGCAGCGCTCCTGCCGGATGGGGCTCGGGTGCTGACCCACTGCAACACGGGGGCACTGGCGACCGGGGCCTATGGCACCGCGCTCGGGGTGATCCGGACCGCCCACGCGCAGGGCAAGGTGGCGATGGTGTACGTCGACGAGAGCCGCCCGCGCCTGCAGGGTGCCCGGCTCACCGTCTGGGAGTTGCGCCGGCTCGGCGTGCCCCACACGCTGATCCCTGACGTTGCGGCTGCGGCCCTGATGGCGCGCGGGGAGGTTGATGCGGTCGTGGTTGGGGCCGACCGGATCGCCGCCAACGGGGATGTGGCCAACAAGATCGGGACCTATGCCGTGGCGCTGGCGGCACGCAGCCATGGGATTCCGTTCTACGTCGCGGCGCCGGTATCGACCCTGGATCCGCACACACCCGACGGGGCCAGCATCCCGATCGAGGAGCGATCGTTCGACGAGGTGCGCGTCGTGGACGGGCGCCCGATCACCGTGACCGATACGCCGGTGTGGAACCCAGCCTTCGACGTGACGCCGGCGGATCTGGTCACGGCCATCATCACCGAACACGGGGTGTTGAAGCCGCCGTACGACGAGGCGATCCGGCAGGCAGCCGCGGCGGCGACAGAGTAGACTGAAGCGACGCCGCGGCACGGCGCGGTGGGACGACGAGCGGAAAGGGACATGGATGGCCGGGAGCACGGACGTCAGGTACGACATCAAGGATATCGGGCTGGCCGAGGCGGGGCGCCGCCGGATCGCCTGGGCGGCTCGCGAGATGCCGGTGCTCGGGTTGATTCGGCAGTCGTTCGAGCGTGATCGGCCACTCGAGGGCGTTCGCATCGTCGCCTGCGTCCACGTGACCACCGAGACGGCCAACCTGGCTTATACCCTCCGCGCCGGGGGAGCCGAGGCGGCCATCTGCGCCAGCAACCCGCTCTCGACCCAGGATGACGTGGCGGCGGCGCTCGCAGCGGACGGCTTCCGCGTCTACGCCATCAAGGGCGAGGACAACGAGACCTATTACCGACACATCCATCAGGCGCTCGACCTACGCCCGCACATCGTGATCGACGACGGCGCCGATGTCGTCACGACCATCCATCGCGACCGCCGGGAACTGATTCCGGAGATGTACGGCTCGACAGAAGAGACGACGACCGGCGTGATTCGGCTCCGAGCGATGGAGCGCGACGGGGTGCTGGCCTTCCCGGTCATCGCGGTGAACGACGCCGACACCAAGCACTTCTTTGACAACCGCTACGGCACCGGACAGAGCACGCTCGACGGGATCATCCGGGCGACCAACATCCTCCTCGCCGGGAAGACCGTAGTCGTCGCAGGTTATGGCTGGTGCGGCAAGGGGATTGCCATGCGCGCTCGCGGCATGGGCGCCAAGGTAATCGTCACCGAGGTCAACCCCATCCGCGCGCTCGAAGCGGTGATGGACGGCTACCGCGTGATGCCGATGGTGGAGGCCGCCCCGGAGGGTGATATCTTCATCACCGCGACCGGCAACATCAACGTCATCGACCGCCAGCACTTCGAGGCGATGAAGGACGGCGCGATGCTCGCCAACGCCGGGCACTTCAATGCCGAGATCAACCTGACGATGCTCGACGACATCGCGGTCGAGGGGCGCGAGGTGTTACGGCCCTACGTCGAGGAGTACCGATTGAGCGGGGGCAAGCGGATCATCGTGCTCGGCGAAGGGCGCCTGATCAACCTCGTCGCCGCCGAAGGGCACCCGGCGAGCGTGATGGACATGAGCTTCGCCAATCAGGCCCTGTCCGCCGCGTATCTCGTTCGAGAGGCCGGTCGCCTGGAGAAGCGGGTCTACCAGGTGCCGGAGGAAATCGACGTCGAGGTGGCGCGGCTGAAGTTGAAGGCGATGGGGATCGCCATCGATCAGCTCACGCCGCAGCAGGAGGAGTACCTGCGCTCGTGGCAGTCGGGCACGTAGAGGAGCGGCATGCGGCATCCCCTGCGGCCGGATCGCGTACTAGCGAAAGGGCAACCAGTGACGACCAGTTTCATGCGCGCGGCCAAGACACTCTTCACCTCGGAATCGGTCACCGAGGGGCATCCGGACAAGCTCTGTGACCAGATCTCCGATGCCGTCCTTGACGCCATCCTGGCCGAAGATCCCGACGCGCGCGTGGCATGCGAGACGGCCGCCACCACCGGGCTGATCGTGGTCTTCGGGGAGATCACGACCAGCACCTACGTTGATATCCCGGCCATCGCTCGGCAGGTGGTGGAGGATGTCGGCTACACCCGCGCCAAGTACGGCTTCGACGCCACGACGGCGGGGGTCATCACCTCGATCAAGGAGCAGTCGCCGGAGATCGCCGAAGCGGTCGACAAAGCGCTCGAGGTACGCGACCAAGACGCTGGCGACGGCTTGGATGCGCTCGGCGCGGGCGACCAGGGCATGATGATTGGGTTCGCGTGCACGGAGACGCCTGAGTTGATGCCGCTCCCCATCTCGCTGGCCCACGCGCTGACGCGCCGCATGGCTGCCGTCCGAAAGAGCGGGGAACTCGGCTTCTTGCGCCCGGACGGCAAGAGCCAGGTGACCGTCGAGTACCGGTATGGGCGGCCGGCACGGGTGGACACCATCGTCCTCGCAGCACAGCACGACCCGGGGGCGACGAACGAGGAGATTCGGGACGGCCTGCGCGAGGTCGTCGTGAAGGCCGTGGTCCCGGAGAATCTCCTCGACGATGACACGCGGGTTCTGATCAATCCAAGCGGCCGCTTCTCGGTCGGAGGGCCGATGGGCGACGCGGGCCTGACCGGCCGCAAGATCATTGTCGACACCTACGGCGGCATGGCGCGGCACGGCGGTGGCGCATTCTCCGGCAAGGATCCGACAAAGGTTGACCGCTCCGGGGCGTACGCAGCGCGGTACGTCGCCAAGAACGTGGTAGCCGCCGGGCTGGCCGACCGGTTCGAGATCCAGATCTCCTACGCGATCGGCGTAGCGCAGCCGGTCTCCCTCCACATTGAGACGTTCGGCACGGCACGCATCGACGAAGAGCGCATCCTGGAGCTGATTCGGGCGCACTTCGATCTCCGTCCGGGGGCGATCATCAGAGACCTCGACCTGATGCGGCCGATCTACCGCCAGGTCGCGGCCTACGGGCACTTCGGGCGTCCTGACCTGGATCTGCCCTGGGAGCGGACCGACAAGGCCGCGCTGCTGCGTGACGCCGCCGGCCTGACCGCCGCCGAGATCCCGGTCGGCCGGTAAGGCGCGTGGCCGGTCGGACGGCGGATGTGACGCGATGCGGGCACTGATCACCGGCGGCAGTGGCTTCGTCGGGCGGCATCTCGCGGCGCACCTGCGCGCCGAAACCGATTGGGAGATCGTCGCAATCGGCGGGCGGCAGGCTCCCGTGTTGCCGGGGGTCACCGGGGCGGCGTGCGACCTGGCGGATCGTGCCGCCGTGGATGCGTTGCTCCGGCGCTACCCGCCCGATATCGTCTTCCACCTCGCCGCCCGGACGTCGGTGCCCGAGGCGTTCGCCGAACCGGGCGCGACGCTGATCAACAACGCCATCGCCCAGATCAACCTGTTCGAATCCATCCACGCGCTGGGCCTGGACCCGGTGATCCTGGTGGCGGGGTCGAGCGAGGTGTACGGCCCGGCGCCGCCCGAAGCGATGCCCCTCGACGAGCGGCAGCCCTTTCTGCCTGCCAACCCGTACGCGGTGAGCAAGGTGGTGCAGGACTTGCTGGCCGTCCAGTACGGCCTGAGCCATAAGATGCGCATCGTGCGGGTCCGCCCGTTCAACCATATCGGTCCGGGACAGAGTGAGCGCTTCGTGGTCGCCAGCTTTGCGCGCCAGATCGCCGCGGCGGAGCAGGGCCTGACCGAACCCGTCGTTCGGGTCGGGAACCTGGATGCGCAGCGCGATTTCCTTGATGTCCGGGACGTCGTGCGAGCGTACCGCCTCGTGGCACGGCCGGAACTGGCCGGCGAAGTCTTCAATGTCGCCAGCGGCGTCCCGCGTTCGATCCGTCAGGTGCTCGACCGTCTGCTGGCGCTCGCCCGGCGGCCGATCGAGGTTCGCCCGGACCCGTCGCGGCTACGTCCCTCCGACGCACCGGTAGTCTATGGATCATCCGCCAAGCTCCAGCAGAGCACCGGGTGGGAGCCGGAGATACCGTTCGAGCAGTCGCTGATCGACACCTTGGACGATTGGCGGAAGCGCGTCGCCCGCGGGGGCTAGGGATCGTTCTCTCCTGTAGCGACTTCAGCGTCGAGCACGCCGTCCACGACCTGGATGGCGGTTCCGCCTGGACGGTGCTGGATCGCTGCACCGAGGTGGACTCCCGGCCGGAACCCCAGCACGTGGGTGATGATGAAGGTGCGATGACCATCAGTGACCCATGGCCGGTAGCCCAGCGGCAGGACGCCGCGGGCGAAATGCCAGGCGCGGGCACAGGTCCAATCCGGAGCGATTTTCAGGTCGTCGTCCTCCGGCCAGCCCTCGTAGCTGGCACCTGTCGTCGGCTGCGGACGTGGCTGAAGTGTCCCCGCGACGGCCTGCGCGACCACCTGTACCAATAGGTCTGCGCCGACTTCAGCGCAGCGTGCCTCCAGCACGTCGCCGGGGAGCCCCGGCTCCACGGGGATGGCCTGCTGGGCCACGATGTCCCCGGCGTCGAGACGGTCGGAGAGAAGATGCACGGTGACGCCGCTGTGTGAGTCACCGGAGCGATACACCCAGAACAGCGGGTCCGGCCCCCGGTGCCGTGGGAGGAGCGACGGGTGGAGGTTGACCGCGGCGCGCGTCGCCAGTGACCGCACCTGCCCAGGTATCCAGAGCGGAAAACACGAGACCGCGATGACGTCCGGCTCAGTCTCGGCGAGAGCGTCACGGGCGGCGATCGCGCGGAGGTCCGTGACCTCGAACAGCGGTGCGGCGACCTGCGCGGCCAGAGCGTCCAACGTCGGTCCCTGGGACCGGCCAGCGAGCGGTAGAGTCGGGCCGCGACGCGGTTGGCGCTTCCGGATCGGAGTCATACGCGGTTCTGGCCGCGGCGGCGCGGGTGCGACCACGCCGACGATCTGCGCGCCCGCGTCGATCAGTGCCCGAAGGGGCACGGCCGAGAGGCGGCAGTGACGGCCGAAGAAGAGGACGCGGCAGCCCCGCACGTGCCCTACGTGCGCCGCCTGGTCACCGCGTTCCAAGTGCGCGACGTTTGACATCCATCGTCCCGATCCGCTACGCTAGCGAGTCGACAGTTCGATGCAGCCGAAGGAAGGGCCGCATGGCCAGACTGGTGAAGTGTGCCAAGCTGGGGCGTGAACTACCGGGGCTGGAGAAACCACCGTTTCCTGGTCCATTGGGCGAGCGCATCTACAACGAGATCTCCGCCGACGCCTGGGAATTGTGGAAGCAGCAGCAGACGATCATCATCAACCACTATGGCCTCAACCCGGCCGATCCCGATGATCGGCAGGTGCTGCGCGACCTGATGGAAGAGTTCTTCTTCGGTGAAGGCGCGCAGATGCCCGAGGGATGGACCCCAGTCGGTGCCGGCGGTGCCCCGGCGAAAGGCGGCGGCGCACCTCGCCGCAAGAAGTAGCGCCATCGGGTGCGTGCCGCGCTCAGCGCGCTGGACCCACGATCGGCCGGAGCCTGATCTCCGGGGTGATGTGGATCTGTAGGCGGCCGTGCGCCTCTCGAAGCGCTGCCTCGACTGCGTCTGGGGACTCGGCGCGCGCGAAGATGAAGCCGAGATAGCTAGCCCCCTCCGGCAGCGCCGCGATTGGATGGTTCAACCGGGCGGTGATTTCGACTCCGGTGATGCCCGGCACCTTGCACGCTTCCTCGACACCATCAACCCGACGCAGGATCCCGGATGCCGGGATTGGGATCATCATGACCCCGACCGCGGGTGCGGCCATGTCTGGATCGGGGATCGGCTCGCCGACCGCCTGGAGCAAGATCAAGTCTTCGAGCTTGTACCCCGTGCCGAACTCGAGCACGGTGGAGCAGAGGCCGCCGATGGAGCGCCCGGCCATCTCGATGATCCATGGCCCCCGCTCGTTAATTCGCAACTCCGCGTGGATCGGCCCCTGGCGCAGCCCGAGCGCCGCCGCCCCACGTGCGGTCGTCTCCGCGATGGCCGCCTGGGTTTCTTCAGGAAGCCGTGAGGGCGTGACGTAGATCGTCTCCTCGAAGAACGGACCGTCGAGCGGATCCGGCTTGTCGAACAGCGCCAGCACCTGGAGTCCGCCTTCCGTCAGCAGGCCCTCGAGGGCGACCTCGAATCCCGGCAGGAACTCCTCCACCAGGATGGACGCGGTGTCCGGCGCCCAGCCTTCAGCCGCCAGAATCTCCCGGGTGCGGGCGAAGGCGGCCACGAACTGTTCCGGGTCGTCGGCGCGGATGACCCCTCGGCTGCCGGAGAGGAGCGTCGGCTTCACCACGCACGGGTAACGAACCTGCCCGGCGATCTGGACCGGATCGCTGGCGGCTGAGAATCGCTGGAAATGGGGGACGGGCACGCCCCCGGCCGCAAGCATCTCCCGCATCACGAACTTGTCGCGTGCCGCCAGGGCCGCATCGGGTGCGTTGTGTGGCAGTCCTACGCGGGCGCAGGCCAGCGCCGCCAGGATCGTCGCGCTGTCGTCGAGCGGCAGGATCGCATCGACTGGCTGGTCCCGGACGAACGCGGCGACCTGCTCTGCGGCACGCTCCGGCTGCGTGAAGTCCACACCGAGCGGGACATTCCACTCGCGCGCCAGGGGCTCGGGCAGGTCCACCGCCTGGATCGCTTCCAGCCCGAGCCGTTCGGCTGCTGCCAGGAACGCGGGCGTCCGGTAGCTGGACGGAGTGGTCAGGAGAAGGACTCGCTTGCGCTGGTACCCGTTCGTCTGGCCCATCGGGACTCTCCGGCGTCGGGCGAAGGTGAAGGCTGAACCGGTCATCGGTCAGCCGGTCACCGATCGGTCTACGGCCGATGCCACACAGAAACTATAACAGAGGCACCGCCGGTGCTTTCCCCGCGCACCATCTCGGCGGTCCCAAACGTTGCCCACGCAGATTCCTATGGCTGCGCCTCCGCGGCGCCCGCTCGCGGACTCCACTAGGCCTGGCGGGCTTGCTCCTTCCAGGCTCGCAGCTCGGCCTGCATCGCCGCGAAGTTGTCGGCGGATGCGGGGTGGAGTTGTAGCTTTGGCCCTGGTGGGTCGAGGAAACGCCCCTCGATATACCCGGCCATGCCGTCCGCGACGATGAACCAGCAGCGCCCTACGCCCTCAAAGGCGGGCTCCGGCGCCGTCGCGCCGAGGGTGCGCGCGATGTCGCGCGCTGCGGCTTCGGCTTCGGCGGTCGCGAAGACGGCCGCCTTCGGTAGCGGCATCCCGTTGGCCATGGGGACTGCCGAGGCATCGCCGATGGCCCAGATCCCCTCGAATGCGGTCCGTAGCGTGTGGCGGTCGGCAATGAGCCAGCCGCGCTCGATCAGCCCGGATTCGACCAGCACCCGCGGCGCAGCGTGCGGCGGTACGGCGACAAGCAGATCCCAGGACTCCTCGCGCCCTGAGGCAAAGGTCGCGCTCCGCTGCTCGTGGTCGACCGCCGACAGTTCCTCGCCGGTGTGCAGCGTGATGCCCCGCTCCTGGAGTGTGGAGCGGATCGCCTGCCCCATCTCCGGCCCGCCGGCCGCGATCGGGGACGGCTCGGGAGTAAAGAGGTCGATCTGCACCCCTGTTTCGACACCACGCTCCCGTAGCCGGTCGGCGATGAGGAGCGCGGCCTCGTACGGCGCGGGCGGACACTTGTAGGGGAGGCGGCTGATCACGACGCACACCCGGCCGCCGGAAAAGCTCTCCAGGCGTCGCCGCAGGCGCGAGGCGCCGGGCAGGCTGTAGAACTCCTCAACGGCGTTCGCGTCGAGCGCTTTCTTCAGCCCAGGAACCAGGTCGGCCCGGAGGTCGGCGCCGAGCGCCACGAGCAGTGCATCGTAGGCAATTTCACCCGTCGAAGTGCGGACGCGCCGCGCACCCGGGTCGATCCCCTGCACCTCGGCTTGGACGAATTCGACCCCCTCCGGGAGGGAGCCGCGAACGGAAACCGATGCCGCGTCGGCGTCGAGCCAGCCGCGCATGATGAGCAAGTGGCTGATCCCAAGTGTCAGACGGTCGGTTCGATCGACGACCACGACGCGGGAGCTGTCCGGCAGGTAGCGTCGCAGATGATGGGCGGCAGCCGACCCGCCGGGGCCAGCGCCGAGCACGACCACGGTTCTCGCCTGCATGACCCTTCCTCCCTCCTGCTGCCCTGGATGGCTGAAGGCCATCCCGTACCTCCGGAACCGTACCGCGACTCGGCGGCACTGGCTAGAGCGTGTTTCGCTTGACAGGACGTCGCGTGCCCGACGAGAATCGCCCCGCGGATGCATGCGGGAAACGAGCGGCGGGCGGTGGTCACCGCGAGCCGAACTTCCGGCGGAGCTAGGCACTCGCTTGCCGGTCGGTGAGGAGGGAAGCTGTGGACCCGAGGCTGTTCCGGTCGCTGGAGTGGCGCTGCATCGGTCCCCATCGGGGTGGCCGCGTGTCAGCCGTTGCGGGTCACCCGACCGAACGGGAGACCTTCTATTTCGGCGCGTGCGCCGGCGGCGTCTGGAAGACGACGAGCGGCGGCGCGTACTGGGAGAACATCTCCGACGGCTACTTCAAGACGTCGGCTGTCGGCGCAATTGCAGTCGCTACCTCCGACCCGAACGTCATCTACGTGGGCACCGGCGAGTCCAACATCCGCAGCAACGTTTCCCACGGCGACGGTGTCTACAAGTCGACCGACGGTGGCCGCACGTGGCGTAATATGGGCCTGGCGGACACCCGCTACATCAGTGACATCCAGATCCATCCGGCGAACGCGGACATCGTGTTCGTCGGCGCGCTGGGGCACGCCTGGGGCCGCAACGAGGAGCGCGGAGTGTACCGCTCGCTCGATGGCGGCGTTACCTGGGAGAAGGTGCTCTATAAGAGTGATCGGGCAGGCGTCGCGGATCTCTCCATGGACCCCAGCAACCCGCGCGTCATCTTCGCGACCATTTGGCAGGCCCAGCGCTACCCCCACGCACTGATCAGCGGCGGGGAGGACTCCGGGCTCTGGCGCAGCCTGGACGGTGGTGACACCTGGGAGGACATAACCCGCAATCCCGGTCTCCCCGGTGGGATCTGGGGCCGATGCGGTGTGGCGGTGTCCCCGGCGAAGCCCGGGCGCGTCTGGGCGCTTATCGAGGCTGAGGATGGTGGACTCTACCGGTCGGAGGACTACGGAAATACCTGGCAGAAGGTGAACGACGACCGGGAGCTGCGGCGGCGCCCGTGGTACTACATGCGGGTCTTTGCCGACCCCTCAGACGCCGACACTGTCTGGGTGCTGAACCTCCAAGCGTGGAAGTCGACCGACGGCGGAAAGACGTTCTTCGCGGTCCCGACGCCGCATGGCGACAACCACGACCTCTGGATCGACCCGAACGACTCCAACCGCATGATCGAGGGCAACGACGGCGGCGCCTGCGTCACCTTCGACGGCGGCCGTACCTGGTCCAGCATCCTCAATCAGCCGACGGCCCAGTTCTACCATGTAATCACCGACGACCAGGTGCCATACAACGTCTACGGCTCACAACAGGACAACTGGGCGATGCGCGTGCCCAGCATCGGCTTTGAAGGTGCCATCACCTGGGCCAACTACGTCGAGCCGGGTGGCGGCGAGAGCGGCTACATCGCGATCAGCCCCAAGCCGCCGCACCGCGTCTTCGGCGGTGGCATCGGAACCGGCGCCGGGCACGGGCGGCTCATCGCCTGGAACCCTGAGACGGGCCAGAAGCGCAACGTCACGGTGTGGCCGGAGGTGCACGGCTTCGGTGCCGGGGCCGAGTCCCTGAAGTACCGCTTCCAGTGGACGTTCCCGGTCCACTTCTCGCACCACGACCCGAACGTTCTCTACATCTGCTCGAACCACGTGCACCGCAGCACGGACGAGGGGTCGAGCTGGGAGACGATCAGCCCCGACCTGACCCGCAACGACCCGGAGAAGCTGCGCCCCTCGGGCGGGCCGATCACCGATGACAACAGCGGGGCGGAGATCTACTGCACTATCTTCGCCTTCGCCGAATCGCCGCACGAGCCGGGCGTCCTCTGGGCCGGCTCCGACGACGGGCTGATCCACCTCTCGCGCGACGGCGGACAGACCTGGCAGAACGTCACGCCGCCCGACCTGCCGGAGTGGGCGTTGATCTCGATCATCGAGCCCTCGCCGCACGACCCGGCGACGGTCTACGTCGCAGCGACCTGCTACAAGCTCAACGACTACGCCCCGTACCTCTACAAGACGAACGACTACGGGGCGACCTGGACCCGGATCACCAACGGGATCCCGGAGACCGAGTACACCCGGGTGATCCGCGAGGATCCGGAGCGGCGTGGCCTCCTCTTCTGCGGCACCGAGACGGGCATCTATATCTCGTTCGACGATGGCGTCAACTGGCAGCGCTTCGAGACGAACCTGCCGGTCACGCCGATCCACGATTTCGTGATCAAGGGAAGCGACCTGGTCGTGGCCACGCACGGCCGCTCGTTCTGGATCCTCGACGACATCACCCCGCTCCGGCAGGTTGAGGCGGGCATCGAGGCGAAAGACGTGCACCTCTTCCAGCCCCGCCCGACCACCCGGTTCCGCGTCTATGGCCGTGCCTACACGCGGGATGCGGGGACGGTCAACTACAAGATGGCGGGGCCGGTGACGGTGGCGTACGTGCCGGTCGAGACGCCAATGGGAACCTCGGTCGAGAAGTTCCTCGACGCCGGGCAGAACCCGCCCGACGGCGTGATCGTGCACTACTGGCTGAAGGACACGCCGGAGGAGGAGGTGACCCTGACCTTCCTCGACGCCGAAGGCAACGTGATCCGCTCCTTCTCCAGCAAGTCCGAGACGCCGCCGCGGGTGCCGGTGAACCCCGGTGCAAATCGGTTCGTCTGGAACCTGCGGGGCGAGAAGGCCACGCCGCTGGACGAGCCGGTCAGCCGTGACCGGGCCGCTCAAATGGCGGAAGAGGGGGTCGCTCCCAAAGTCCTCCCGGGCGAGTATCAGGTGCGACTCCAGGTGGGCGACACGGTGCTGACCCAGTCGTTCCGGGTCGAGCCGGACCCGCGGCTGCCGGTGACCTTGGAGGAGCTGAAGGAGCAGTTCGAGCTCAAGTGCGCCATCCGCGACCGGCTCTCCGAGGTGCATGAGGCGGTGAATCAGATCGGTCGCATCCGCAAGCAGGTGGAGGAGTGGGAAGACCGTGCTCGCCGCGTCGGGAAGGAAGCGGCGATCGCGGAGGCCGCGGCCCAGCTCAAGGACAAGCTGGGTGCCGTGGAGCGCACCCTCATCCAGGTGGATGCCAACAAGCCGAAGCCGGGCCTGACGCGGCTGAAGGAGAAGCTGACGACCCTCAGCGGGATGATCGACGAATCCGACGACGCGCCCACCCAGGGAGCGCGCGAGGTGTACGCGCTCCTCGCCGCCCAGGTGGAGGCCGAGCGGGCGAATCTGGACCGGATCATCCGTGAGGATCTGGCCGGGTTCAACCGGCTGCTCCAAGAGAACGACATCGCTCCGGTTGTCGCCTGACGGCCGGAGCTACCAAGGAGCCGGGGCAGAAGCCCCGGCTCCGCCCTTATCTGGAAGTTCTCGCGGCGCTACCAACCGTCGAATGGTCGGACGCTGCGTCTAGAACGGAAGCCCCTTGCCGCCGAGGACACCCTTGAGCGCGCAGACCTCGCCGGTGTGATGTGCGGCGTGCCCGGCAACGATGTTGGCGAGGAAGGTTCCGACCGGGATGTCACCCAGTCTGCCGAAGGTCACCGTCTGATCGAGGTCGGCCTCGGTGAGCGATCCGAGGTAGTCGTCGGTCGCCGCGTAGACCCGTTCGGCGAAGGCGCGCAGTCGCGGGAAGTTGACCCCCCGCAATGAGGCTTCCCATTCCTCGTGCGAGCCGCCCCGAGCGGGGAACGGAAGGATCCCCGTCTGTTCGGCCCAGTTTTCCCGTTCAAAGACTGGGGGCTGCTTGCGGAGGAATTGATTGACGAGCCAGTCCTCGGCCTGCACGCAGTGGGCGTAGATCGCCGCGATTGATCGAATCGTCCACCCCTCACCGCAGTGGTGAAGCTGCTCCTCGCTGAGATCGGCGACCGCCTGCTCCATCAACCCGTGCGTCCAGCTCAATTGGGCGCGCAGGATGCTGAGCCCATCCACCAGCATACTCCTCTCGTTGCTCAGCATGACGCACATTTGTTCTGCACGTACAGTAGCGCCTCGCGAGGCTAGCGTCAAGAGGTTTGCAAGTGGCTGAATTGACAGGCAATCGGCGAAGTGGTCTACGAGTGGCAATGGTAAACGCGAGTGTGGGGAATTTGTCTCTGGAGGCGGGGGGGGGGGGGGGCGGCCAGGGCCCCCGCCACCCCCCCCCGCAGGGGGCCGGGCGCG
>NZ_JADGHZ010000089.1 GCF_019683595.1 Sphaerobacter sp. | reverse complement strand
GGACCGGGGAGGAGTGGGGGAGGAGTGGATGGGTGCGTGGCTAAAGGGTGAGGACTGGCTCTTCCTCAGGCGCCTCGACCTCGTCCGCAGCTTCGGCCAGCTCCGGCGTCACCTCTTCGTTCGCCGCCCGTGCCGGGAGGAAGAGGAGGGCGATCGCCGCGCCGACGAGTGTCACGCCCATGCCGATCAGGAGCGTCGTGTCCATGGCGTCGATGAAGGCAGTCCGCGCTGCGTTCACCAGGGCCAGCGCTGCGGCCGGGTCGGGGAGCCGGGCAGCGACCTCCAGCGCGGCGCCGACCGAGTCGCGGGTCACGGCGGCGACCTCTGGCGGCAGGGTGCTGGCCGGGCCGCGCATGCCGTCGCTGTAGTTCGTCGCCAGCAGGCTACCGAGCACCGCCACGCCCAGCGCGCCGCCCACCTGCCGGGTGGTGTCGTTCACCGCCGAGCCGACCCCGGCGTTGTCCTTCGGCACCGCGCCCATGACGGAGTCGGTCGCCGGGGTCATCGCCAGCCCCATCCCGGCGCCGGCTATGATCATGCACGTCGCCACCAGGCCGTAGCCGCTGTCGATAGTCGCGGTCGACATCAGGCCGAGCCCGAGCGCCACGACGGTGAGCCCGGCGGCGACCATGACCTTGGAGCCGAAGCGGGCGGTCAAGCGCGCGCTAAGCGGCGCCGCGATGCCGACCCCAACGGCGATCGGGATCATCCGGACGCCCGTCTCCAGCGTGTCGAACCCGAGCACGAACTGCATGTGCTGGGTTAGGAAGAAGGTCGCGCCGAACAGCCCGAAGAAGACCATTGTGACCGACAGGCTGGCCGCGCTGAAGCGACGGTTCTTGAACAGCGCGGTGTCGAACATTGGGTAGGGCACGCGCCGCTCCCAGAGGACGAAGGCGCCCAGCGTCACTGCGGCCACAGCGAACCAGCCGATGGTCGTGCCGCTGGTCCAGCCCGCCGACGGTGCTTCGATGATCGCGTAGAGCAGGGCGGCCAGCCCGGCGATCGACAGCACCGCGCCCACCGGGTCGAGCGGCAGCGCCTTCTCGTCCCGCGACTCCGGCACCAGGATCGCTGCCGCGATCAGGCTAACGACCACGACCGGGATATTGATCAGGAAGATCGATCCCCATGAGTAGTGCTCCAGCAGCCAGCCGCCGAGCACCGGCCCCAACGGGATCGACAGGCCGTTGACCGCGGCCCAGATGCCGATCGCCTTTGCCCGCTCGGCCGGCGGGAAGACGTTGGTCAGGATCGACAGCGTCGACGGCATAATCAGCGCGCCGCCGATGCCCATCAGCGCCCGCGTGGCGATCAACTGGTTCGCCGTGCCGCTCATCGCGGCCAGCGCCGAGAAGACTCCGAAGACGCCGAGGCCGACCATCAATGCCAGCTTCCGGCCGAAGCGGTCACCCAGCGCCCCTGCCGTCAGCAGCAACCCGGCGAAGACCAGGACGTAGGAGTCGACGATCCACTGCAATTGGCTGGAAGTCGCGTTCAGGTCGCGCACCAGCGTCGGCAGCGCGACGTTCAGGATCATGTTGTCGAGGCTGATGACCGCGAGTGCCAGCGAGAGGACCGCCAGCGTCCACCACCGACGCTCATACGTCCGCTGTGTCAGCTCGCTCATTGTCAGGTTCCCTCCGGTACCTCGCTCCACGTTACCGGCATCAACGGGGCAAACGATACGGGCGGAACCTGCTGCTCTACACTGTCTGGCTCTCCCCGCCAGCCCTGTCTCACCGGACAGGCGGGCAGGTGTCCATTGGCCGAGCTGGACCTGTCGCATGGTAGAGTCAACGGGATGGGTGGACACGGAGCGCCGGCGGACGCCAAGCTGCGTGCTCGAGCCATCCCTGGTATCCTGCGTCGTCGACCCCGCGCAGGGTGCCGGGAATCGCGTGGCTGTCGGGGCGGACGGTGGCCGGCTGGGACCGCTGGCGAGACCACCGGACGATCACTGAGGGTAAGGGAGGCTGCGGTGGCACGCGCCGCGATTCCACATGACTACCATGTCCACACGCTCTTCTCGTTCGACGGCCGCCTGCCGCTGAGCACAGTCTGCGAGGAAGCCATCGCGCGCGGCATCCCGGAGGTGTGCACCACCGACCACGCCGACTTCGTCCCCAGTGACGACGGCTGCGGCTACTTCCAACCCGATGCGTTCTTCGCCGAGCTGGAGCGCTGCCGGGAGCGGTACGACGGCCGGCTGACGCTCCGCGCCGGGGTCGAGATCGGTGAGGCGCACCGCTACCCGGCCGAGGTCGCCCAGCTCCTCAACGGCCACCCCTTCGACTTCGTGATCGGCTCGCTCCACTACGTGGGCGACGAGTTCGTCATGACCCGCCGCTACCTCGAGGACCGCCCCGCCCGGGAGGCGTACACCGCCTACTTCGCCGAGCTGCTGGAACTGGCGAAGACTGGCGACTTCGACGTGCTGGGGCATCTGGACGTCCCGAAGCGCTACGGCGTCGCCGTTCACGGGCCGTTCGACGAGCGGGAGCACGAGGAGGAGATCCGCGCCGTCCTGCGCGCCTGCATCGAGCGCGGCATCGGCATTGAGATCAACACCGGCACGACCCGCCGAGCCGGGGTGCCCTCGCCAGGACCGGAGGCGCTGCGCTGGTACCGCGAGATGGGGGGCGAGATCCTGACCATCGGCTCCGACGGCCACCGTGCCGAGCATATCGGCTACGCCTTGGATGAGGCCGTCGCGCTCGCCCGCGCCGCCGGTTTCACCCACCTCACCACCTTCGAGCGCCGCCAGCCTCGCTTCATCCCCTTGCCGTAGGTGTGAGGTCCGCGCCCGACGGCCGCAGCCAGCGGTCCCTCGCTGGCTGTGGCCGGTGCGTCATCTCCGTGTAAGAGCGGACGATCCGGTGTTGCCAATCCTGTCATCCTGAGCGAAGCGAAGGATCTCGCGTCGGAGCCACCACGTACTAGAGAGATCCTTCGACTCCGCCGTCCGCGGCGGGAGCCGCGGACGGCTCCGCTCAGGATGACATGGTTGCCGTCGTCCACGTAAACGTGGCCTTACAGGATGGCACTCTCAGGTCCGGATCCCCGGCCGCGAGCGCGATTGTCGTCCCTTTCGGTCGGGACCGGCGGTTGCGACCGCCGCGTAGGAGAGCGGCGGCCACAACCGCCGCTCTCCAAAGACGCCCGTGCTCCCGCGTCGTGTCTACCCGAGCGCGACGTCGAGGATCATCATGATGATGAAGCCGACGATGGTGCCGCTGGTAGCCAGGTCGGCGTGGCTGCCGCGCTGTGACTCGGGAATCAGCTCCTCCACCACCACGAAGATCATGGCGCCCGCCGCGAAGGCCAGGGCGTAGGGGAGAATCGGCGTGATCACGATCACCGCCGCGGCCCCGATCGCGGCGGCGATCGGCTCGACGGCGGCCGACAGTTGCCCGTACCAGAAGGCTTTCAGCGGCCGGATCCCCTCCCGGCGCAGGGGCATAGCGACCGCGATGCCTTCCGGCAGGTTCTGCAGTGCGATGCCGATGGTCAGTGCGATGGCGGACGCCAGGGTCGGTCCGACATCTCCGGTGATCATGGCCTCGGCCGCTGCACCGAAGGCGACGCCGACCGCCAGCCCCTCCGGGATGTTGTGCAGCGTGATCGCCAGCACCAGGAGCGTGGTGCGCCGCCAGGTGGTGTGGAAGCCCTCGGCCTTGCTCTCCGGCTGGTCCAGGTGGAGGTGCGGCAAGAGGAAGTCGGCCAGGCGGAGGAAGGCCGCGCCGAGGAGGAAGCCGATCGCCGCCGGCGCCCAACCGGGTCGACCCGTCTCCTCGGCCAGCTCGATCGCGGGCAACAGGAGTGACCACACGCTGGCCGCGATCATGACCCCGGCGGCGAAGCCCAGCATCGCATCGAGCAGCGGCTGGGACATGCGCCGCGTGAAGAAGACGAGGCTGGCGCCGAGCGCGGTGATGAACCAGGTGAGCCCGCCGCCCAGGATCGCCTGGACCACCGCGTTCTGCGCCTGGAACCACTCGGACATCAGTCTGTGTCCCCCGCGTGCTCACGCCGCGCGCGATACACAGCGGCGGGTGGTTCGCACCCGCCGTGTGAACCGCTATCCGACCCGGGCGATGGTCGCGACGTGGTCGTTCTTGTCGACCTCGATCAGTCGCGAGCCCTTGGTCGCCCGGCCCTGGCGCCGCAAGTCCTTCACCGTCACCTGGAGGGCCTGACCCCCGGCCGCACCGAGCACCACGTCGTCGTCCGGGCCGACCAGCGCCGCTCCGGCGATCCGATCGCCCTTCGCCAGGGCGATCGCCGCCACGCCGGACGTCGCCCGGCGCTTGGCCGGGAAGTCCTTGAGCGCCGTCCGCTTGCCCATGCCCTGCGCCGTGACGACCAGCACGTCGCCGTCGCTCTTGGGCGGGATCGCCAACGCGGTCACGACCTCGGCCCCGGCCTTGAGCGCGATGGCGTTCACCCCCTGGCCGTCGCGGCCGGTGGCGCGTACCTCGTCGTCGGCGAAGCGGAGCGCCTGCCCGTTGCTGGCGATCACCAGGTACTCGCCGCCTTTCTCGGCGAGCGTCGCGGCGACGACACGGTCGTCGCCCAGCAGGCGCAGGTCGTTGAGCCCGGCGCTGGTGATGGTCCGGTACTCAGCGAGCGATGTCTTCTTCACCTTGCCGTTTGCGGTGAACCAGACCACGTAGCGATCCTCGGTGAGCTCGTCCACCGGGAGGATCGTCGCGAGTGCCTCGTCCGGCTTGAGGCCGAAGACCTTCTGCGCCGGCTCACCACTCGATGCCCGCGTGCCCGCCGGCACCTCGTGCCCGCGGCTGAGGTAGACCCGCCCGCCGCGCGTCAGCACCAGCAGGTAGTCGAGCGTCGAGGCCGGGACGATGGCGGCCAGCCCCTCGCCCTTCGCCGTCCGTCCGGCGCGCGCCCGCTTGAACGCGTTCTCCGGCAGCGCCTTGACCCGCCCGCTCTGGCTGGCGACGATCAGGATCGGCCGCTCCTCGATCAGGCTGGCGACGGAGGCGATCTCCTCCTGTCCCTCGCGGTCGATGCGGGTGCGGCGGTCGTCGCCGTGCTCCTGGGCGATGGCGGTCAACTCCTCCTTGAGCAGCGCCACCTTCTTCGCCTCGCTGGCCAGCAGCGCCTGGAGCTCCTTGATGCGCTTGGTGAGCTCCTTCTTCTCCTCGGCGTACTTGGCCGCGTCGAGCCGGGTGACCTGCGCCAGCGTCATGTTCGCGATCACGTCCGCCTGGATGTCGGTCAGGTTGTACTTGACCTTGATCTTTTCCTTGGCGACGTTCCGGTCGCGCGCCTGCTGGAAGATCCGAACGATCTCGTCGGCGTGCGCGGCGCCGATGATCAGCCCCTCGACGACGTGCAGCCGCTCCTGCGCCTTGCGGAGTTGATACTCGGCCCGCCGGGTGATGACGTCGATCTGGTGGCGGTTCCAGTAGCGCAGCAGGTCGAGCATGCCGGTGCGCCGCGGCTGGCGGGCCGGCTGGCCCGGATCGCCGAAGAGGAAGACCATGTTGACGTTGACGGCCGTCTCCAGGTCGGTGAAGCGGTAGAGCTGGTTGAGTACGACCTCCGGGGTCGCGCTCCGCTCCAACTCGATGACGATGCGCGTGCCCTTCTCGTCGTCCGACTCGTTGCGCACGTCGATCACGCCGGTCACCTTGCCGTCGTTGACGGCGTTGATGATCGAGCGGACCAGCCGCGACCGGGAGATGGGCGGGATCTCGGTCACGACCAGATTCCGCTGGCGCAGCTCCTCCTCCAGGCGCACCTCGCCCCGGATGACCAGTCGCCCCTTGCCGCTCTCGAGGTAGGCGCGAATGCCGTCGGTGCCGATGATCCGGCCGCCGGTCGGGAAGTCGGGTCCCGGGAGGATCTTCATCAACTCATCGACGGTCATCTCCGGGTTGTCGAGCAGCGCGATCGCGGCGCGGATTGCCTCCCGCAAGTTGTGCGGCGGGATGTCGGTGGAGAGGCCGACCGCGATGCCGGAAGAGGGATTGCAGATCGGCGGGATGCGCGCCGGCAGGTAGACCGGCTGCACCACGTTCGGCATCTGAAGATAGGTCTGCTCGAAGGGGACCGTCTCCTGCTCGATGTCGCGCAGCAGCAGCTCACCGACCGGCGAGAGACGCATCTCGGTGTAGCGGTAGGCCGCGGCGGCGTCGCCGTCGATCGAGCCGAAGTTGCCTTGCCCCTCGATCAGCGGGTAGCGCATGGTGAAGTCCTGTGCCATGCGCACGGCTGCATCGTAGACGGCGCTGTCGCCGTGGGGGTGGTACGACTTCAGCACGTCACCCACGACCGACGCGCTCTTGACGGTCGGGCGGTTGGAGCGGTGCCCGTTCTCGTACATGCACCAGAGGATGCGCCGCTGCACCGGCTTGAGCCCGTCGCGGGCGTCCGGCAGGGCGCGGCTGGTGACGACCGCCAGGGCGTACTGGACGAAGGCGTCCTCGAACAGGGTCGAGAACTCTTCGGTCTCGATCGTCTCCTCATGCCCGTTGGTGTAGACAGTCGTTGCCATTCGGTCGTGTCCTTCGGTCGTACGGTCGATGTCGCTCACGTGGTTCGGCTCCTGGCCGGTGCCCCGGCAGATCGCGCGTGCGCCGGGCCGCGGGCGGCTGCCGGGGACTCATCCGGTCCCGCGGTGCCCCTCGGCCAGCCGATCGAGCCGCGTGAGGGGCCGGCGCCGCAATCGGTGTTCAGGTTCGTCGCCCGCGGCGACAGGGGCCAGTGCCGCGTTTGAGACCCGCATATGGCGCATCTGCCGGGTGGCCAACGGATCCGGCGCCGTGGCGCGTGCCCGGGGCTAAAGCCGCCGGGCTGACAAGGCGAAGCCCACTGAAGGGGCTGGGGTTACCGGTGTCCGCCACTGGCGTTGAGGATCTGTGGTCCTGGTAGCTCCTCGATAGCGGGCCACAGCGTTCCCTCTGCGTGATGGCGGCGTTGATCCACGATGTACGAGACGACACGCGGGAGGTGCCGCTCCGCGAACGAATCGACGCTGTATTCGGCCTGCCACCCGAACCCGTCACCGAACTCCTCGTTGATCATCCGCGAACTCGCTCCCTTGATCCGCTGGATTGCCGTGGCTACCGGCAGGGTCGGCGGAATCGAAACCGCGAGGTGAACGTGATCGTCAGTGCCGCCGACTGCGTGAACCATAATCCCGTGACGCTCGGCCGCCTCCCGCAATCGTGCGTGCACGCGCGCTTCCCACTCGGGCGTGATGAACGGCTGGCGATCCCTGGTGGTCCAGACGAGGTGATAGAACAAACGCCAGCGCGACACTACCTAGTCCCTTTCGCGATCAGCGATGCTTGCCCCGTCGGCCACGGCGCGAAGCGCGCGAACCCCAGCCCCTTCAGTGGGCTTCGCCGTGTCAGCCCGGCGGCTTTAGCCCCGGGCACATGCCACCGCTTCAGACCCGTCGCCACCCGCGCTGGTAAGAGATCGCGGACCCGCACCTCTCCCACCGCGCCTACACATCAATCTCCTGGTACTTCCGTGCGCGCTGCGCCAGGAAGGTGCGGCGCCCCTCGGCGTTGGTGTCCTCCATCAGTTCGTAGACCATGCGCTCGGCCAGGGCGGCGTCCTCCAGCGTGACCCGGCGCAGGCGGCGGCGCTCCGGGTCCATCGTCGTCTCGCGCAGCTCCCGGGGGTTCATCTCGCCCAGGCCCTTGTAGCGCTTGAGCTCGAATGGACCCTTGCGGCCCTTCATCCACTCGCGCAGCGCCTCGTCGTCGCGCAGCCAGGTCACCTTGCCGTTCTGGCGCACCGAGTAGAGCGGCGGCGCCGCCAGATAGATGTGCCCGCGCTCGATCAACTGCGGCAGTTCCTGGAGGAAGAGCGTCAGCAGCAGCGCCTGGATGTGCATGCCGTCCACGTCGGCATCGGTCATGATGATGATCTTGTGGAACCGCAGCCGGGAGATGTCGAACGCCTGCCGCGAGCCGGTGCCGATCACCTGCAAGAGGGTCCGGATCTCCTCGTTCTTGGCGACCCGCTCGATGTTGGCGCGCGCCACGTTCAGCGGCTTGCCGCTGAGCTTCAGTATCGCCTGGAAATCGGAGAAGCGCCCCTGGCTGGCCGAGCCGCCCGCGCTGTCACCCTCGACGAGGTACAGCTCTGCGCGCTCCGGGTCCTTGGTGTTGCACGGGATGAACTTGTCGGAGATCGTCGCGTCCAGCAGCGCGCCGTTGCGACGGCTCTTGCCGGTCATGACGAGGCGGGCCGCCGCCTTGGCCGCGTCGCGTGCCTTGCGCCGCTGCTCCAGCGTACGCACCCACTCCCGCGCCGCGGATTCGTTCGCCTCCATCCAGCGGGTCAGCGCGTCGCCCACGACCGAGCGGACGATCCCGTCGACTCCGCTGTTGGTCAGCCGGTTCTTCGTCTGCCCCTCGAACTGCGGGTTGGTCAGCTTGACGGAGACGATCGCGACCAGGCCCTCGCGGATCAGGTCGGCGTCGAATTCCCGCTTCTTGGTGACGCCAAGCCGGATCGCCTGGTCGTTGAGCACCTTGGTCAGCGCCGCCTGGAAGCCGCTCTCGTGCGTGCCGCCCTCGACGGTGCGCACACCGTTGGCGAAGGAGACCACCCGAGTGCGCTCGCCCCGGTTCGGCTGCACTGCCACCTCGATCACGACGTCATCGCGCGTCTCGGCGATGGCCACGACCTCCTTGAAGAGCGGCTGGCTCTCCTTGTCGCGCGGGCGGAGTTCCTCGACGTAATCGACGAGGCCCCGCTCGGAGTGGAAGGTCTGCTCGACCATCTCCCCGGCGTCATCGTCCCAGATACGCAGGTGGTAGGCGATGCCGCGGTTGAGGTAGGCGGCGGCGCGCAGGCGGCTCTCGACTACGTCCCGCTGGTAGCCCACGGCCGGGTCGGCGAAGATCTCGCGGTCGAACAGCCAGCGGAGCTGGGTGCCGGTGCGTTTCGGGTCGCAGGGGGTGATGGTGTGCTTGCCCGGCACGCCGCGGGTGAAGGTCTGGAAGAACTGCTGGCCGTCGCGCCAGATGGTGAGCTCCAGCCGCTCCGACAGCGCGTTGATGACGGTGGCACCGACGCCGTGCAAGCCGCCAGCGGTCTTGTACGCCCCCTGGTCGAACTTGCCGCCGGAGTGGGGCACGGTCATGATCACCGTGGCCGTCGGGAGCGTCTTGCCGTTGACCTCCTTCAGGTCGAACGGCATGCCGCGCGCCTCGTCCCGCACCGTGACCCAGCCGTCCCGGTCGATCTCGACCCAGATGTTCTTGCCGTACCCGGCGATGGCCTCGTCGGTGGCGTTGTCGAGCGCCTCCCAGATCAGGTGGTGCAGCCCAGTCGTGCCGGTGGAGCCGATGTACATGCCGGGGCGGGTGCGGATCGCCTCGATTCCTTCCAGCACGCGGATATCCGCGCCGGTGTAGCCACGCTCGGCGCGCTCCTCACGCTCCGCCACTGCGGCGGGCGCCGCGGCCTGCGCCGTCCCCGCGCGTGTGCGTCGTGTCGTCTTCGCCTCAGCCATATCCGCTCCCCGGCCTGTCTCTGCGTTTTTGGTCCGTGGCAATGATGAGCCCCCTACGGTTGCGCTGAATCAGAACTGATGTTCGATTCCGTGACAATTATAGCGTATCGATGCAAGCCCTGCCAACCCCAATTGCGCGAACGTACGCACTATTCTACGCCATAGGTGTGACTGGCAGGCGAGATGGGCCCCGCCTTTCCCGCTGGGGTGGGGCCTGCTAGCATGTTCCAGGAGCCGACGACGGCTCGGAGAGGAGCGCGCAAACGTATGACCTATGAGGAAGCGGTCGATCTCAGCCGCTACCAGGACCCCGCGACGATCGACGAGATCCTGCGCACGGCGCGCACGATCGCGATCGTCGGGCTCTCGTCAAAGCCGAACCGGCCGAGCTACGGCGTGGCCGCCTACCTGCAGCGCCAGGGCTACCGGATCATCCCCGTGAACCCGGCCGAGCAGGAGGTGCTGGGTGAGCGGGCCTATCCCTCGCTGTTGGATGTCCCGGAGCCGATCGACGTGGTCGACGTCTTCCGCCGTCCAGAGGTGACGCCGGACATCGCCCGCGACGCCGTCGCCGTCGGAGCCAAAGTGTTCTGGCTCCAGCTCGACATCATCAACCCCGAGGCGATCGCCATCGCCGAGCAGGGTGGCCTGACCGTCATCGTCGACCGCTGCACCGCGATCGAGCACCAGCGTTGGAAGCGCGGGACGTAGCTGGGGCTGCGCATTAGCTGCCACTCGTAGCGACGCATTTGTCCATCGCGCGAGCGCCGGATGACCACCAGCGACGATAGAACGCAAACCGTGACGGCGCGTGCGGAGTCGTTTCGCAAGAACAGTAAAATGGCCGTTGAACGTTGCCGGTAGCGAGGGGCTTGAAAGCCGGATGGACAGCACCGAGCGAGTCGTGACGCTGGAGGAGCTGCGGGCGCGGCGAGCCGAGATCCTGCGGATCGCCGCGCGGCATGGCGCGTATGACGTCCGCGTCTTCGGCTCGGTCGCGCGTGGAGAAGCCGGTCCCGACAGCGACATCGACTTCCTGGTCAAGTTCGAGCCGGGCCGCTCCGTGTTGGACCTGAGCGAGCTCATCCTTGATCTTCAGGAGGCCCTCGGCCGCGACGTTGACGTCTACAAGATCCGCCGTCCCTCCGAACTCGCCGAGCGCATCGAACGCGAGGCGGTGGCGCTGTGAGCGACGCGCGGGACCTTCGCTACCTGATCTACATTCGGGAATCGATAGCGCTGATCCAGTCGCGAACACGTGCCGGTCGTGAAGCGTTCATGCACGATGTCGATGTGCAAGACTCCGTCTTGTGGCGATTACAGACACTTGCTGAGGCGACGGGAAAGCTGTCCGCGGCGCTGAAGGCCCGCCTCTCCGAGATCCGCTGGCGGGCCGTTTATGGTTTTCGAAATGTCGCTGCGCATGCCTACCTAGATCTCCGGCTTGACGAGGTCTCGGAGATCATTGAAGAGCATTTGCCCGCGCTCCAGTGCGTGGTGGAATCGGAACTGGCCGCGCAGAGCACCGATCCGTCCTGAGTCGGTCAGAGACCCAGGCGGTCGTAGGCGGTCAGCATCGAATTCCCAGTCGGCTCAGCGAGCTTGACGAGCTAATCGGGTCTACGCGGTCGGCTCGTGCCCGGGGCTGAAGAGGGGAAAGCCCACTGAACGGGCTGCGATGTTCACCCGCAGGCTGGTCCGATCCGGCAACCAACTGGGCGCCGCGTCTCCGGCCCCTTCAGTGGGCTTTTCGTTGTCAGCCCCGCTGCGCCAGCCGCTAGCCCTGCTCCTCCGGCAGCAGATACTCCGGCACCGGCTCGGGTGGGAGGGCGGCGACGCGCTCGGGGAAGGTGGCGATGAGCGCGCGGACGCGCTCGACCGGCTTGGGGCTGCGGGCCAGCCGGGCGGCTTCGCGGGCGGTCGCGCTCTGCTGGGTGACCTCGACCAGGAAGCCGCCGCCCAGTGCCGAGGTGTAGATCGCCTCGCCCTCGCCGGTGAGCTCGGCCGCCACGTTCCGCCAGCGGGGATGACCCTGCGGCGCGGTGGCGGTCATCCACCAGGTGAGGACGATCGTGCCGTCCGGCTCGACGTGCCCTTCGAGGGTAACGCCCTGCCCGGCGTCCAGCATCAGCCGGTCGCCTTCGACCGTCGCGCCGGCGCCGATTTCCCGCGCAAGATCGCCGAGGATTTCCCGGCGCATCGCGACCGTGAGCGTCTGACGCCGCTCCGTCACCACCGGCGCCTCAGCGCCCGCATCCCCTGCGGGCGTCGCGCCGCTCCCCTGCACTCCCGCTGTCATCTTCCTGCTCCATCCGCTCTCCGCACCGACGGGCGTCTCTCAGGATGCCCGATTCTACACGTTCTCCAGGCTCGTGCTCCGAGTTGGCGCCTACTGTGCTACGATGCCGCCACGGTAGCAAGGCGGGGTTGCCCCCGACAAGCTGGATACGAGGGAGCACGGTACCGATGAGTGAGCGGACGGCACGCTACCCCGGCGTCTACGCGGCAATGGCGACGCCGCTGACGCCGGACGGGCAGGTGGACCGCGACGGTGTGGGCCGCCTGGTGACCGCCCTGCTCGATGCCGGGATCGATGGGCTGTCGATCCTGGGGTCGACGGGCGAGTGCAACGGCCTGACCCGCGCGCAGCGGCAGGAGGTGCTGGCCACGGTGATGGAGGCGGCAGGAGGCCGCGGGACCATCTTTACCGGTGCGGCCGGCACGGTGGTGGACGACATCGTGGCCGACCTGAAGGCCACGGAGGGCAGCGGCGCGGTCGGCGCACTGGTGCCGCCCCCGTTCTACTTCCCGCTCAACACCGCCGCGGTGATCGACTACTTCCAGTACGTCGCCGAAGCGAGCCCAATCCCGATCATCCTCTACAACATCCCGCGGCTCACCAAGGTGCCGATCGCGGTGGATGCGGTCGCGCGGCTGGCCGAGCACCCGAACATCATCGGCATCAAGGACAGCAGCGGTGATTTCGGCTACTTCACCGCGGTGGTCCGGGCGGTGGCGAACCACCCCGACTTCACGGTGCTGACCGGCTCCGACAACCTCCTGGCCAGCGCGTTGTTCGCGGGCGGCGATGGGATCATCGGCGCCACGGTGAACGTCGTGCCGGAGGCCGAGGCGGGGATCTTCAAGGCGATGCGCGAGGGGGACTTCGCCACCGCGCACTCGCTGCAGGGGCTGGTCGCGGCCGTCACCGATGCCTGCCGCATCGGGGTTTTCCCGGCTGCGTACAAGGCCGCGCTCGCGCTGAAGGGCATCTGTGGCCCGCATATGACCCGGCCAATTCCCGCGCTCACGGCCGAGGAGACGGCGGAGTTGCGCAGCCGGCTGGTGGCGCTGGGAGTGATTGAGTAGCCGCCCTTACCCCTTCCCCCTCTCCCAACGTTGGGAGAGGGGCCGGGGGTGAGGGCTCACGCAACATGAAAGGAGACCCGATGTCTCTTTCCGAGTGCGACCGTTATCTGGAGGAGCGCGAGCAGGAGCACCTGGAAGCGATCCAGGAGTTCCTGCGGATCCCGAGTGTCAGCGCTCTCCCGGAGCACCAGGGCGACGTGCGGCGTGCCGCCGAGTGGCTGGCGGACTACCTGCGCCGCATCGGCGTGCCGGAGGTGGAGTTGCTGCCGACCGAGCGGAACCCGGTCGTCTTCGGCGCCTGGCACGTCGATGACGCCCAGCCGACCGCGATGATCTACGGCCACTACGACGTCCAGCCGCCCGACCCGCTCGACCTCTGGACCTCGCCGCCGTTCGAGCCGCAGTTGCGCGACGGCAAGCTCTACGCCCGTGGCGCCTCGGACGACAAGGGCAACGTCATGGTGGCGCTGCAGGGTGTGGAGGCGCTGGTGCGCACCCAGGGCCGCCCGCCGATCAACCTGAAATTCTTCTTCGAGGGCGAGGAGGAGATCGGCAGCCCCAGCCTGCCCGCCTTCATGCCCAACCACCGCGAGAAGCTCGCCTGCGACTTCATCATCAGCGCCGACGGTGGGCAGCCCTCGCTCGATCAGCCGGGGGTGACGCTCACCGCCAAGGGGATCGCGGCTTGCCAGGTGAATGTGCGCACCGCCGCCACGGACCTGCACTCCGGGATGTTCGGCGCCGCCGTGCCCAACGCCGCGCAGGTCACCGCCCATCTGGCCGCGTCGTTCCACACGCCCGACGGGCGCGTCGCGGTTGAGGGCTTCTACGACCGGGTGCGGGAGTTGAGCGAGGAGGAGCGTGCGGAGTTGGCGGCCGCGCAGGCGAGCGCCGGCCCCTACTGGGAGAAGGTGGGCGCGCCCGCCCTCTGGGGTGAGCCCGGCTACAGCCCGGGTGAGCGCGTGGCGGCCCGCCCCACGCTCGACATCAACGGCATCTGGAGCGGCTTCCAGGGCGCGGGCGTCAAGACGGTCACCCCGGCCGAGGGCCATTTCAAGATCACCTGCCGCCTGGTCGCCGATCAGAACCCGGAGGAGATCCTGACGCTGATCGAGCGGCACGTCGAGAAGCACTGCCCGCCCTGGGCCACGGCGACCGTCGAGCGCTTCCCCGGTTCCGCCCGCCCGTTCGGCATCCGCCGGGATCACCCGGCGCTCAAGACGGCGATGGGGGTGCTGGAGCAGATCTTCGGCAAGCCGCCGGTCGTCGCCCGCCAGGGCGGGACGATCCCGGTCGCCGAGATCTTCCAGCGCGAGCTGGGCGCCGACATGGTCTTCTTCGCCTTCGGCACGCCGGACGGCAACGTCCACGCGCCAAACGAGTCGATGCGGCTGGAGAGCATGCGCCGCGGCCGCCGCGCCTACTGCGCTTACCTGACCGCGCTCGCCAAGTAGCAGCGCGTTCCTCGCGGTCGAGACGGTCCGTGGACCGTCTC